>DIQB01000118.1 GCA_002427165.1 Firmicutes bacterium UBA5473
GCCGGAATCTTTTTCAAAACCCCTCGCAATTTGTGAGGGGTTAACTGTTTTAAAATAAACAAAGCATTTAAAAGGAAAAGAATGACTTCTGAATAGCACTTGCCCTCTAGCTTTTACATAACATGAAATGAAGTTAAAAGTAGGAGGTGCTCTTTTTGTTTGATAGCTTTAACGTTGAGGAAAGTGAGTTTACAAATCTAGAATTTAATTTTCAGGATAATAAGATTGATGTTAGTTCAAAAGATAACTCTCGGGTTGGGGCTGCCATAAATGATCAGCTAGAAGCTTCTTTCTGTGAAGAGTGCGGTAAAGTGGGAAGTGCAGTAGCCGCGATTCAATTTGATTGTGGTGGTTGTTGTAAAAAGGTCCTTGCCTTTGACAAATCTGCCTGTCTTGACCTGGATTTTTGCAATGGCACTGTGTTTCTTAGCGCGGAACAACTGTTATTGAAAGCATTCAGTGGAGGACAACTTGTAGAGAAACAGTGTCTGGAAAAAATAAAAATAGCTTTGGATCACCTCTGTAGCATTGAGTTTAACGTGGTAGAGCTGGATCCTAATGTATTTGTGGGTACAGGTTTGAGCAAAATAGCTGTTCAGTTCGAATGTGGAAAGTGCTGTAAAAAGGTGCTTAACGTCAAAAAGGCAATCGAATTTGGAGGGTTTGTCTTCTTAGTGCCGCCAGCCAAAGAGTGCCTTTTGATCAAGACCTTCAACAAAGGCAAGCTAGTTGATAAACAATTGGCCAAGGTTATTATTATCCCCAAAAACCGAATTTGTAGTGTAGAGTACAACGCAATTGAAGTAGATCCTTAGCAAAAAGAACTGCTGCTTCACCTGAAGCAGCAGTTCTTTTATTATACATAATAAGAAGCAAGAGAGGGCAAAGCTAGTTTCAGTTCTTTAAGAAAGAAGGAGTAAATTATGCCCGAAGAATTGGAACAGACCCTGAAAAAAGTTGAGGAGTTACGTGCCCAACTGCAAACTTTGCTAAAAGCCAAAAGCCCTCTGGATCCAGATGTAATTGCAGCAAGTCAGATGCTAGACTCTATGCTTAATACTTATTATGAAAATCTTAAAAGGAAAAAGTGATCATAACCTCGTGGGTGATTTCAGATTGAGTCAGTCAACCAAACGGTCAAAACTGGACAGTAGACATAGACCTGTCCAAATTCTTCGATAGGGTCAATCATGACATGCTTATGGCACGAGTAGCCAGAAAGGTTAAAGACAAACGGGTGCTCAAACTAAGGCCACTTGACAAGTTAAACGCAACCCCCGGGACTGTTATAGGTTGCAGTTAATCTTACAAACGGGGAGGTTGCACTTAGACGTACAACTGGGGATCCCATGCCCCCTCCCACCGCGGTGGGAGGGGGTTGCATTTTGTTTTTCCAAAATACCTCTTGCTTTTGGCTAGCTTGTCTGCAAAAATACAATTTACGATACTAGCAGCCAGAAAGAGGGGCGATCACAATGTCGAAGAATAAACATTTGACGAATGAAGAGCGTAGCCAAGTAGAGCATTGGCTACGTGCTCTTCGTCTTGGAAAGAGTACTTCGACTATCTCAAGAGAAATCAAAAAGAACTCTGTTCCAAGCAACAAGTCAGCTCCGGGTCGTATTCCCAACAGGTGCATAATGAGAAGAGACTGCCATAGAATTCACTTATGCGAAGATAAGCCGGATTGCAATAGAAGTCGATGTAGTGTTTGCAAGCTTTGCAACACGGTCTGCCCGGATTTTAAAGAGGAATTTTGTGCAAGGCTTGTAAAACCTCCCTATGTGTGCAACGGTTGTGAAATCGAACATATGTGCACCTTGAGGAAACGCTATTATCTTCATAGGCCGGCACAAAAGGCTTATGAAGATAAGCTTATCGATTGCAGAAGTGGTTTTAACATAGAAGAGGATGAGCTTATTCGCATGGATGAGAGGCGGCAGCGTGCTTCTTACTATACATTTTAATAACTGCGGTTTTATGCTGGCCTTTTTACGAGAACACAATACATCTCAATCTGTTATTGACATTTTTAACGATCTGTATTCAATCCTGGGAAAAGATGTATTTCGAAGGCTTTTCCCTGTTATCCTAACAGATTATACCGAAAAAAATACTATGCCGAAAAAACGAACGAAAGCGTTATTCTAAGCCATTGTTAACCAATAAATTCGGGATAGTTGTATATTGATTTCTTGACCTCTATTGTTATTATGTAGTTAGACTCAAGTCATAACTACAAGTAAAGGAGGGGGATCAATTAAATGGCTACATCTTTTATACTACTTGTAAAGGAGGTGGTTGATGAGATACCCAAGGGGAAAACCAAAGAATATATGGAAGTACTCTATAGACTGGATTGATGTTAAATACTATGCCGAAGAAATTGAAGGAACTTCGGTTTTAGTAGCCTAATAGTTATTTTTCGGCATAGTATTTTTTTCGGCATAGTCGCCCTTATCCTGAATTCGGGATAAAAAAGATAACGGTAGTGAGTTTTCAAATCCCAAAGCACTTGAATTTGCGGATGACTCTAGCAGGAGAACCACAATTTTTTATTGTGAACCTTCCTCACCTTTTCAAAAGCCTCATGTAGAGAATAATCATGAGCTTCTCCGACGAATTCTTCCGAAGGGGTGTAGTTTTAACGGGTTAACGCAGTCAGATATCCTTCTTGCGTTTAAAAATTATCCACAACAAAAGTGCCATAGACAAGACCTGGGACCGGTATTATCTAGGATTTGGATTCTATTATAGGGCGAAAGACAAGCAAGTAAGTATACGACTAGCACCGAAGGCCATACAAAAGTGTAAGAACAAAATAGGGAAATGACTAGCCGTAAGAAGCCTTCTACCATGAAATACCGAATTACACGCCGAAATGAGTACCTATCGGGATGGCTCAACTATTACCGGATAGCGGATGTAAAAGCCATTTGGATAAAATAGCAAGTTGGATGCGAAGAAGGCTGCGAATGTGCTTATGGAAACAATGGAAGCAGGGCAAAACGAAACACCGCAAGTTGCGGGGACTCGGAATTCCAGAGAACGAAGCCCGTAAAAATGGCCTTTTCAAGGAAGGGTTAGTGGGCATTCTCAAATACCTCACAAATAAACAAGGCCCTGGGCAATAAATATTGATTGACCCAAGGCCTAATCGATTTGGTACCCGCGTATCCTGCGGGTCGTCAGTAGTTTAGCAAACCGTCAAGTACGATCCGTATGATAAGGTGGTGTAAGAGGCCGGCGTGGTGATCCGCCTCCTACTCGATTTGCTAGGTTAGGTTCTCGGGGTTAGAGCTAAGGGACTAGCGGACAAGGATCGCCGGTGATAAATCGTTCTAGGCCGACGGTTATCCGCACACACATTTTTTCGTGGAGAATACGTCCCCCCCTGCGGAGTTCGTCTTTTTCGCACTCAACTACAATCTCTTGGCTAGATACTCGATCATGGAACGGATTTGCTCCTGGAATATCAATACAGCAATCTACAGGGACGCAAAAGACTCTGGTTCGAACTGCACCATTTAGGTCTCTATAAACAATAACTTTAAATACGTGAGCATTAACAAGCACTTTATCAAAACAGATAGTGATATCGTCGATTACTGGAAACTTGAAGACATTAATAATTTCGCTAGCGGGAGGACAAAGAGGGATATCGGTAACCGTCAATTCTTGACAGGTACCACAGGCAATAGTTGCAAAAAAACCATGAGATTGAGCATCGGGGGAATTGGTGTCAATCTCTTGGAGACTTGTAACTTGGCTAACTACCTCTTTAGGTAGGATATTTTCTGCAGCACCGGCAAAACCTACAAACCCCATCACAGAAATAAGCAGAAAAACAAAGGTAAACCTAAAAATACGCTTTAACATGGAAGTCACTCCTTTGAAGTTTATTATAATCTAATCTATGTATCAGAACTGTTTGGGGGTATCTCCAATAGTCCTCTTTTCAAAAAATAGTGACTTTAGATGCCAGATGATTTCTTTTTGAAAAAATGTATAAAGAACGTCCCTTTGACGAAACTATATATGATCCCCTGTAAGCCGAAGGAGGAGACAGATGCCACAACTACGTAAAGATCTCACAAGCCGCACCTGGGTTATTATTGCTAGTGAAAGAGGAAAAAGGCCACATGATTTTAAGGTGGCCACCGATGAGAAAAAAGGAGAGGGCAACTGTCCTTTCTGCCCTGGACACGAACAAGAGACACCACCTGAAGTGTTGGCTATGGGAAGAGGAGAGAGGACAGCAGACACCCCTGGCTGGAGCGTGCGGGTAGTGCCAAATAAATTTCCAGCTCTCAGCGGACAATCAGACGAACCTAGCTTTGGGGATGGTCCCCTTGTGCAAAAAAATGGCATAGGTGCCCATGAGGTGATTGTAGAGTCAGCGGATCATAATTCTACATTCGGCACCCATAGCCAAGAGCAAATGGAGCAAATACTTTCAGCTATGATTTCCAGAGTTAAACAGTTGCGTGCTGACGAGAGACTCCAGTATGTGCAACTATTTAAAAATGCGGGCAGAATAGCTGGAGCATCTTTAGAACACACCCATTGCCAACTTGTTGCAACCCCCATTATCCCCCCTAAAGCCCAAGAAGAGCTACAATGTGGGCATTTTTATTATGAACAACACAATCGTTGTGTCTGGTGCGACATTATCAACAAGGCTCACGAGCACGGACGGATCGTGGAGGCCTCGGCACACTTCGCTGTGCTCTGTCCCTTTGCCTCTCGGGTACCGTATCAAGTTCTTATTCTGCCCTCGCGTCATGATGGGGAATTCGATAGTCTCACCGGTGAGGAAATAAAGGATCTGGCGGGAATTCTCAAACGCCTCGTCCGCAGGCTTGAGATTGCCTTCAATTTCCCTCCCTATAACCTGCAGTGGCACATTAGTCCCCTGCAAGGTCCAGGGCAATATGATCAATACTTCCATTGGCACCTAGAGCTGCTACCAAGACTTACTATTGCTGCTGGCTTTGAACTGGGAAGTGGGATCTACATCAACCCTACAGCTCCAGAGTTGGCAGCACAAGAATTACGCGAGGTGAAAATAGATGCAACCACAGGAATTTGATGAAACTTACCGTGTGCTGCTGGTCTCACCCGAGGTTGTTCCTTTTGCTAAAACTGGAGGCCTAGCTGATGTGGCAGGATCTTTGCCAAAAGCCCTTGCCATGCACGGTAATGATGTGCGAGTAGTGCTCCCCCGCTACAGGGGAATTGAGCCAGAGCGCACTTTGGGAGATTTTCCAGTGATGGTGGGGGATCGGAAAGAGACCGCCATTTTGCGCGAGGGCTCAATTATGGCCCGCCTGGGGGATGAAGAGAGAAGAGTTCCAGTCTACTTTCTTGATAACTATCACTATTTCGATCGGGATAACATCTATGGCTATTGGGATGAAGCAGAGCGCTATGCCTTCTTCTGCCGGGCAGTTGTAGCTATGCTGCGCTTTCTCAATTGGCGGCCAGAGATTGTCCATTGCAATGACTGGCAAAGCGGTCCCATCCCTGCCCTCCTACGCCAAGCTGAAAGAGAGGACTCCTTCTATAGCGATATTGCTACAGTCTATACCATCCATAATCTGCGCTATCAGGGGAATTTTGGTTCAGAAGTATTAAAGCTATTGGGCTTGGGGCCTGAATACCTCACAGCCGAGCGGATGGAATTTTATGGGGAACTGAGTTATATGAAAGCGGGCATTGTCTATGCAGACATGGTGAGCACTGTGAGCCGCACCTATGCAGAGGAGATCCAGACCCCAGAGTTTGGTGAGCGCATGGAAGGGGTACTACGTAGCAGAGCCGAGGACTTGTATGGGATTGTCAATGGCATCAACTACCACGAATTCAATCCCGGCACAGATCAGCGTATCTATCAGCGTTACTCTGATCTAGAAGGGAAAAAAGCCAACAAATACGGCCTGCAAGGGGAGATGGAGCTTCCCCTAGGTGATGTGCCAGTATTTGGCCTAATCTCACGGCTTGTGGATCAGAAAGGCTTAGACCTCATCTCCCAAATTGCAGATGAGCTATTAGGCCACGATCTGCAGATTGTGGTTTTGGGCTCAGGGGATCCCCACTACGAAGAGATGTTTCGTAATCTGCGGGAGCGCTACCCAGATAAAGTTGGCGTCTACATCGGCTTCAATGCCACATTGGCCCAGAAGATCTATGCTGGCTCTGACATGTTCCTAATGCCCTCCCGCTATGAGCCCTGTGGGCTTGGGCAGCTGATTAGTCTCCGCTATGGCACAATCCCTATTGTGCGTGAGACCGGTGGTCTTAAAGATACCATCACAAATTATGATCCTGAGAGTCGCCATGGTAATGGCTTTTCTTTCAGAGAATACGATGCCACAGAGTTTCTCTCCACCATCAGGCGATCGTTGGGTGTCTACTATGATGGGCAAAAGTGGCAAGGTTTGGTGGAAAATGCCTTGCATAGCGACTTTTCCTGGAACCGCAGTGCAACAGAATATATGGGCCTCTACGGCGCAGCCTTAAGAAGGGTTCATCGGATTTTAACAGCATAAAGGGGAAGATGGGGGCACTTGCTCCCATCTGTATGTGAGCCCGGCAGGGCTGGTTATCTATACGGTGAAAGTCCGGAACGGGGGTTGGCAACAGACCTACCGTAGCT
>DIQB01000051.1:0-19238 GCA_002427165.1 Firmicutes bacterium UBA5473
TTAATAGAGGTGCGAAACTCAAGGTGGTTTAATATAGACCCCGGCACGGGAGATACGAACTGAGTGTTTTTTACCCGCGCTTTCATTGTTTTGGGGAGTTAACCCTGCCCAGGAGCACAAGTGTTTTGCTGTAGGAAACACAGACATATCAGCCCCAATTTCTGAAATTATAGCGATAGCGGAAAAAGGGTTTTTGATACCTGGTACAGTTAACACTAAAGAAAGTTCCTTGGCATAGGGCTCCATAAGCGATAAGATTACGGATTCAAGACTGGACTTGCACTCTTCTATTCCATTATAATGCTGAAGAATGATGTTCATTTTTTGCTGTTGTTCTTGGGTAATAAATCCGTCAATGGCAAGACGAATATCATCCGCCTTGCTTAGCATATTCCCATGAAGAAAAGGAAGAAAATCAAAATCCTTGTCATAAGGATTTTCAAGCAAGTAGTCAATGATTTTCATTGAACTCTTACCGAAAGTATCAGACACCACATTAGCAAGTTGGATATTTGATACAGTAAGACAATTTTGCATCCGATTCTTCTCGCTTGAACAAAAATTAATTAGCTTAAAACGATAACGCATCAAATCACGCAATTGACGGATAGGTAGGGGTGGCATAAAGCTTCCTGCAACGAGGTCATGCTTAAAAAGGTCAGCAATCCATTTTGCATCTTTTTTATCTGTTTTTTTGCCACGAATAGCTTTGACATATTTGGGATGGGCAAGTGTGATTTTACAGGTAGCTTCCAAAATATTGTACACAGGGATCCAATATTTGCCTGTAGATTCCATGCAAACGTGGATACAGGAATTAGAACTGAGCCACTCCGACAACTGTTTCAAACCATTAGTATAGGTAGAAAAGCGCTTACGACTGTAAGTGGTAACCCCTTGGTTATTAGTAGATGCAATACAGGCAACTACAAACTTTTTGTGGACATCAATGCCACAGCAAATCGGGTAAACGATTTTTAGCATTAAGTTCTCCTTTCTAAAAATTATTGAGAGGAACAGGCATTGACTGGTTGTCCCGCTTATAAACGAGTTTGTTTATACAAAGATAAGTCTTCGTGCTCGCAGGCACACTTATTTGCGCTTGAAAGGACAACCTACACATATAATAATGCGGTCTTCTCTATAAAAGAGTAGCGCACTCACCTCCACGTGATTTGTAGTTGCCTGCTCTCTCAATAATTAAGTTACAATAAAAAAAGCTCAAAGGCAACGTTTCATTACGTTTTGCGCCTTGAGCTCGCGAAAGGCATGGTTATAATAATGAATAAACCTGTAGTTACTAAAGCAGAGCTTATAGATGTGGCTGAAAAAATTTTAGTTCGCGATGGGCTTGAAAAACTCAATATAAGGAGATTAGCAAAGGAATGCAATATTTCGGTTGGTTGTATGTATAACTATTTTCCGTCAAAAGCAGAGTTAATATTCGCAGTGATTGAACGCTTTTGGGATACCGTAATCCATAAATCAGCATTCCATAAAGTACATGCCAATAGTTTTATAGAGATGGTTGATGAAATATACAGTCGCTTGCTTATCGGTTTAGAAGGCTTTTCCTCAGAGTTTCTAAGTCAAATATCCGTTCTTAGTTTGCAGGATAGAAAAAAAGGTAAAAAAATGGAATCTGAGTACTTTGATAGAATGAAAAAAGCAATGATACAGGTTATAAACCAAGACGAAGAAATTTCTCCAGCTGTTTGGACAGAAACATTTACTAAAACAGCTCTCATAGAATTTGTTTTTCGAAACATTATAACATCACTAAGAATAGGTGATCTTAACTGCTCTATGCTCATAGAGCTTGTAGAGCATAAAATTTATCAATAAAAATCGTTGAATATGAACTTTATTTAGGAAGTGAATTTATGTATATATTTGAAACAATTTTTGATGTGACCTACCTGATTTTTGTAGTTAGTTTAGGTGTTATCATGCTCCTTAAAGCCAATGGTAATAAGCAATATACATTGTTTGGATGGATGGCAGTTATCTTAGGATGTGGAGATGCATTCCATCTCGTACCACGTGTATTCTCTATGTGGAGTGAAGGCGGTTTCGCAGGAAATATAGTAGCACTTGGTACTGGACAGTTTATTACATCAATAACCATGACAATCTTTTATATAGTATTGTATTTTGTCTGGAGAAAAAGGTATGATATACAAAATCAAAATGGTCTTACAGTAACGATGCTGTTACTAGCTGCTGCTCGTATAGGACTTAGTTTCTTCCCACAGAATGCTTGGACCAGTCCTAATTCGCCACTTGCTTGGGCAATTTATCGTAACATTCCTTTTGCGCTTATGGGTATTCTTATAATTATTCTGTTTAATCAACAGGCAAAAGCTACAAATGACAAGGCTTTTGGCTTCATGTGGCTTGCCATAACGCTGAGCTTTGCTTTTTATGCCCCAGTTGTGTTGTTTGCAGAAATATTCCCACCTATCGGAGCTTTAATGATGCCCAAGACAGTTGCTTATGTATGGGTAGTTTGGATGGGCTTTAGTGAAATGATAAAAAAACAGAAACAAAAAAAATAGCATAAGATAACTAGAACACATTGAAATCATCTTAGGAAAAACATCTATTTAGCCCGATTGGATAAAATTCAGTCGGGCTTTTTTTAAGAATATTCACCACCTAAACCTTTTCTAATGCTTTAGGGTAATATGATGCTTGATTCTGTAGTACGAAAAACATAAATGCACTGCTATGTCTATTACAACGCCATGAAGACGCTTAAAGATGAATTATATAGTCATGCTGCTCAACTATAATTAATCTCCGCTTAAAACCGTCCAATTCCAGTAATTGTCCTCTGTACTGACAATGTATAACGCTACATTTACTCACCGGATTCTTACCTTATATAATTTCACCTGTTGCCCAGAGGCCCCAATTTCGATATAATGGTTTCATAAGCTTATGAAGAGGAAGTGAACCTTTTGCTCACCTGTGGAATTGTTGGCCTGCCCGGTGCAGGCAAATCTACATTATTTAACCTTCTCACCCAAGCTGAAGGCGGCGTTGGCTTTGGCACAAAAAAAGAAGCTCGCACTCAAGTGGCTTCTGTCCCGGATCCTAGAATTGACTATTTTGTGGACATGTTCAATCCTAAAAAAATATCCCCAGCCCAAATCCAGTTCACGGACCTACCGGGACCTGAACCTGGTCGAGGCAGACAGTTTCTAGACCAGGTACGTCCCTGTGATGCCTTGATCTTAGTACTGCGAGCCTTCGATAGTCCCTTAGGCGAGACTAACCCTATAGCGGAACTAAATGAGCTCACAGGCGAGCTTGTGATCGCAGACTGGGAGCTGGTAGAAAAACGCCTGGAGCGAATTGCAGCCTCCAAAAAGAAAACGGAAGATCGCTCCCAGATCCCGGCTCTTGAAAAGCTAGCTGCAGCTTTAGAAGAAGGTAAACCTGCTAAAGTTGTAGAGCTTACAGAGGAAGAAGCCAAATCCCTAGAGGGCCTTGAGCTCCTCTCTGCCAAACCCACAGTTGTGGTTGTAAACTTAGCAGAAGATCTGTTCGGCCAAAACTACCCTCTCCAAGAGGAGCTTCAGAAGACCTGCCAGGAGAGCAATTGGCCCCTGGTTGAGATTTGTGCCCAGCTGGAACTGGAGATCGCAGCATTGCCCCCACAGGAGCGGGAACCATTTTTAGCCGAGATCGGCATCTCCCAGCCTGGGATCGATCTTGTGGCACAGGCCGCCTACAGCAGCTTAGATCTCATCTCATACTTCACTGTGGGAGAAGATGAGGTTAAGGCCTGGACCATCAATCGGGGCACCTCGGCGCAAGATGCAGCAGGCAAGATCCACTCAGATATTGCCAGAGGCTTTATCAGGGCTGAGGTATATCACTATGACGACCTGAGGGAACATAAGAACATCGCAGGCCTAAGACAGGCAGGCCTTTTTCGCCTGGAAGGCAAAGAATATATTGTTCGGGATGGGGATGTAATTAACTTCCGCTTCAATGTCTGAACAAGAACTTCTGGGCTGCCTGCTTGGGCAGCCCACTTCATTTTATCACTATGTTTACTGAGTTCTCTCTTATAATAATTTTGGTGTTTCACCTATAGCTTCTTGGCATATTCAAACAGTTGCGTGGTCCCGGCACCGTGACATTCTGGCTCTCAAGAGCTCTGTTAGTACTATATCAATGCCCGAATAATCAAATTCGGTATTAACATCACAACGCCAATCCCATAGAAAAAGTCCAACCAGAGCACAGAGCCGACAAACCTCATTTCCCATATACCACAGTCTCCGAGGGGACGTATGGATGATAGCCTGAGGAAACCAATGGATACTTATAGCAGTTGCGAAAAAAAAAACGCGGCAGAATCGAACATAGAACAGCATTTTCGACTTGCGATATTCAATGGCTTTACGGTAAGGAAAATTGGGAAGGGCTGGTATGTATCGGGGCTGTGAATACAATAGTTACAACCAAAAAAGGAACGACAGACGAATGGCATTATTACATCTCGAGCTGCAGAATCTCAGCAGAAGAGTTACTGCGGCATGCACGTTTAGAATAGTCTGTAGAAACAATACACTGGCTATTAGATGTGCATTTCAGGGAGGATTTTTGCTGAGTTAAAGATGAAAACATTCAACAAAGTTTAAACATCGTTCGTAAAATTGTGCTCAACAGTATTAAGAACTTCAAAGAGGAAACAAAATCCAAACGGCCTATTTCAAAAATTATGCTTGATTGCTTACTCGAATCTGATAATATACTGCTGATCCTTATGGTTAATGAAAACAGATTTCCGTGCCAATTTGAATTAGCATATTGACAAGCTCTTTTGCATATGATAAAATGATCTTAACGATCAAGCCCATGCTCCTTCCGAGGACTGGGCTTTTTTTTTTTGGAGGTTATCATGAAACCTTTTAAAACACACAGACAACAAATAAAAATTTTACGGGATCGAGGCCTAATAGTAAATAGTCCTAAGGCTTTACGGATACTTGAAAGAGAGAATTATTACAATGTAATAAACGGCTACAAAGATCCCTTTTTGGAGCACGATCAAAACGGTAATTCTGTCTCTCCAGAAACAATAGAAGGGGAGCTTCTTTTGAGGAGATTTATAAGCTATATACTTTCGATCGGGAATTAAGAAATGTACTACTTAAATACCTTTTAAAAGCCGAAAATAATATTAAATCAAAACTTTCTTATAGGTTTACACAAAAATTTAATGAGCCGTCTGCTTACTTGCAAATGAAAAATTTTTCAAGCAATCCAAAACACCTTAAAACAGTATTAAAGCTTATTGCCACTCTTTCCAGTTTAATATCCAAAAAAGCTGAAGGAACGGGTCCAGTAAAACACTATCTAGACAATCATGGTGGGGTTCCATTGTGGGTTTTGGTAGGGTACCTTACTATTGGAAACATATCATATTTCTATTTAGTTCTAGATGACTCATTAAAGGAGCTCATAGCCAAAGATTTTTCTCAGGAATATAAAAAATCATATAACCAGCATTTACAAATCCCAAAAAACTCTATTGAAGATGTTCTTAAGTCCATTAACCTTTTTAGAAACGTTTGTGCGCATGAAGAACGTTTATATTGTTTCAAGCTAAACCGTCCCCCTAGGAGTAGGCACAATTCAAATTTATTAAACATACCATCACAAAACTTACAAGGCAGTTTGTTTTCCATGGTAGCTTTATTAAAACTAGTTCTATTAAAAAAGGAGCATAAAAATCTTCTCGGTGATTTAGCGAAATTATTCAAACAATATCAGCAAAGCTTTCCCTCATTGCAATTTAATCAAATCTTAACCGTTATGGGCTTCCCCAAAAAATGGGAGACATACTTTTGAGTTTTAGCCCTATAAGAGCTGAACTAGCACACCTCAAAGGTGGGTATCGCACGCACTATTTTCATCATGCCTCTAAAAGAGGCCCTTCATGTTACCTTCTTGTTTCTGCACGCCTTTCTTCTTCCCTTTGTTTTTTGAATACACCGCTTTATTGTCTCTTCATTGACATTCCCAACTGTTGTTACATAATAGCCTTTTGTCCAAAATTTCCTATCCCATTTGCTTCCCAACTCTGGGTGTTTATCGAATATCATCAAGGCGCTTTTCCCCTTCAAATACCCTAGAAAGTGCGAAACACTATACTTTGGGGGAAGGCTTACACATAAATGTACATGATCCGAACAAATTGCTCCTTCAAGCTTCTACGCTCTCTAAAGCTTTAACGTTTTTCCATAGATTTGGCGGCATTATACAGTGTTTTTTGCTTGCTTCCTGTAGTTTTCTGATGTGCTAAACGTCCACCATCCTTAGAATTGTTTTTCTTAGCAACTCCTTTTGCCTTCTGATTTATTTTTACGTGCTTGTCTTCTTTTTTCTTCTGCAGCTCTCTCTAGCCGTTCTCGTTCAGCAACGAACTGCAAACGGAAAAATCGCTGAGTATTGGGGGAACTACTCCGATTATATCCAGCAAAAAGAGGAAGAACGTAAAAGGCAAGTGGCAAAGTTCATTGAACAAAGCCGAGCACACAAAAAGGGATAGACCTCCACAGGTCTACCCCTTTTCATTTAAAATCTAATCTTACTGCTATTTAATCCGATCCACGATGGCTCCCATATTCTCGCCGCGGGCAGATGCCAAGTAACTTACTGCCTTCTTCAAATTGTAATCTTGGTGGATCATCCGGCTGATGGCAACTGCCACAGCCTGGGGATCGTCGTTACCAGGATAGAGAACGTTGCGGCCAACCATAGCACCGCGCACATTCCCTCCGGCTCCCATTCCACGCTGGAACTGCTCAAGTGTACCTAGGGGATTGCCTGTAGAGGCTCCACCTAGCATCAGGATCGGCAAGGATGTTGCCCGCACAACCCGATGATAGTTCTCCACATAGGGGATCTTCAGCCACAGGTTCCGCGAGGAATCTCCCAGAGCACTGGCAACACCAATTGTCTTCACCATATCCTCCATGGTCATCTTCACCTTGTAACCGGTGGATGTGGGCTCCACAGGAAGGGGCTCGAGGAAGACAGGCAGATTATATTTGTTACAATCATTAATGGCTCGGGCGCAGTAAACAATGGTACGGCCAGAATATTTAGCATTGGGATCTAGCCGGAACATCATCTTCGCTCCGTCCACATTTAACTCTTTCATGCTCTCTGCAGTATAAGCAGTCATCCGATCGTCCATCTCAAAGGAAGCACCATCAAGGCCTGCCCTGTTCATGCAGCCCAAAAGCACCTTCTCATCGAGGAAGCTCTCGCCACCATTCTCTTTGACCAGATAGTTAATGAGGAGCAGATCCTCAATAATATCAGGGGTAGCCATCACACCATCAACTTCACCGTGCACCATTACCCTGGTGATTCGAGAGAGATAGTCCAGGCGATCTCCCATCCCGATGGGGTCAGAGCCAACATTGGATACGTGCCTGCCGGGGTGATCACAAGCTAGGATCAAAAGCTTGCCATCGCGGGTTAACTCCGAGCGCTGCTTTCTTTTCTGTGCCTCCTCATGAATTAGCTGAGGCTTATTCACCCGCAGGTCCGTGAGCAAATTAAAGATCCGCTCAGGGAAAAAAGCTCGGGAGGAGTAGGCAAAGCCACCCATAGCATAGTTAACATCAAGTCTATTTCTGGCCTCATCGAAGAAGGTCTTGGTCTTGGAAACCAAGGTCTCGCTGAGCTCATCTGGACTTTGGGGTGCAACCTCAAAGCCAATTCCCTTATCATAGCCCAGCTCATTGAGGGCCATCACAAAGTGAGCTAAATCATCTGCGCTCACAGCCCCTGCTGGGTAGTCAAAGCTGGGGTGGGAATCGCCAAAGGCAGGATCGTTCCGATCCAGGACGCAGTTGCCCACATGCACATGACCCAGATAAGGGGCAAGCTCCTTGAGAATGGATGGATCCTCACCGTCGAAGGAATTGCTCTTAAGTAGCGGAGCATGGCTCAGATCATAGAGGAGCCAGAAATTACCCTGCTTGTAATGATCCCGCAGGCGTCTTGCTAAAGCTATTGCCTCATGGGAAGGACCAATTAGCAGATTCTTGCAATTGGGCTCATCTAACCTGTCGAACTGCTCCAAACATAGATCCAAAGGCTTTTTGCCAAGTTCCTCTGCCTTCTGTTTAGCATAGTTACACAGCTCATTTAAGGAGCGCACCAAGGCCTCCATAGCAGCATTTCTAAGCCTGAGACCGCTTTCTGTACCAGGATCCTTACCGCTGATCAGACCCATGCTTGTGGCGCCAAGCTCGTATGCCTCATCGATACATCTTTCCAGGCGCTCTACAGCCTTGCGCCGCTCTAGCTCGTCGCTGGAGCTGATATCAGTAGGAGCGATAATGTTCTCCTCATTGATTAGCTGCACTGGTTGGGCTGAATAGATCACGTTCTTGCCGCTTGCAGCCAGGAGCTCTGCCACCTGTTTGCGCAACTGGGGGTCCTTGATTTGAGTTATCTCGATGCTGCTAAAGTAGGGATCATCGAGGATCGATTTAATAGTTTCTAATAAATACCAAGCAGGTGCCTCACCCCGGGAGACAACATTAGATTGCCCGGGACCTGGAAAGGCCATAAAATGAACAATGGAAATAGGGTTCTTCTCTAGTGCCATCTGAAATGTGACCTCCTATCCTTCTATTGCTTTCTTAATTCTAGCCAAACCTTCCTTAATCTGCTCGCGAGAGGTAGCATAGGAAAAACGTACATATTCCTGATCCTCTCCCACGTTGCGTTGACCAAAGCAGCTGCGAGCTAACACTGCAACTCCTGCCTCATGGAGAAGATACTTTTGCAGTGCCCGAGAATCTGCCAAACCTAGCTTTTTGCAAGCCCCTGTAACATTAGGATAAACGTAAAAAGCGCCACCAGGATTGAGACAGGTAATACCCTCAATCTGGTTTAACCCCTCTACAATCAGATCCCGTCTTTGGCGAAACTCCAATGCCATGGCCTCAGCAGCATCTTGAGGGCCTGTTAGGGCCTCAATTCCTGCCCACTGGGTAAAGGTGGCTGTGCAGGATTCAGCATTGGTCTCCAATCTCGCTAAAGCTTGTGCAAGTTTGGGGTTCATCACGCCATAGCCCAAACGCCAACCTGTCATAGCGTAGGTCTTGGAGAAACCATCGAGGATAATGGTGCGCTCCTGCATCCCTGGAATGGCTGTGATGCTATAAAAATCACTATCGAAAACGATCCTGGAATAGATCTCATCTGAGAAGACCCACAGATCGTTTGCGATGGCAAGCTCTGCTACAGCTTCTAGATCTGATTTGCTCAATACTCCCCCTGTGGGATTCTGTGGTGAGTTGATAATGATCATCTTAGTTCTTTCCGTGACAAGCGATCTAAGATGGTCAACATCAAAGCTAAAATTCTTCTCTTCCACTAGCGGCAGGGGAACTGGTTTAGCCCCCACAAAGCGGATCATGGATTCATAAATAGGAAAACCAGGGTTAGGATAAATAACCTCGTCTCCAGGATCTACACAGGCTAAAATGCTGTGAAAGATAATGGGCTTTGCCCCAGGCGTTACAACTACGTTCTCTGGAGTTACGCGGATCCCCCTTGTTTCGGCTATGTACTTGGCGATGGTCTCCCGCATAGGCATGATGCCAGCAGATGGCCCATAGTGAGTCTCGTTGTTCTGGATTGCCCGACAACCCGCCTCCTTGATGTTCTCAGGCGTTTCAAAATCAGGCTCTCCAATCGCAAAGCTGATAATGCTCTTGCCCTCTGCCTCAAGTTGCTTTACAGTTGCCAAAACTTCAAAAGCGGTTTCAGTACCTAATCTGTCAACCCGTTGTGCAAGTCTCATTTGTCTCCCCTCCTTTATACACATATTACCACATAAGCCAACATAAATCAACAATAGTTCACAAAAATCCTCAGTTAAGCTAAAAAAAAGAGGAGGTTAACCCTCCTTAATGTTTTTTCCCTGTGAGTAACTCTATTATTTTCTCTAGAGGCCAGGCCTCTCCAAGCCTGTACCTGCCCGCAATAAACTTGGTTGATAAGCCCCGCTCCTCTACCTGAGCCAAAAAAGCCTCTCTATCTGCGATGATGCCCTCTTGCGTCAAGAGTGTGGCGATTCTCTGGGCTGTCATCTTTGGCTCCAGCTCAATTTCCTTGAGCTCCACCTGGGGCTTTGCACTTTCCAGGGGCCCTTCCTGGGGAAAGATCATCCCCAAAGATCTGGCCTGGTTGATGGTTGTCAGTTTGTCTTGAGTCTGGGGGCGGCCTATAAATAAAAGAGACGAAAGCACAAGCCCCACTCCAAGTCCCGCGAGAAACTTCCAGTTGTCGTTCATGAGTTTTTCTCCTCGCCCATAAAGTTGGCGATCCCCAGGGCAAGCTCAATTTCCCCTGTGCCCCTGCCAAGCTTAGCTGCTATTTCCCTGTGGGATAGGCCCTGGGATGATAGGTCTTGCACCTGTTGGGCCATTGCAGAAAGCTGGGGTGGTGCTTCTTTGGGCTCTATGGAGAGGTCACCCACCTGATCTAGCTTCTCCTGAATCCTTGCAATGGCATCATCGGCAGCTAGCTGAATTTGAACCACAAGCTCCTCCAGCTCCCCAGGATCAACCTGTGGTGTTGCTGGTGGCTGCTTTGCTGCCAAATAGATACTGATGGCGATAATTAATAAGCCCACTGTTAATACAGCGTAGGGCATTTCTTCTCCCCCTATGCTTTCAAATCGATATGTTTCCCCTTCTCCTGCCCAGGTTGCTGTTGTGATTCGTCCTTTTCCTGTTGGGGATTTTTCTCTTTTTTATTCTTATCCCAGGATTTATCGGATTTATCCGTCTCAGGCACAGTCTGCACCTTCTCCACCTGCTGCGCCTGAAGCTGGGAGGCAAAATTGACCTGTGAGCCCTGTTGGCTCTGATCTTTTAGCTGTTGCATCCGGCTTGCCTGTTGGGTGCGATCAATTAGCATACCTAGGTCCACGCCGCGAATTCCACCCATAACCCCATCCCCCTAATATGGCTTTACGCAAATTTCGCCATCATCAACCTGCAAACTAGAATGGGCGAGCTCATCCCTAACCAAATAGGCAATCCTACCGATAGTCACTCGCACCCCGGGATGGATCGCCTCACTGGCCCTCACTACCCCTTTGCCCAGCTGCTCCATGGACAGTTCCAGCTGGTGCTTCTCTTCCTCCAGCTCCCGGATCCTGGTAACAAGTCCCTCATTGGTACGGCGGAGTTTCACATAAAGCTGATCCTGCTCTGCCTCGCTAGCTTTTTTGGAAAGCAAACCCCGATCTGCAAGGCGAATGGCCTGGTGCACGCTCTCCAGCTGCCGGGAAAGCTCATCTAGCTGCGATTGAACCCCCCGCAGCTGCTCTCGGCACTGGAGGTTATAGCCAACCTCCAGGTCTGTACTGGTGCCAATCTTCGAGCCGATGGTGCGGGCGCGGATCTCCTCTCCTGCACAGACTTTCCCACCTACAAGCCAGCCCCGGCCACCTTCCACCACCACCCTTGTGCCTGCCTCAAGCTGGCTGTGCATAGCAGCCTCGCTGATGGTGATGGTATCCATAGCCTTAACCTGTGCCTTCTCCACAAATCGAGCTGTTACGTTGCCGCCTGCCTCCAAAGAAGCTTTGCCTTGTCCGCGGACGCCACCGCGAAGGATAATATCTCCTTGAGATTTTATAGTTGCTCCCTCCACGCTGCTTTGTACCTGCACATTCCCCTTGGCTTCCACCTTGAACCCATCGCGGACAACCCCTCGCACAATCACTGTGCCATTGAACTTAATATTGCCAGTGGAGTAATCAACGTCCCCCCGGACCTCAAATACAGGTAGCACATCCAATTTCCCCCGGACAAGCACTACCTGGCCATCGGTCATGGCACGAGCCTCAGAGCCATCCTCAGATAACTCTACGTTCTTGCCCACAAGCAGGGGGTGGTTGCGACCATTTTTAGCAAGCAAAATTGTGCCTAAAACTGTTTTGCCCAATGTGCCATCTGTGGCAGGATTGAGCGTGGCAAGGAGAGTGCCTGCCTCCACGTTCTCAACTAGATCTAAATTGCGATAATCCACGCTACCATCCACCAGCTGCGTGGGCCTGCCGTTCTTTTCTAAAAGGAAGTGGTAGTTCACCGAGGAATCCTCGCCGTCGATGCTAGCTGTTCCCTGGGCCGCAACTATGGGCTCGTAATATTTCTCCTGGCTCAGTGCAGTCTCAATCGCTGCATAATCTATGCCATGGACAACGCCCTCCCCAGACAGGGCCATTAGCACATCATCGATGCTAAGTTTTTCACCACCCAACGGTGGGATCAGTTGGATTTGGGCACTCATCTGGTCGCTTGCCACCACCACCTCAACTCGCCCTGGTTGATCCAGCTCTGGTTTGCGAGGTGCCACGAGTTTAGGCTCGCCTGTGGCTTCCCGAACCGCCTCTAGCACAGCTTCCATTTTCACCTCAATTATTCCTTTGGCATCTAGCGCTTCACAAGCATCAGCAGTTGCCACAGAGTTTCCCCCGCCTGAGGCTGGCGTTACAACCAAAAAAATTCCCTCATCTTTAACCAAAACTTTCACTGTTCCATGCACTCGTTTGGGGGGAACTGCTGCAATCTCCTCCACTGTTTTCTTGCCAAATGGCCACACCATTTGCTTCGCCTCCTCCCTATTCTAACTATTCGTTAAAAGCCAGGAGACTCCTGCGTAACCTCAAAAGGGCTTTCCCATGGATTTGTGATACTCTAGGCTCGGATACTCCCAGCACCTGGCTAATCTCCTTCACAGTCAGGCCATTGTAATAGTAGAGGTTGATCACGTAAGCCTCCCGCTGGGGCAAGCTCTCGATGGCCTGTCCTAAAAGTTGTTTTTCCTCCTCTTGCAATAACTGGGCCCCTGGCAGCGGTGTCTCTTCCGCTGGCACCAGGTCCCCTAAACAAACCTCTTCCCCATCCTTGCCGATACCCACAAGTTCCTCTAGGGAGTGCAGGCTCAGCCAGCCTACCTCCACCATTAGCTTTTGATACTGGGGCTGGCTCAGACCCAGCTCCTCCCGCAATTCTTCGTCTGTGGGATCCCGGCCATACTCTGCTTGAAGCTTCAAAGATGCTCGCTCGTAGCGCTTCACCTTTTCCCGGGTTCTGCGGGGAACCCAGTCCGCTTTTCTGAGGCCATCTAAAATAGAGCCACGAATCCTGGGGATGGCAAAGGTCTCGAATTTCAAACCACGCTCAGGTTGAAACCTCCCCACAGCATCCAATAGCCCCATTACCCCATAGCTGAGTAGATCATCCCTATCCACGTAGCTAGGCAGACCCACAGCCAGCCTTCCTGCCACATAGTTTACCAAAGAGGCGTAATGAACGATTAATTCCTGACGAGCTTCCCTCTCCCCTCCCTGGCAAAAACGCTGCCAGAGGAGATCGAGATCTACCATTTCTGCTTGGGCTTTGCTCATAATTCTCTCTCCCCACTGTCCACTGTGCGCACAACAAGGCGGCCACTGTTGGGATCAAAAGCGATGGTTCTGCCTCTCCCACCACCTGTATCCTCAGCGAGAAGAGGGATCCTAAGCTCCCCGAGGATAGCTTGTACTGCCTCCACATTCCGCTGGCCGATACTGTTGTGGTCATTATGATCAGCAAAATTAAACATCTGGGCCCCACCTGCGATTTTGGCTTGCAGCCTGATGCGCTGCGCTCCTGCCTCCTCCATTTCGCGAATCAGGGCCACGATAGCAGTGTCTGCAAACTTGCCCTCGTTGGAGCTAGGCAAGCCTTGTTTGGAATCAGGAAGCATAATGTGGGCAAGGCCCGCTACCTTGACTTTGGGATCATATAGGGCAATCCCCACGCAAGATCCGAGGCCTGTGGTGATAAGCTGAGCTGGAGCTTTAGCCACCTGATAATCTGCCATTGCAACACGAATCGAACCGGTTAAATTCATTCCCTAGCCTCCA
Source organism: Firmicutes bacterium UBA5473 (assembly GCA_002427165.1). Taxonomy (GTDB): domain Bacteria; phylum Bacillota; class DTU084; order DTU084; family DTU084; genus UBA5278. The sequence continues at coordinate 13,976 of DIQB01000051.1, forward strand.
CCCCCAGAGCCTCAAGCAATACCTCAAGCTGCCGGGCATCAGGCAGAATCAACAGGTGGCCCCTGGCTCCCCCCTCTGCTTCAACCAATTCTGTAGTAATCAAAAGGGCGTGGTCGCTTTGTTCGCCTGAGGCAGCCATCACCTCCTGGATAATAGCCCCTGCCATATCGATGGCCACAGTTGGCACCATGGGCCGGATATAGAGGCCTGATAACTCTGAGAGGGCAGCGAGGAAGTTTGCAAGAAGAATATTGCCCAGCTCCTCAAGGGCGGAACGCTCCAGCTCATTTAACTCCAACAGTGGGCTGACCTGGCCCCCAACCATTCTCCCCAAAAGGCTTGCCACTGCCTCTTGGCTGTAAAACAGCAGCAGGCTACCTCGCCACTGGCCACTAAAGCGGAGGTAGAGGCCAGCCACCAGTTGCTCTGCTCCTCCTGCAAGCTCCAGTGCATCCCACACCTCTCGGATCTGGGCCTTGGGCACTGTCATTTCAATGCGCGTGGCTAGAATTTTCGAAAGCACAGTGGCTGCGCGACCAGCACCGATGTTGCCTGCCTCGCGCAGGGCATCTAGCTCTAGACTCCCTAGGAGCAAATTATCGCGCCTAGCCATGGCTTAGCTAACCTCCATTTCCTCAAGTGCCTGTACCTCACTGGCGCTGAGAGCACGCTCTAAATTCAGGATTACAATCAGCCTGCCCTCTAGCTTACCGATGCCTCGGAGGTATGTTGCCTCAACACCACCGGCCAAAGGTGGCGGTGGCTGGATTTGACTCGTGGGCAAGGAGAGGGGCTGGGTAACTTCATCCACAATCATCCCCACCAAATTCTCATTCACATCCACAACCACGATTCTAGCTTCATCTTTCAGCTCATCTGCTGACAGACCAAAACGCTTGCGCAGATCCACCACTGGGATGATCTCGCCTCTGAGATTGATAACTCCCTCCACAAACTCAGGAGCACGAGGCACCCGGGTAATGGGAGAGAGAAGGATAATCTCCTGCACCTCGAGGATCTCCACCCCAAACTCCTCTTCACCTAAACGAAATACCACCAGCTGGGTCATCTCTTCCTGTTTTACCTCTTTCCGTCTCAATTGTCTTCCTCCTTTATGCAACAAGATTGCGGCCATCGAGAATTAAAACCACCTGACCATCGCCTAAGATGGTGGCTCCCCCTAAAAAGGGAAGCTGGGGTAGATATCCACCTACTGCTTTCACCACAATGTTCTCCTGGCCCAAATATTGATCAACGCGGCAGCCCACCAGACGCTGGCCGCAATCTATAAGCACAATCCTCTTGGCACGGGTGGGATCTGGACGATAGCCCGGCACATCCAGGACCTGACCCAGATCGTAGATGCCCACCACCTCTTCTCGATAGAGGAAGCACTCCTGATCCCGAACATTTTGAATCTCGCGGGACCCTACATTCACAAGCTCCACAATCTGACTCAAGGGGATGGCATAAGTTTCCCCTCCCACCTGCACAAGGAGCGCCCGCACAATAGCCAAGGTCAAAGGCAAACGGATGGTGGTGCGAGTTCCCTCGCCAGGAGAGCTTTCCACGCTCACAACCCCACCTAAAGACTCGATAGTGCTGCGCACAACATCCATACCTACGCCCCTGCCACTTACATCCGTTACATTCTTGGCAGTGCTGAGGCCAGGGAAGAAGACTAGGTTTAAAAGCTCGTGATCCGTCATCTCCTCTAGGCGCTCCTCAGTAACCAGACCATGGGCCAGGGCACTTTCACGAACGCTGGCAGAATCGATTCCTTTGCCATCATCCTCTACAGTAATAGTTACTGCCTCGCCTTCCTGGGCTGCCCCGAGGGTAACCCGTCCGGTCTCGCTTTTGCCCTGGGCCAGCCTCAGCTGTGGCTGCTCAATTCCGTGGTCCATGGCATTGCGCAACAGGTGCATCAGGGGATCGAGTAGCCCCTCTGCCACTGTGCGATCCACCTCGGTATCTGTGCCTTCCAAAACGAACTCTACCTTTTTCTCCAGCTCCCGGCTCAGATCCCGCACTAGCCTAGGAAAGCGCCCAAATACCGACTCCAAGGGCACCATTCGCACCTTCATCACTGCATCTTGCAGGTCTAAAATCAAACGCTGGGAATTGGCTGCCACCCCCTTGAGCTGATCGTCCCCAAGCTGCCCTGCGATCCGATCTAGCTGGGCCTGTCCAATCACCAGCTCCCCTGCCAGATTCAGCAACCGGTCTAGTTTTGCAGCCTCCACCCGGATGCTACCATTGGTTCTTTTGCCGTTGGTCCGGTTCTGACGCTGCCCTATGTATGGTTCTAAGCGATGCGCTGTCACATCAGTTAAAACTTTGCTCTCAAGCTCTGCCTCCAGCTTATCGTGAGGCAGAGCTGTGGAAAAGATGGCAACGAGGCTCCCATCGTAGTTATCATTGTGAAACTGAGAGCTGGCAGGCGCATATTTATGTACTTTCCCCAGCTTCCCCAGCTCCCGGATGATCAAAAGGGCCCGGGCTCCCTTGAAGGGGCAATCCTCTGCAATACGCAGGCTCAGTTGCCAAAGAGGCTCTTGTGCCTGCTCCTCCTCTTTCGCTGAAAGCTCCAGCTGCAAGCCCGAGGCAGCCTTTGCATGTTGACTCCCTTCTTCCTTCTGCCCTAGAAAAGCCATGGCTTGCTCAATTAGCTCCCCATAGCGGCCAAAAGTGGGGCCTGAGCCTGTCTCCTGGGCGATCAAGGCTCGAATCCCGTCGGCACCTGAGAGCAAAAAATCCACAAGCTCGGGACTGGCTTCCAGTTTCCCATCCCTAACCTGGCCTAATACATCCTCTAGCCTGTGGCTGAGAGTGGCGACCTGCTCTAGCCCCATGCTGGCAGAGGAGCCCTTGAGGGTGTGAAAGATTCGAAAAAGCTCGTCTATGCCCGCACCTGACGCTTCAAGCTCCACCAGCTGCCCATCTAGTCTTTCCAGTAGCTCCCCACTCTCGTCTAAATAAGCGTCTAAATATTTCTTATTCTGCACAAACCCTACCTCCCCAGTCCAAAATTAAGGCCTAGGAATCTATCCCATAGCCCCCGCAGCTTTCCTGTAGACGGCTGCAAATGTGTGCCCATTTTTCTCTCAAGAGTCTCGGCTAGTCTTTGAATGCTCCGGGCAGATGGACTCCGGGTGGCACCCAGGACCACAGGCTCTTGTTTACGTCCCATGCGCACCAGCTCCTCATCGTAGGGGACCTGCCCCCACAGCTGCACCTCCCGAGAGAGAAAGCGCTCTGCTGCCAGCTGCAGCCGCTGGGCCACATCCCTGCCTTCACCTAGGGAGCGGGACATGTTAACCACGAGCCCCACTTTGGCCTCAATTTCCTCCTGGCAAAGGTATTTCAACAGACCATAGCCATCGGTGAGGGACGCGGGATCTGGTGTCGTTACAAGCAGGAGCCAGTCTGCAGCTTCAGCGAAGGCTCGCACTGCTGGCCCCAGGCCCGCACCGCAGTCCACAATAAACAAATCATAACCCAAAGCCAGCTCCACTAGCTCTCCTGCTAATTGCTCCACCTGAGACTGTGGCAGGTGGGCTAAGTTCACATCCCTGCCCCCTGCCAGAATTCCAAGGCCTGCTGGCCCCTCCACCAGGGCTTCCCTCAGCGCAATTTCCCCAGCTAAGGCCTCACCTACCGTATAGCTGGGACTGACCCCTAGCACCAGATCCAAATTTGGCAAGCCCAGATCTGCATCGAAAAGGCAGACTCGAAAGCCCCTCTGGGCCAAAGATATCCCCAGATTTGCACTAATGTTGGTCTTGCCCACACCACCTTTGCCACTGGCGATGGTTAGAAATTTTGGCCCCCCTCGTCCCCTCATCTGGGCACGCAGGCCTGCTGCTTGATCTATCATGCTCCGATCCCTTCTAAACACAACTGTACCACTCTCTTTTTCTCAGCAGGCTCTAGGTCATCTGGCACGGCTTGTCCATTTGCAAGATAGGAGAGGGGAAGGCCACCTTCCAAAATAACGCTAGCTACAGGCCCGAAGCTTGCCACCTCATCTAACTTTGTGATAATGAGACTGCTGGGACCTAGCTTTTTAAAGCTTTCCAGCACTTGTCGATTTGACTCGCGGCTGCCGGTGCCACTGGTGACCAGGTGCACCTGATCTGGGGCTGCTGCCTGAAGAAAAGACTTAAGTTCTGCTAGCTGCATTTTGTTTTGCTGGCTGCGGCCAGCTGTATCCAATAAAATCACCTGGCAGTGCTCTCGAAGTTTTTCCATGGAAACCTTCAGCTCCTGGGGGATCATGGCCACCTCAAAGGGCACATCTAAAATTTCAGCGTAGGTGCGCAGCTGCTCCACAGCGCCAATCCGATACGTATCCACTGTGGCCAGCCCCACCTGGAGATTATGCCGGATCCGATAGCGGGCAGCGAGCTTGGCGATGGTTGTAGTCTTGCCCACGCCTGTTGGCCCCACAAAGGCCAACACGATTGGGTTTTGCGCTGGCAAAAGGCCAGGGACTGTTTTAATCCTGCCCGCGAGCTCCTCCTCCAGCTTGAGTAGATCGCCCTCTACCCCGATTAGCTGCACAAGCTCGCGAGCAAGCTCCCCGTCGTAGCCCACCTGGAGCATTGCCTCGTAGATACTCAGCTGGGCCCCACCGAAGGGGGCCTGGGGCAGCTGCTCTTTCAAATCCGCCACAAGCTGACCCAAGCGTTGATATTCCTCCTCCAGCGCTAGCAGGGGCGCCTGAGTTTGGGAAGGAGGCTTTTTAGGTTTGGCGGGCTTAGGCCGCGGCTTTGCCTGCTCTTCCTTGGCTGCCAAAACCTCAAAGATCTGGGGCCGAAACCAGCCCCACAGGCCCTGTTGCCGCACCTGGCGGGTGTGGAGGATCACTGCCTCCTCCCCCAATTCCGCCTTTACCTGGGCTAAGGCCTGGGGCAGATTTGCGGCTAAGAAACGCTTAACTTGCATCGGCACTCACCATCCCCACTGATAACACTTGGGCCTCGTCTGTAATCTCATTGTAGGAGAGGACAGGCACCTTATTTGCCACCCGCTGCACAATTCGCGCAAGATAGGGCCGCACAGATCCTGATGCCAGAAGTACAACTTCGCCTCCTGGCAAGGCTCGTCCTAGCTCCGCTTCAAGGCTCTGGTAGAAGGAGCCCAGAAACTCAGGTGGTAGGGCAACCTCGCCACCGGCTGCAGCCTCCAGTTGCTCTTGAGCCCCTGGCTCCACAACCAAGGCTCTGATGGTGCCCCCGGGATCTTGGAACTGGGCTGT
>DIQB01000051.1:19398-21996 GCA_002427165.1 Firmicutes bacterium UBA5473
GAGCTAGCTTTTCCCGGACCTTAGCTGTGAGAAAGTTTGGATCCCGGCTTTCTCTGGCCTCGTCTGCGAGCGCCTCTAAAATTGTAACTAGATTACGAATAGAGACCCCCTCGCGCAGGAGGTTTGCTAAAACCTTCTGTACCTCCCCTACAGTGAGGAGGTTGGGGATTAGCTCCTCGATCACCACGGGGTAGTCTGTCTTCACATTATCCAGCATGGACTGCACCTCTTGCCTGCCCAAAAGCTCCCAGGCTCGGCTTTTTAAGACCTCTGTCAGATGGGTGGCCACAACAGAGGGGGGATCCACCACTGTATAGCCTGCAAGCTCAGCCTGCTCTCGATGTTCCTCATCTACCCACAGGGCAGGCAGGCCAAAGGCAGGCTCTATGGTTTCCTTCCCAGGCACAGCCTCCCCCACAGCCCCTGCATCCATGGCCAGGTAGCGGTTAGGCTCAAGCTCTCCTGCTCCTCGCCTCACCCCTTTGATCTTCAACTGATAGCTATTGGGGGCTAGCTGCATATTATCCCGGATCCTGATGGCAGGAATCACTGCCCCCAGCTCCAGGGCGCATTGCCGACGAATGAGGGTGATCCGATCTAGGAGATCTCCGCCCTGCTGGGGATCCACCAGGGGAATGAGGCCATAGCCGATCTCAAGCTCTACAGGATCCACCTGCAAGAGGTTCAGCACATTTTCAGGTTTGCGGGTGGCAGCTAGTTCCTCTTCCTGCTTTGAGGTCTGGACCTGTTGCTTTTCAGCGGCTTTAGCCTGATTCATGGTATAAGCTAAAAAAGCAAAAGTGCCTGCCATCAGGATAAAAGGGAAAAAGGGCAGTCCTGGCACAAGACCAATCAATCCTGAGACAACTGCTGCCATAGCTAAAACCCTGGGCTGGCCTAAGATTTGGGAGGCCAAGTCCCGACCCAGATCCATCTCTGCTGCAGCCCGGGTCACAATAATGCCGGTGCTAGTAGAGATGAGCAGAGCCGGGATCTGGCTCACCAGGCCATCGCCCACAGTGAGAAGGGCATACTGGCTCAAAGCCTGATCCCAGGGCAGTCCCCGCTGCACCATCCCGATGATAAAGCCGCCTAAAATATTGATCAGGGTAATGATGATGCCGGCGATGGCATCCCCCTTCACAAACTTACTCGCACCATCCATAGCGCCATAGAAGTCCGCTTCCCGCTCGATCTCACGCCTGCGGCTTCTTGCTTGGTTCTCATCGATAAGACCAGAGTTAAGATCCGCATCGATGCTCATTTGTTTTCCTGGCATGGCATCCAAAGTGAAGCGGGCTGCTACCTCTGCCACTCGCTCAGAACCTTTGGTGATCACCACGAATTGAATCACAACTAGGATCAGAAAGACTACGCAGCCCACAACGAAATTACCGCCCACCACAAAGTTACCGAAGGTAGAGATAATTTTTCCCGCATAGCCTGTGAGCAAAATCAATCTAGTTGAGGAGACGTTGAGGGCTAGGCGAAAGAGGGTTGAAATCAAAAGCAGTGAGGGGAAAATAGCAAGCTGAAGGGGACTGGAAACCTCCATGGTCAACAGCAGAATAAACAAAGAAAAACTAATGTTCAGGGCCAAGAGCAGATCTAATAGCACCGGGGGCAGGGGCAGCACCATCATCAGCACCACCAACACCACAACAGCGGCCACGAGTATTTCGCTTATTTTGCCCAGTTTCTCCTGGGTCAAGAAAGATTGGCTACTCTCCACCACGAGCCCCTCCCATTTACACAGATTGTCCCTTCAGCTGATACACAAAAGCCAAAATCTCCGCCACAGCCCGATACAAATTCCCGGGGATCGTTGCCCCCACTTCTGCGGTTTTGTAGAGGGCTTGGGCCAAAGGTTTGTTCTCGATCACAGGTACGTTATTTGTCCGAGCAAGCTCTCGGATTTTCTCAGCCAACTTATTCTGGCCCTTAGCCACCACAATGGGCGCTGCCATTTTGTCCGGATCGTAGCTAAGGGCGATGGCCAGATGCGTGGGGTTTGTGATTACCACATCAGCCCGAGGCACCTCTTCCATCATCCTGCTTACAGCCAGCTGCCGCTGCCGTTGCCGGATCCGCGAGCGGGTCTGAGGGGAGCCCTCTGCTTGTTTCAGCTCCTCCTTCACTTCCTCCCGGCTCATTTTAATGCTTTTTTCATGCTCAAAGCGCTGGAAAAAATAATCCCCCACAGCCAGGACCAAAAAGCCTAGCCCCACACGGATGCCGATTTGGTAGGCTGCACCACCCATCACAGCTGCACCTTCCAAAGGCGGCATTTGAGCTGTGCTGAGAAAAACTGAAAAACTTTTCCGCACTGCACTGTAGGCGAGATAACCCACGATAACAATTTTAAAAATAGATTTGGCAAGCTCCACAAGGCTCCGTTTGGAGAAGATCCGCTTTGCTCCCTCCATGGGGTTAATCCGATTCCCCTTGGGTACCAGGCCCTCGGTGCTCCACAAAAAGCCCACCTGGGCCAGGTTCACGGCTAAGGCCACCAGCAGTAATCCTGCAAAGAGGGGGCCCAGAAGCCTCAAAAGGAAAAGGATGGTCTGCCCCACCAGGGCCTGTACATCCCCCTGGCCC
>DIQB01000051.1:22061-23567 GCA_002427165.1 Firmicutes bacterium UBA5473
ACCCTGGCCCCCTTGCCAGCTGCCAGCATAAAGCAGCATTTGTTGGGTGAAGCCAGCCAAATCCCGCCACATGTTGCTGCCCAAAGATTTCAATAACAGGCACGCTGCCAAAATCCCAGCTGCAAGCCCTAGCTCTGGGCTTTTGGCAACCTGCCCCTTTTTTCGTGCCTCTTCTCTGCGTTTGGGTGTAGCTTCCTCTGTCTTCTCTTCGGCAAAAAGCTGCAGCTCAAACTGCCATTCTCTTTCCATCTTAACGCCCCAGAAGTCTGAGTAGCGTGGAGATCTCTCCCATGAGCCAACCCTGAGGACCAAAAAGATCCACCAGCACCCCACCGCAGAGGGGCAGGGAAAGAGCTAATACACCCAGCCCTATTAAGATTTTAGCAGGATAGCCCACCACAAACACGTTCATCTGCGGCACTGTCCGGGCGATGATGGCCAGGGCAAGATCTGTAAGAAATAAAGTCCCCACCACAGGCAGACTTAGCTGAAAACCCAAAGCAAACATTTGGGCAAAAACCCCCACACTCCAGCCCAGAAGCTCTGAAGAAAGCCCAATTCCGCCCAGAGGGATTAGCTCCAAGCTCCTCCCCAAGGCAAGAATAATCCCATGGTGACCATTAATTAGAAGAAAGATTCCCATGGCTAATAAATACTGGAACTGCCCCACAATGGGCATCTGAGACTGGCTTGTGGGATCTAATACATTCACCATGCCGAAGCCTATGGGCATATCGATGAACTGGCCGATGAGCTGAAAGATGGCAAAGGCTGCTGTGACGCAAAAGCCTAAAAGCAAGCCCACGCCCATCTCCCGGCCCAAAAGCAAGAGGTAGGGAAGAAGCTCTAGTTGCGGTTGGCTCTGGGGCAAGGAAACAGCTGGCAACAGGAGCAAGGTGAGAATGCCAACCAGCCCCGCTTTCAGCCGCATGGGCACATTGCGACTACCAATCAGAGGACTTGCACCCACAACCGCTGCCACCCTTGCCAATAGCAGGAAAGCCCAGGGGAGGTTACTAAAAATAACTTCCATCCTATTTCACAAAGGTGTTGAGATTTAGCCACAGTCGGCTGGTAAAATCCAGCATCACCCTCAGCATCCAGGGTCCGAAGATGATGATGGACACCATTACCACCACGATCTTGGGGATGAAGGTTAGGGTTTGCTCCTGGATCTGGGTGGTGGCCTGAAAAATGCTCACCACAAGCCCTACCAACAGTCCCAGGCCTAAAATTGGGCCACTGACAAGGAGCACTGTAGTTAAGGCCTCCCGGGCCAGATTTAAGACAAATGCCTCATCCATTTTCTTCCTCCTAGAAGCTCAAAAGCAATGATCGCACCACGAGATTCCAACCATCAACTAAAATAAACAATAAAATCTTAAATGGCAAGGAGAGCATCACCGGAGGCAACATCAGCATCCCCATAGACATCAGGGCGCTGGCCACTACCATATCAATTACAATAAAGGGCACATAGATAATGAAGCCCATCTGAAAGGCAGT
>DIQB01000051.1:23734-24042 GCA_002427165.1 Firmicutes bacterium UBA5473
ATGAAGCCCATCTGAAAGGCAGTTTTCAGCTCGCTGATGGCAAAGGCTGGAATCAGGGCCACAGTTGGCACCTTTTCCTTGTTTTCAGGCCTCGGATAGTCACCTAGCTTCAAAAATAACTCCAAATCCTTTTGCCGGGTCTGCTCGAACATAAACTCCCGCACAGGTTTTAGCCCCGCCTCCAGTGCCTGCTCTTGGGTAATTTCGCCTGCAAGGTAGGGCCCCAATGCATCCTGTTGGATCTGGTGCCAGGTTGGAGCCATGGTGAAAAACGTGAGAAAAAGGGCTAGCCCCACCAGCACCTGGTT
>DIQB01000051.1:24187-24479 GCA_002427165.1 Firmicutes bacterium UBA5473
GCTAGCCCCACCAGCACCTGGTTTGGCGGCACCTGGTTTGTGGCCAGGGCGCTGCGGGTAAAGGAAAGCACAACCACAATCCTGGTGAAAGAGGTCATCATGATCAGGATCGCCGGTGCCAAAGAGAGAATGGTGAGCAGCGCCAGTAACTGGAGGCTAGCTGCAGTCTCCCCTGGGGTGGTGGCTGTGCCCAGCCCCAGTTCTAATTTAGGGATCTGGACAGCTAATGCTCTACTGCCCCACAAGGCCAGCACCAACAGCTGGGATGCGATTGTGAGCCCTTTCCTGTTCA
>DIQB01000051.1:24664-24882 GCA_002427165.1 Firmicutes bacterium UBA5473
GATTGTGAGCCCTTTCCTGTTCAATCCCGTTGCCCCTTTTCCCGTTTTTGAAAGACAGTGCGTATTTTCTTCAGCCGCTGGATCTGTCCACCTAAAATCTCATCAAACTGGGGTAGCTCCTGATCCACTGGCTTCTGGGCTAAATCCTGGGCCTCCTGTCCCCGATATGCCCGGAGCAAATTTAGGCTCCCCTCTGCCCCTCCTTATAGCCCATGTTC
>DIQB01000001.1:0-5050 GCA_002427165.1 Firmicutes bacterium UBA5473
AAACACTGGTCTTTGAACAAAAGTTGTGTTCACTAGAGGAATTGCAAAAGCTGTTAAAGGAAGACTGGAAAAGTAATGAAAAACTACGCTTGATCGCTCAAACCCGGCTGGAAAAATGGGGAAATAATCACGAACAGGTAGACAAATTGGGTTGTAAACTTGCAGACTTCATGGCATCTATTGTGAACGGTGAACCTAATAATCGTGGAGGACAATTTGCTGCTGCACTGTTTTCCATAGATTTTTGCCATAAATATGGTTTGCTAACAGGCGCTTTGCCGGATGGACGTAGGGCATACCAGCCCCTGTCCAAAAATTTAGGTGCTGTAACTGCGATGGATAAAGAGGGAGTAACTGCGCTGATCAATTCCGTGACCAAATTGGATTTTACTCAGTTTCCAGATGGCTCGGTTTTAGATATTATGTTGCATCCCACAGCAGTTCAAGGAGAAGATGGTCTGAATGCTTTGGTATCACTAATTCGCACCTACTTTGGACAGGGAGGCTTTGCCATTCAATTTAACATCTTTGATGTGAATACCCTCTTGGATGCTCAAAAACACCCTGAACGGTATGCAAATCTCCAGGTGAGAGTATGCGGTTGGAATGTTTATTTTGTTAATCTCAGCACCGCCGAACAAGAAGAATTTATAAAATCTGCAGCACAAATTAGCTAATCAGTAGGATATGGTAAAGTGGAGGAACAACAGGAATGAACGCGAAGGTAGTAGACATCAAACGGTTTGCGGTCCATGACGGCCCTGGGATCAGAACCACAGTTTTTTTGAAAGGCTGTTCTCTGTCGTGCAGGTGGTGCCATAACCCGGAGAGCATTTCATTTAATACCGAAATTGGGTTCTTTGCAAAAAAGTGTATTGGTTGTGGTATGTGCAGGGAGGTCTGTCCAGTAGGGGCGGCCCATCAGTTTGAAAATGGGAAGCATATTTTTGATCGGACATTGTGTACTGCTTGTGGAAAATGTGTTGAAGCATGTTTCTACGATGCACTCTCTTTATATGGAAAAAACATGACGGTGGAAGAAGTTTTTCAGCTAGTAATGGAGGACAGGAATTTTTACTCTTATTCTGGGGGAGGAGTCACAATCTCCGGTGGAGAGCCCCTGCTTCAAGCTGGCTTTTGCACTGTATTATTCCGTGCATTACAAGCTGAGAATATACATACTGCGATTGATACTAGTGGATCGGTGGGATGGAAAGCAATTGCATCTGTTTTGCCGTACACAAAGTTGTTTTTATATGATCTAAAGCAAATGGATGAGACCCTTCATAAAACATATACTGGTCAATCTAATGAGCGGATATTGGAGAATCTTCGTCGTTTATCCGAGGTGGGTGCTTCCATAGAAATAAGAATACCTCTGATTCCGCGGTTCAATGACGATAAGGAGAACGTGGATGCCATAGGACGATTTCTAAATGGGCTCTCTGGGATTGTTTTGGTACGGGTGCTCCCTTACCACTCATTGGCTCGTTCTAAATATGAATCAATAGGTAAGTGTGACACCATGCCTTATGTTCCATCACCAGATGACGAGAAGTTAGAGCAAGTAGTAAGTCAACTGAAGGCTTATGGCCTAAATGCATTATCTGGAAAAGAATAAATTGAGTTTCAGGTGTTGACGAATTTCTCAAAATAAAGCTGGAGATATTCGCGCTAAAGCTTTTTAGATTTACGTTCTTCCTGTTGTGCGCATTAAGACTCCCAAGAGTTATCTCAACTTCAACGTTCGAAGAATACTCCGGTATTACCCTTTTTTAATGGAAGGTGTCATACGCAGTGGTTATAAAGGTGGATAAGGGGGGAGAAAATCAAACATAATTAGGGTGTTTTAGTAGAACCATGAAATTTTATATTAAATTGAACTTCACACTTACTATGCGTTATGATTTTATGGAGGTGGCGATATGAAAAAACTTGCGTTAGTGTTGGTTGTACTTAGTTTTTTTACAATAGCCTTAGCATCGGCAAATGAAAAAGTTGTGTACAGTACAGGTTTTGAAGATGATACTTGGAGTCCATTGCCGCAAAATTGGAGTTATGCTACAGATATTGCGCATTCAGGTCAGCGGAGCTTACATGTTGACGTATCAAGCCCTGATCAATATTCATTTCCCGATGTGAAGATTCCCTGTGAGCCGGGTAAGGAATATACACTAAGCTTTTGGGTGAAAACAGGAAACGTAATTGATCATAAGATTGATCCTCAAGCATATTGGGGGGCTACTGCTTGTATACAAGCTATGAGCAAGACTGGGCAATGGGTAGACGGGTTCTATGCAATACGTGGCCTTTTGGGGACGAATGATTGGGAAAAGGTAACTCACTCATTCATTATTCCTGAACATTTAGAGGGAAATGATATAACCCTTGTTTTGTATCTGCGGAAAGGACTAAGCGGTAAAGCTTGGTTTGATGACGTTCAAATAACTACGAAAAGCCAACCTGCTTTTCAATGTCGCCTGTTGTCCCCAAAACATAGGACTATGCATCTGAGCAATCCGGTGACTGTAGAACTATCAACAAGAATTGATCTGTCTGATGAAGAAGAATTGCCGCCTTCTTGGTTCTTGATGTTAGAATTGAAAAAAATGGGGAAAAAGGAAAGCCTGAAAGAAATCAAGTATTGCGAACTGAAAGGGGAGGAATCTTTAATAAAATTTGCTCTTGGCGACCTCGAAGAAGATGTTCCCTATGAGCTAGTTGTCTCTTTGAAGGATAATGATAAAACTATTGCTTCTAGAGAGTTTAGTTTTATTAATCTCAGCGAAGAGTTGATACCGCAGGCAACGGTTCTCGATGAAAAAGGTAATTTGATTGTAAATGGTGAACCTTTTTTCCCGCTGGGTTGGTATGTTTCAGATGTACCAGCCAATGTCGATAAATATATACCAAGTTATAAGAAATTAAAAGATGCTTCATTTAATGTTTTAGTGAATTATAATATTAATTATGGCTCTTTAGGAGAAATTGAACGCTATTTGGATTCGCTATCGTCTGTTGGTCTTAAAACGATTTATTCCCTTAAAGACTTTTTCCCAGGCACACCTTGGTATTTCGATCAGGTTGGTCCATTTAAAGGAGAAGAGAATGTTATAAAAGGCCTAGTTTCTACTTTCAAGGATCATCCGGCTATTTTAGGTTGGTATATTTCTGACGAGCTACGGGATAGAGTTTCAGATAATGAGCGTCACAATCAATGGATTTGGGAGCAGGATTACAAACATCCTACCTGGTTATTGTCATGTTTGCCACAGGAGCTTAAAAAGCTTGATCGGGGTGCGGATGTCTTTGGTGTTGATCCTTATCCTGTACCAGATAGGCCATTGACTTATGTGAGCGATTGGATGAATACAGCCTATTCGCATTCAGGTGACAAGCCAGTGTGGGGTGTAATCCAAGTTCATGGGTATATTTATTATGGTGGTACAGGACGCGAGCCGACATTTCCAGAAATCAAAGCTATGAGCTACCTAGCCTTAGTCAATGGTGCAAAGGGTCTTATCTATTATTCATTATTTGACTTAAGGAAGTCTCCAGATTACCCAAACCGATGGGATTCCATTGCTAATCTTAATCAAGAGATTTCAGAGCTTGTTCCTTTCTTTCTACACGGTGAAAGAGTTAAACTTCATAGTCTCACTGAAGGATTTGAAGGAGCTGTTTTCAAAAACGAACAAGAAGGACTTTTAATAGTTATCAATCACACAGGCCAAGAGAGGGAATTTAGTCTAGACCTAAAAGAACAGGTTGGAATAGGATCGAGGCTTCAGGAAAAGAACGGCAGTCAGGAAATGGAAATAAATGACGATATTCTAAAGGATCATTTTACTCCATTTGCAGTTCATATCTATAACTTTAAGTTATAAGCTATTTTGTTAGCTCCTTCAGTACACTTAGAAGAAGTCCGTTCGGTATTGCTTCTGGAGAACACAGCAGACAATGAAGCGGGCTGTCTTGGATGCGAGTGAGAATTTTATTTAAAGAGAAGCGCTAAAGACATGGGTCTTTAGCGCTTCTCTTTATTAGTCTTAAACCCCCCGTACCAGAATCTCTCCAGCCTTTCCGTGGAATAGTTTCTTTGCCTTACGAAACCATTCCTCTGTGTATGGCTCCACCTTCCCCACAGAGGGATCCAATGTTTTAGCTGGCCGAAACTGCTGCAGCACATAGCGCTCTATGGGCTTTAGGCTCTGGGCGATGATAGCCAAATCCTCAAGATCCACAAGTCCCGGCACCGCTGTGGTCCGCAGCTCATAGGAGAGCCCACTGTTTTTTACTATTTCCACTGCCTCGGCTACAGTCTCAAAATCTAATTTACCACCGGTAGCAGCCCTATAGCCCTGAGGGGAGGACTTGATATCCAGGGCAACATAGTCCAGAAGGTCCTCCTCCAGAAGCCTCCCCAATATCTGGGGCTTTGAACCATTAGTATCCAGCTTTACACTATACCCCAAGCTCTTGATCCTACCTATAAACCCCTCAAGATCATCTTGCACAGTTGGTTCACCACCGCTGATGCATACAGCTCCAAGCTTTCCCATTCTTTTTTTGAGAAGGGCAAAAACTTGATCTTGGCTAGCCTCTTCCTCTCCTTCTACCAGTTCACTGTTATGGCAGAAGGGACAGCGTAGGTTACAACCACTTGTGAAAATAGTGATTGCAGGCATTTGGGGGTAATCCACAAGGCTCAGAGGAATAACTCCACCAATCTTCATCCTGCAAGTTCCTTGCTTGTAAAGGTACGACGCTCCTCAAACTCAGCTTGCTTCCCTAGGTTCCAATTTTTCACTGGCCTATAGAAACCAACAACCCGGCTCCAGACCTCTGTAACTTCACCACAGTTGGGGCAGAGGGGCTGCTCACCTCGGAGGTAACCGTGGCTAGGGCAGATACTGAAGGTTGGCGTGATTGTAAAGTAGGGGATCTTATAGCGGGAGAAGGTAGTTTTCAGGAGGGCCTTCAAAGCTTCAAGATCATCGATCTGCTCTCCCATAAAGCCATGGAAGACAGTCCCTCCTGTATAGAGAGT
>DIQB01000001.1:5321-6745 GCA_002427165.1 Firmicutes bacterium UBA5473
GAGTTTGTATAATAGGGCGCATCAGCCTCTCCTTGCGCGATGATCAGAGGATAAGCCTCCTTATCCAGTTTTGCCAGGCGATAGACAGTGCCCTCAGCAGGTGTAGCCTCAAGATTGAACAGCTGTCCTGTTTCCTCTTGAAACGCAACCAGCCGCTGCCGCATAAAGTTCAAGACCTCGCGGGAGAAGGCTTGTCCTTCTGTTGACGCTAGATCGCATCCTGAGAAATTGAGCAGGGCCTCGTTCATCCCTACAAGGCCAATTGTATTGAAATGGTTATCCCAATACTTACCGAACCTTTTGTAGACGCCATCTAGATAGAATCGTGAATAGGGGAACAGCCCCTTGAGCATCAAATCTTCAATTACGCGTCTTTTTAAAAGCAGACTTTCTTTGGCCAGCTCCATTAGCTCTTCTAGACGCGCAAAGAACTCCTCTTTGGTTTTGGTCAAATAGCCGATCCGAGGCAGATTGATGGTGACAACTCCGATGGAACCGGTAAGGGGATTAGCTCCAAATAGACCCCCACCGCGCTTGCGCAGTTCCCTGGCATCTAAGCGTAGCCGGCAGCACATGCTGCGCACATCATCTGGAGAGAGATCTGAGTTTAGGAAGTTGGCAAAATAGGGAATCCCATATTTTGCAGTCATGGCTAGGACCTGCTCGAAGACAGGGGAATCCCAGTCCAGACAATCTGTGATGTTATAGGTGGGGATTGGGAAACTGAAGGTTCTGCCCTTGGCATCCCCCTCCATCATCACCTCACAGAAGGCTAAATTCAGCATGTCCATCTCTTTTTGATAGTCACCATAGCAAGAGTCCTGATACTCTCCCCCGATAATTACAGGGCTTTTGGCTAGGGTGCCAGCGGGGGTAAGATCCATGGTGATATTCACAAACGGAGTCTGAAAACCAACTCTGGTGGGCACGTTTAGATTGAAGATAAACTCCTGCAGCGCCTGCTTCACCTGGGAATAATCTAACTTGTCTTTGGCAATAAAGGGCGCGAGATAAGTATCAAAGTTAGCAAAAGCCTGGGCCCCTGCTGCCTCGCCCTGGAGTGTATAGAAGAAGTTCACAATCTGACCCAGTGCAGTGCGGAAGTGTCTGGCAGGCGTGCTTTCCACCTTCTCGCTTACACCGCCAAAGCCTTTCAGTAACAAATCCTCTAGGTTCCAGCCACAGCAGTAAGGGGCGAGGAGCCCCAGATCGTGGAGGTGGAAATCCCCATTTGTATGAGCACAGCGGATCTCTTCAGGATAGATCTCCTCCAGCCAGTATTTCGAGGTGACTGCAGAGATAATATGGTTATTGAGTCCCTGCAGGGAGTAGTTCATGTTGCTGTTCTCATTGACTCTCCAATCTGCTCTGCCCACGTACTCTTTGATCATCTTCTGAGCGTCCATCAGGGTGCTCTCAAAGTT
>DIQB01000001.1:7007-7319 GCA_002427165.1 Firmicutes bacterium UBA5473
ACCTGCTCCACTAGATCTTGAATTTCCTCTACTGTGGGAAGAGTACCTGGCTCTAGTTTCGCTACTACCTCCTCTGTCAGCTTATTTGCTAGGGCCTCATCGTGTTTGCCTACAGCACAGCCTGCTTTGTAGATGGCGCTGGCGATGCGTCCCGAATCGAAAGGTACCACCCTACCATCTCTTTTTCTGATTTTATCCATCATGAAAAACTCCTCCTTTTTCCTCCTAAAGAAAAAGCCCCATCAATCAAGATGGGGCATTGTCTAACAGACAAAAGCACCACCTCTCTTCCCGCTGAAGATGGTGTGTTTT
>DIQB01000001.1:7559-14900 GCA_002427165.1 Firmicutes bacterium UBA5473
TCGATGGCATATGTCGGCTTCGTCGCTGGTTACCGTAGCAGGGGCTGTACCGGATTTGCACCGGTTTCCCTTACAACCCATTCCTTATTATTATATTATAAAGTGACGCCTTCATCCCTGCAGCAAGCTGGCAAGGTTTCAGGCTAGCTTTTCTATAATAGAAGACTCAGGTCAAAATGAATTCTGTTTGTATTTTAAGACCATATTTTATTGAAAAAAGGCCCTTTCTATCTTCCTGATAGGTCGCTTAAGCTTTTTTCTGGGACAAAAATATAATTAGCTAATGCCTTAGATTCAGGAATAGGCAGTCCATCTTCCATAAGTCCTTGCAGATGAAAAAGAATAGCTTCTTCCATATTCTGCCTAGCTTGGCGTGGATTTTTACCGGTTGCAATGCAGCCCGGTAGGTCTGGAGAGTACGCAGAATAACTTCCATCTGCTCTTTCAATAACGACTAGGTAACGCATAGCTAATTCCCTCCTGGTTTTATCCCAGCTTGCTTAATTATGCTATTTAGGGTGCCAGGAGCTAAGTCTTCATTGGGGTTTCCTGCTATAGTGACTCTTCCAGGTTTAGTATTAGTGCTTAAACCGTCGATGACTACCTCTTGTTGAAATAAGATACCATCCATCTTTCTGCACTAGTTTGATTATTTCACGCACCTTCATTTTTGACCTCTCAACCACATATTATCCAGTTGTTTGCTGGTTATTGGGACATAATGAAAATAAATCTAGGCTGGTTTTTGAGTATATCAACAATTTATAGGTGTGCGAGTTCTATGGAAGTGATTCGTTTTTGAGGTTTCAATCTACATAGTAGTTATTCTATCTAAAAAGGCAAATCCCTTCTGGTAAATACACATTGAGTGCAGGATTTCTCTTTCCCATCCGCGAAAGACTATGGGAGAAAGGAAGGGATCGCCATGGCCATATCCATAATTGAATTTATCGGTTCCGTGGACAACATCACACTTGCTGCCTGGAACCTCCTTATTCAGGCCGATTGTGTTTATACTGCTGCTCATAATCCCGCTTTGGAGGAAAAGCTGCTATTGGAGGGGCGGTCATTTAAAAATTGCAAAGAACTCGCCCCTGATATGCGGGCGAAGATGATCCTTTTGGCAGATAGTGCCGGGGAAGATGTTGTCTACATAGCGGAGACAGTACCGGCACAGATGGATCGGACTGTGGGTCTTCTCGCGCAGAGAGCACAACTTTTTCCGCAAGCAGGTTTGCACGAAGTAATTTTGGCGAAGTTGGGTTTAGATGCCAGGGGAGCAGTTTTCTTAAATAGCCAGAATGCAGAAGCTCTGAATCCGAAGCTTACAAATTTTATCTGGGGCCCACTAGATGATCAGGCTTTGCAAACCATAGAGGAGCGCTACCTTGGCTCTAAAGAAAGCTCTAAGGCCAAGCTTTGTTTTAATTTGGGCTCTTTCCAAGAGCGAATAGAGGAAGTCAGTCTTGGGGGCCTCTCGAAAATCGATTCTCGGGGACTTTGCTGTCTCGTGATTCCCTCTTGTGAGGGTATCAAAAGCGCAGGTGAGAAGATCATGGAGCTGGAGCGGGTGATGGCAAAGCTCAGGGGCGGGAATGGTTGTCCTTGGGATCGGGAGCAAACATTGGATTCCCTCCAGCCTTATCTGATTGAGGAGGCATACGAAGTTTTAGATGCCCTAGCCAAAGACGATCCTGTGGCTCATTGCGAGGAGCTAGGTGATGTATTGCTGCAGATTGTTTTCCAAAGCAGGATTGCTGCAGAGGAGGGCAAGTTTTGTCTCGCCGATGTAATTGCTGCTGAAACTGCTAAAATGATTCGTCGCCACCCCCACGTGTTTGGCGATGTAGACGTAGCTTCAGTTGAGGGTGTGCTAGATAATTGGGAGAAAATCAAGGCCAAGGAACGGGAGGGCAAGATGCGCAAATCCCTTCTCGATGGCGTGCCAGGAGGGCTTCCTGCCCTTGCCCGGGCCTATAAGTTTCAAGAGAAGGCAGCCCGGGTGGGTTTCCAGTGGGATGAGGTAGGAGGGGCTTTGGAAAAAGCCAACGAAGAACTGTTGGAGCTGGTAGAGGCAATAGAATCAGGGGATGAGGCTGCAATTGAGGAGGAATTTGGTGATCTCTTCTTTGCCTTGGTGAATGTGGCCAGATACCTAGATGTCTATCCTGAAGTTGCTCTGAACAAGTCTGTAAACAAATTTGAAAGCAGGTTTCGTTATATTGAGGAGCATGCAAACCTGCCCCTGGAGCAGATGACTCTCCAGCAGATGGACAGGCTCTGGGACGAGGCAAAAGCACTGGAATAGAGCTGCATATTTCCCCTCCCCTTGCGGAAGATTAAGAACAAAACATAAGGGGAGGAAAACAAATGGCAAAGCGGCCTTGGCTGATTATTTTAGTCCTTGCAATCTTGATTCCGCTAGCGGTGATGATGGCACGAAAAGCACCAACCAAAAAGTTGCCCCAGGAGCGCACAATTACAGTTTTCGATCATAAGACAGGCAACAAGCGCACCATACCCATAGAACAATACCTCGAAGGCGTGGTAGCAGGGGAGATGAAGCCGGGCTGGCCCAGTGAGGCATATGCAGCCCAGGCTATAGTTGCCCGTTCTTTTACCATTGAGTTCATCGCTAGAGGCGGTACACAAAAACTTCATGGCACAGACGTCTGTACAGATGAGACCCACACCCAAGCCTACAACGAAGGCAATGTAACTGCAGTGATTCAAAAGGCTATTGAAGCTACTCGGGGCCAGGTGCTCACATATAATAATGACCCAATTAGAGGCTGGTTCAGTGCGGCCTGTGGTGGGACCACAGCCCGGGCAAAAGAGGGCATCGCCTATCCCGAGGCAGAGCCACCCTATACTGTGTCCAAACACTGTCCTGAGGCGAAATATAGCCCGCCTGAGGTAAAGCATTGGACTGCCACCTATACCCACAAAGAACTTGCCGGTTTGCTCCAAAAGCTAGGTGTGAAGTCTGTAGAAAAGCTTGAGATCGCGCAAAAGAGCGATGCCGGCAGAGTGGAGAGGTGGAACATCCTCCACAGTGGAGGCAAATTGGAGATTGCAGGGCAAGATCTGCGGATTTACCTAGATCCCATGCGCATGCGTTCCAATGTTATTACAAAGTTCTCCGATGACGGCACCAAAGTTACCATGGAGGGCCGGGGCTTTGGCCATGGCGTGGGGCTCTGCCAATGGGGTGCCTATACCTTAGCTAAGGAGGGGAAAAAGGCTCAGGAAATCGCTCAATATTTTTTTCAGGGGACAAAAATAGAGAAGCGCTGGCGCTAGTTACAAAGCTTAACTCCCCAAATAGTCATATTTTCGCTAGGTGGACATATTTATAAATAAGGGGGCAAGTAGCCTGCCTTGCGAAAAGGGGGAGTTAGCTGTGGAAGATAAAAGGCGTGATCTTATTCCCACTCCACATCGATTGCACCAGGTAGTGCTCAAGGAGCGAGGGGATCTCCTAATCGATGGGGTGGAAAATGTAGAGAACTTCGATGATCAAGAGATTTTAGTGGAGACAGCCACTGGCATGCTCCTTGTCCGGGGAAGGGAGCTGCATATCAAGCAACTGGACCTAGATGGCGGTACCTTAGCTGTGGAAGGCCTCATCATCGGCCTTGAATATACAGGCGAGGCTAAGGGGAAGAAGTCCGGGGGACAGGGCGTTTTGGGCAAGTTGTTTCGGTAGGTGAGAAGATGGCTGCCATTTCTGCCCAGCTGTTTGCCATCGCTATCACCCTCCTCTCTGGTTTTTTGTTGGGACTTTTTTTCGATCTCTATCGAGTCCTGCGGGCCCTTTGGCGCCCAGGTCCCCTTTGGACAAGGATCGGGGACCTTCTTTTTTGGCTTTTTGCTTTCTGCCTTCTCTATAGCCTCCTGCTTCTGGGCAACTGGGGGGAGATGCGGCTTTATGTAGTTTTAGGCTGGGGCTTGGGGCTATTTCTCTATATCCGCTTCCTTAGCCGCCGGATCGTTGTTATTTGCTTTACCCTTTTTTCTGCTGCCCACCGCTCCTTTGCACAAATTTGGAGGGGTTTTTATCTTTTTTGGGCTGCAATCTGTCGGCGCCTCCACAGAAAATAGAAGGAAAAAGGGATCTGAAAGTCGAACATAGATAATAGTTATTTAGAGACATATTTAGATTTACTAAAAAAGTCTGGAGGCGAAGATAGTGCAGCGTATTGTCTTGAAAGGTGGACGTGTGATTACCCCCTGGGTTGTAGAAGAGGATGGGGTTGTAATCCTTGCAGATGGTAAAATCCAATATGTAGGTGGGGAGTATCAACCTCAAGAGGGAGACCAGGTCCTAGATGTTACAGGTAAGCTAGTAACGCCGGGACTAATTGATCTTCATATCCACGGTGGTGGTGGCCATGATGTGATGGGCGGGACAGTGGAAGATGTGATAGCTGTAGCCAAGAACGAACTTAAAGCAGGTGTTACTTCTTTTGTACCCTCCCTATACGCTACAAAGTGGGAGCGGATGCTGAACTCTTTGGATAAGATTAATGAAACCTATGCTCTGCAGCAGCAAAATGGTTGCGCAGAGTCTCAGATTGTGGGCATCTACCTTGAGGCCCCCTTTATGAATCCCCTAGCCCGGGGAGGACAACCTATAGAGGCAATTCGCAAGCCCATCCCCGAGGATTATCACCAGATTATGGATCGGGCAGGGGATCTTTTGCGTCTCGTGCTAGTTGCCCCTGAGGTGGAAGGCGGTTTAGAATTAACTAGAGAAGTTCTCTCCCGAGGCCTGATTGCAGCTGTGGGCCACTCTGAGGCCAGCTACGAGGAGGTAGTAGAGGCGGTATCCTTAGGGCTAGATCAGGCAGTACATACATTCAACGGAGGTAATACCGGCATCACGAAAAGGCTACCTGGGCTTATCGGTGCTGCTTTGAACTTAGATGAGATCTACTGCGAGCTCATCTGCGATGGAATCCATGTGCATCAGGCCAATATGCAGCTTCTCTACAAACTGAAAAGTAGTGATAAGATCATCCTGATCACAGATGCGGTGCAGCCTGCAGGTCTGCCAGATGGTGAATATGATCTTTCAGATGGCAGACGGGTAAGGGTGAAGAATAACACCGCCACAACCTGCGATGCCATGGAAGGGAACTTGTATGGTAGTTGTCTAGGGCTCAATCGGAGCGTGAAGAACATGGTTCAGATGGTGGGGGCAACCTTGCCTGAGGCCATCAAAATGGCCACAGTCAATCCAGCCCGGCGCCTGGGTCTCACCAATAAAGGCAGTCTGCTTCCTGGTAATGATGCGGATCTGGCAGTGTTTTCGCCAGAACTGGAAGTGGAGCGAGTATTTATCGCAGGCCGTGAGATTGCAATCGGCTAAATGAAAAGCCAGAAGGGTTTCCTTCTGGCTTTTCGCTATTTGCAATAAATATTCTCTAGCAGAGGGGAACTGTCATTTCCCTCTGCTATTAATAATGACCCTAAAATCCGGGTTGCTTTCATTACTTTTATGCTCAATTCGCATAAGGAATTAAGCATAAAAGTAAAGAGCAAGCTAGCGGCGAATGCGTGCTGCCAGTCTCGGAGGGGAAAGGCACACGGCTAAATGCTATGTGCTTTTTTTAATAAGAGAACTGATCGTCATAGTTGGCGCAAAGATGACATAGCGTCAATAGTGATTTTCACCTGGCCTGGGCCTTCGCCCTGGCTCAAAACCAAGCGCATCTGATCTGAGAAATAGTTTTAAAAATACTTGACATAACTATTCTATTGCCGTACTATATACATAATGTATATATACTGATTGTAAGGAGGTTGTTTGATGGTCGCAAAAACAAGTACACCTCAAGTGTTTGGTAGGTTAGAAAAGTTCATGGAGCCCTGCCTGCTTTTGACTCTCAGGGAAGAGGAATCCCATGGATATGAGCTAATGGAAAAGCTCAAGGAATTTGGATTTGAAGGTAGCTCTGCAGATATGGCCAATATGTACAGGATCTTGCGGAACCTGGAAGAGAAGGAAATGCTCAGCTCCAAATGGGAGGAGGGTGCAGGACCACCAAAGCGGGTTTATAGCATCACCCAGGCAGGAGAAAAGCTTCTGGAGGAATGGGCAGCTCTGATCCGGAAAAACAGAGCGCGGATCGATCGATTTTTAACAAAATTTGCGGAAAATGGGGAGGAATAGTGAATGTCAACAGTGATTCTGTTAGTGTTGGCAGCGGGGGGACTAGCCTGGTCCTTTTTCAAGGATAAGAAAAAAACAGGCCAAATCCTCAAAGGTGCTTTCAACTCCTTTGCCAAAACGGGTATTGAAATTTTAGGTATTCTCTCGCTTGTAGGGCTACTATTAGCTTGGGTGCCTGAGAGCACAATCAGGCAGCTTCTAGGCAGCGGCAGCCAGCTACTCAGTGGAATCTTTGGAGCAGCTTTGGGATCTGTCATCATCATCCCCGCCTTTGTAGCGTTTCCCCTGGCAGCATCCCTCTATAGCCGCGGTGCTTATCTTTTGACCATCGCAGCTTTCATTACCACCCTCACCATGGTGGGGATTGCAACCATGCCTATTGAAATTCGCCATTTTGGCAAAAAGTTCACCTTCTATCGCAATCTCATGAGCTTCATGATGGCCTTGATAATTGCCGCAGGGATGGTGATTTTCCTATGAATGTAGCACGAAGTATAAAGGAGAAAAGGATTCTTGTTCTTGCGATAGTCGCGTATATCGTTACTGCAATAATTAATCTAAACGTTGCCAAAGCAGCATTGGTTATCACAGGCGGCTTTCTCCGTGAGATGCTCTCTATTTTGCCTGCAGTCTTTGTGCTCTCGGCCCTGATCGGAGCCTGGGTCTCCAAGGAAACAATTATGCGCTATTTTGGCAAAGACTCAGGCGTGCGAGGGCACATCGCCTCAGTTGTGATGGGCTCTATTTCTGCAGGGCCGATCTATGCAGCCTTCCCTCTGGCCCAGTCCCTATTGCAAAAAGGAGCGAGCCTGGCTAACACCATTATTATAATTAGCTCTTGGGCTGTAATTAAAGCACCTATGTTGTTTGTGGAAGCTAAATTCTTTGGTTTCAAGTTCACGCTCACCCGCTACTTACTAACTCTGCCTGCCATTTTGATCATGGGACTATTAGGGGGAAAGTTTTTAGATCGCAAGGAAGTATTAGCGGCAGGGGAGCAGGTAGAGATCAAATTAGTAGATCTATTACCTGGAGCCAATTGCAAAGCCTGTGGCTATAGCAGCTGCAAAGATTACGCAGATGCCATTGAAAAAGAGGATGCAGCGTTGGATAAATGCATTGTCGGTGGGGATGAGGTAAAAAAGAAGCTGAATAAGTTTTTG
>DIQB01000022.1:0-2213 GCA_002427165.1 Firmicutes bacterium UBA5473
AGCTCGTCGGGCTCATAACCCGAAGGTTGCAGGTTCAAATCCTGCCCCCGCAACCAAGATTTTTTAGCACTCGGTAGTTTTACCGGGTGCTTTTTTTATTTTAAAATTCCTCCGGATTTCTTCCATCACAGGTACCACCTGCCTCCCCTTGATTTTCCTTCCAGCAGTTCCCACTAGGAAAAAGGGACAACAGAGCGAAGTATATTAGTGCAAGTATTTCCCAAGGGGGGTAAGAACAGGTAGGCTAGTCAATTCGCGGTAAAAATTTAAGGAGGAATGTTTGTGCTAAAGTTCTCCAAGAAATTATTGTTGTTGATTGTGGTGGCAACTACATTCTTGGGGGTGAGCGCTTTAGCAGTATACGCAGAAGACATTATCTACTACACTAAATCAGGAGACACACTATTTAAACTCAGCACGCGCTTCAACGTCCCCGTAAACACAATTAAACAAGCTAACAATCTTAGAAGTGACATCTTAAACTTGAACCAACGCCTTTATGTACCAGGAGCCCCTGGCTTTTGGAACTATACAGTAAGGCCAGGAGATACCTTCTATTTAATCGGACAACGCTTCGGCGTTTCCGTAGGCGACATGCAAGTGGCAAACAATTACTGGAGTGCTATCTATCCAGGGCAAATAATTGTGATTCCACCAGCAGCACGTACGCCTGCACCAGTACCGCCTCCAGCTTCGGCTCCAGGAGGCCAAGTATATACTGTAAGATCAGGGGATACACTTTACCTGATAAGCCAAAGGTTCGGCGTTACAATCGGCAATCTGAGGAGTGCCAACAACCTGTGGACAGATAACCTGATGATTGGCCAGCAGCTGGTGATCCCAGCGGCTCCCCAAAAGCCCAAGCCACCCACAGGCTCCATCTCTATCCGAGATGATGAAGTGGATCTGCTGGCACGGCTTGTAACTGCAGAGTCTGCAGGCGAACCCTATGAAGGCCAGGTAGCAGTGGCAGCGAGCATCCTCAACAGGATGCGCAGCCCCAATTACCCCCACTCGGTCCGCGAAATTATCTACCAAGTAGTGGACGGGAGATACTATCAATTCAGCCCCGTGCTTGACGGCAGGATTAACCAGCCGGCCACAGCAACAGCATTCCGGGCTGTGCAAGATGCCTTGGCAGGATGGGACCCTTCCGGCGGTGCAATCGGATTTTATAACCCCCAAAAAACAACTAACAGATGGGTTGCATCCCAGCCAGTTACCACTGTAATCGGAAATCACGTTTTCTTCCGCGAATAGACTAAAGCCAAAGCGCCCAATTCTCAACTAAGAATTGGGCGCTTTTAGTATTTTAAACCCATCTTTGGGGGATGTTAGGACTGGAATCACTAGCCCTTAGGCATAAATTTACGTCTTTTGCTATATATTACTTCTATGCAAGCTATTACGTAACAGAGGAGGTTTTTCCCCTTGAAAGCACTTCTACTTGCCGGCGGGCGTGGCACCAGGCTGCATCCCCTAACTACCAACCAGCCCAAACCCATGCTTCCTGTATTGGGTAGGCCCTGGTTAGAATACCTGGTAAAGTTGCTGGCAGACAACGGAATCAAGCAGCTGGTTTTCAGTCTCTGTCACTGCCCGGAGATCATCATCGACCATTTCGGCGATGGCAGCAGCTTTGGTGTAGAAATCGAATATGTCATAGAAGAAACACAGCTGGGCACAGGCGGTGCCATTAAAATGGCCTCTCCCAAACTCTCAGATACCTTCTTAGCCTTCAATGCTGACATCGTAACAGATATCAACCTCAGAGAGCTCTTGGCCTTCCATGAGCAAAACCAAGCTCTAGGCACCCTGGCTCTAACTCCTGTCTCTAACCCTTCATCATATGGGGTTGTGAGGTTGGGCAAGAAAGGGAGAATTCACGAGTTTATTGAAAAACCCCAGCTGCCTGCAGCCACTGTGGCCCTGATCAATGCAGGTGTCTATGTTTTCAATCAGGAATTGGTGGCCATGATCCCAGACGGCAGGCCTGTCTCCATTGAACGGGAGATCTTCCCCCTTCTAATCGAGAAGGGCAAACCTATGTATGGATATAATGGCAGCTTCTATTGGCTGGATATGGGAACCCATAAACGATACCTACAGCTCCACCGCCATATCCTCACAGGCCGCTTCCAGCCCCCATACCAAGCCCCAGCAAGTGGGATCTGGATCCACCCCACCTCCCGGGTGGAATCTTTCTCCACTCT
>DIQB01000022.1:2441-2776 GCA_002427165.1 Firmicutes bacterium UBA5473
TTGAGGGAGGAAGTATTATCCGCGATAGCGTGCTGTGGGAGGGGGCAAGCGTGGGCAGTCGCACCCTCCTCGAGCAGGTAATTGTAGGCAAGGGCGTACGCATTGCAGATGGAGACCATCTGTCAAGCGTTGCCCTTGCGGATTAAATTTATAGGAGGTAACTACATGCCTTTTCGTTTCTCAGTACTTTCCACCTTTCCCCCACGCCAATGTGGGATCGCAACTTACTCGTATGATCTACTGACCCATCTACCAAGCCTTGCTAAACCAAATGTCTTAGCTATCTGCGAGGAAGAAAGCCAGCCAGGGAACCTCGAGTTCTGCGTCAGGCAGCA
>DIQB01000105.1:0-797 GCA_002427165.1 Firmicutes bacterium UBA5473
TCTGCATGTTTGTAATTGTTGCATTCTGGTTTAAAATTTGGTATAATTTAAAACGCATTTGTCCATGAGTAAGCACAGTCATGTTGATGACAGATTATTCGCGCTCTCTACTAAGGCCATTTATGGCCTAATAACTGGACATACCCTATTTGTTGAACAAAAAGGACTTTAGGGGGTGAAAAGGTGCAGATTTTATCACAACACCAGCAACTTAAACCTAGATATATGAAAAGGAAAAGCATTGCAACAACTCCTCCTTAGCAATGGACCTTTTCTATGAACATTTGCTTATTTAAAATTAATTTGTAAAAGGAGGCGTTAAATTTGGATTCAAAATCTAAAATGTGTAAGAATTTTGCTACATACCTCACGAAGCGTAACCTTGAGCTGCCAACGATTAACAATTACATAACTTGCGTAAGGCAGTTTCTCGACTTCTCAGAGGATATATTAGGCTGGAAGGTAACTGAACACTTAGAGAAACACCATTTTTGTGGTTATTATCTGTCTCTTTTTCTTATCACGAATGAAAAACCATCCACAGTGAACTACAAACTCTCTGTCTTGGGCACCTGGAGAAAATCCCTCTCTCTCAAGTTGCCAGATTACTCTGCTTTTCGGGGACCTATCCCCACCCTTGAGGAACTGCAAAAGCTCTATAGGCTACCTCAGGAGCATTACCTGGGGCTTCGAAACAAGCTCATTCTCATGCTGACCCTCTTCTATGGACTCACTAGCACCGAGTTGGAAAGAACCAGGGTGAAAAATATTGATTTTTGCAATAATCAGCTGCTCCT
>DIQB01000105.1:1041-6209 GCA_002427165.1 Firmicutes bacterium UBA5473
AATTCAAACTGTGATCTAGAAGTTAGAAGCCTGCCATTGATTCCACCTGTACTAGAATGCATCAAGCGCTACCAAACAGCAATGAATCCAACCAAGTTTTTGCTGGTAAACAAAAAAGGCCAGCCCCTCTCTGGGGGTGGCCTCCGGCATATTTTAAAAGTAATGCTAGCACAAGCTGGTCTTCCGAACTACTCTCCTGGGGACTTCAGGCGGGCGTGGCTTAAACACATCTGCTCCTGTACATCCATTTCCACTGCACTTTATTTATCAGGACTCAGTCAAGAGCTAATTCCTGACGACTACTACTCAGTCTTGGAAAACTGGCACAATGTTTTATCCCACGGTCACTCGTTCCTCGGGGTAATGGATAGCAGGAGGTGTCCGTCTTCTTCTACCCAAAGCAGTGGCGATAGTAAGGGGGCCGACTCTGCCTGCAAACATGGTGATAACAAGAAAAAGCTTCCCTAAAGGAGAGAGAGATGGCGTGATCCCAGTGGAAAGACCAACTGTACCGAAAGCTGAGATCACTTCAAAAAGTAGCGGGAGAAAATCTGCCTTTTCAGTGAGGGTTAGGAAAAAAGTAATCCCCACCACCAACAGCAGAGCAGCAAAGACAACGCAAAAACCCTTGATGATATTCAAAACCGGCACTTTCCGTCCAAAAAGAACTAGATCATCTTTACCACTAATCAAAGCCCATAGGGTTGCCATAATCACTCCAAAGGTGGTGGTTTTAATACCGCCACCTGTGGAGCCTGGTGAGGCACCGATAAACATCAAGACCATTATCAAAAAAAGGCTTCCGGGAAGCATCTTATCCAAGGCCAGGCTACTGAAGCCTGCTGTTCTAGGGGAAACAGCACCAAACCAAGCATTGAGGAGTTTCTGGCCCCCTCCCATGGAGCCTAGGGTGTGAGGATTACCATACTCCAAAACGAAAATCCCTACGGTACCGAGGAAAAGCAAAATAGCTGTCACGAGCAAAGCCAAGCGGCTATGAAGCACTAGATGGCGGCTCCGGCGTAGGTGCATCAGATCCACAATCACAGCAAAGCCCAGCCCTCCGAAAACGATCAAAAGGCTGATCGTGAGGAGTACCACAGGATCAGCTGCGAAGCTTGTGAGGCTTTGGAAGCCACCAAATAAATCAATCCCAGCATTGCAAAACGCAGAAACAGAATGGAAAAGGCCATAATACAGTCCCCGCAGCAGGCCAAAATCTCTGCTAAAATGAATTCCTAAAATGAGAAAGCCTATTCCCTGAAAAACAGAAGTCACTGCAAGTACAGCCAAAATCAAGCGCACCATGCCCTCCAAAGAGAGCTGGCCTAAAGACTCCTGGATTACCAGCCGCTCCTTGAGGCCAATCTTGCGCCCTAAAAAAAGTGCCACCATAGTGGAGAGGGTCATAAATCCCAAGCCACCGATTTGAATCAAAAGCAGAATCACCAGCTGCCCAAACAAAGACCAATAGGTACCAGTATCCACCACCACAAGACCCGTAACGCAGACAGCTGTTGTGGCAGTAAAGAGAGAGTCCACAAAACCTGTAGCTCTGCCGCTACTGCTGGCTAGGGGCAATGAGAGCAGTAGCGTTCCTATAAGAATTACAACTGCAAAGCCTACAACAAGCACTTGGGCAGGAGTAGTACGCTTCAGAGGCGTACTGCTGCTGCCCAAGGCACGGAAGATTCTCTCTAGGACCTGGGATGCTCTTCCTGTCATCTACCTCGTCACCTCGTTGGAAATTCAACAGGTCGCTGAAACAGTGCCTGGCTGATCTCACGGAAATTAGAAAAAGGCTCACAGGCAATGTCCCGCTCCTGGCAATATGCCAAGAGTGCATCTTTAGCAAAGATCAGATCTGCCAGGTGGGCCGCACAAAAATCTGTAATACCATCGCCAATATAAATTATTTTGTAGCCCTTGGCAGCTATTGTCTCAAGGCGAGACCGCTTGCAATGGCCACAAAGGCCACAGGCTCCATTAGCAAAGGGAAATTCCACAAAAGGTTTATCACCAACCCATTGGAGATGATTGGCCCGAAAATTTAAATGAAGCAAATCAGCCCGACCTAAAAGAAGCTTAATGTAGAAGTCAAGGCCATCGCTGAGGATAAATAAAGGCCAATCTTGGTGCTGGCACTTTTCTGCAAACTCAGGGAAATAAGGATCAATCTCAAACTGGGAGAGAATAAAATCCCGCATCTGGATCGCTGTCATCTGCAGCGGTGCCAGAAGCGTCGGCAAAACTACCTGGGACCCCTTGCCGCAGCTTAAAATCTTCTCCTCCATTTCCCGCCAGTTGGGCCACGAAAACGCATCGAAAAGACCCACGCATACATCGTGGGTTGAGATGGTATTATCAAAATCAGAAAAAACGGCAATCTTCTCTGTCAAAGCCTCACCCCTCCATGGGAAGATTGAAAAATAATGCTACATTCCTCTCTATAACCTGGGCCAGCTCAGAGACTGAGAGCCCTCTAATCTTAGCGATTCGCTCTAAGGTATGAACCACGAAGGCAGGTTCATTGCGCCTGCCCCGCTTGGGTTCAGGTGCAAGGTAGGGGGCATCGGTCTCCACCATGATTCGATCTAGTGGTAGTTTGCCCACAACCTCCACGGGTCTTTTGGCATTCTTAAAGGTAACAGGCCCACCAAAAGAAAAATAGTAACCCCGCTCTAAGGCCAGCTGGGCTGTCTCCCAGCTGCCACCAAAACAGTGAAGCAGACAGCGGGTGGGCTTGTACTCGTCTAAAATAGCCAAAGTATCCCCATCAGCCTCCCGGGAGTGGATCACAACTGGCAGCTCTAGCTTGTTAGCCAAGGCTAGCTGCCGTTTGAAAACCTCCTGTTGCACAGCTTTGGGGGAATAATTATAATGATAATCAAGGCCTATCTCGCCAATAGCCAAGACTTTGGGGTGCTGAGCCAGCGCTATAAGCTCCGCCTCAAGCCCCTCTCCAACGCCGCTGGCATCATGAGGGTGCACCCCTACCACAGCCCAAAATCCTTCTCGCTTTTGGGCAAAGTTCAGGGCAGCTTTAGAGGAGGGCAGATCCCACCCCACATTGATGATGGTTTGTACACCAGCATCCTGGGCCCTTTGCACAACTTCTTCCCAATCAGCTGCAAAGTCTTCGTGATTTAGGTGGCAATGAACATCGGAGAACATTAGCTGATCCTGCTTCCCGCAGGCAGGCTGCCATCTACACTGAGGAGGGCCAGCTGCTTTTTGTTATCTGTTGAGGCTGCAATGAGCATTCCCTCAGAGCGAATACCCCGCAAGGTAGCTGGCTTGAGATTGGCCACCACAACCACGGTCTTGCCCACCAACTCCTCACACCGATAGTATTTGGCGATCCCCGCTACAATTTGACGTTGATCATCTGGCCCTAGATCTACTTGCAGGAGAAGCAGCTTGTCGGCTCCTTGGACTTTCTCTGCACTAATTACCTTCCCTAGCCTAAGTTCAACTTTCGCGAAGTCATCGATGGCAATCAGATTCTCGGGTAACCTTGCGGTTTTCACAGGTTTCTCCACCAGCTCCTCTTCCTCAATCCTAGGGAAGATAGGCTCTCCCCGCTGGATCTGGGTGTCCACAGGCAAAAGACCCCAAGAGAGGGCATCCTCATAGGTTTGGCTCTCCAAGGGGGATTCTATGCCAAGTTGCTGCCAAATCTTTCCAGGCAAGTTTGGCAAAAACGGAACTAAAAGCACCGCTGCTATCCGCAGAGACTCGGCCATGTGATAAAGCACTGTCGGGAGTTTCTCACTTCCCTCCCGTGAAAGCGCCCAGGGAGCAGTGTTTTCAATATATTTGTTCGCAGCATTCACACCACGCCAGATCTGCTCTAGTGCCTGGTGGGGAGCGAGGTTATCCATGGCTGTTTTCACAGCCCGCGCACCTTCTATGCATTCCTCCTGGAGCCACGCATCATACTCTGTGCTCTCTTGGGGAGCTTGCAACTTTCCCCCTTGGAACTTGTTAATCATGGCTGTTGTTCTACTTAAGAGATTTCCTAGATCGTTTGCCAGATCAGAATTAACCCGGGCAACGAAGGCAGAGCGAGAATAATCCCCATCTGAGCCGAAGGGCACTTCCCGAAGGAGAAAATAGCGCACTGCATCCACGCCGTACTCCCCGGCCAACTCCCCAGGATCCACCACATTCCCCCTGGATTTGGACATCTTCTCCCCTTCCACAGTCCACCAACCATGGCCAAATACCCGTTTGGGCAATGGCAGATCCAAAGCCATTAGCACTGCTGGCCAAATCACAGTGTGGAAGCGGACGATCTCTTTGCCAACTAGATGGATATCAGCCGGCCAATACTTTCTATACAGTTCGTCATTCTCCGTAAATGCGCCAAGGGCGGAGATATAGTTGATCAGAGCATCTAGCCACACGTAGACCACATGCTCAGGACTCCCAAGTACAGGAATGCCCCAACTGAAGGTTGTGCGTGATACACATAGATCTTCAAGGCCCCCGGCGATAAAGTTCATCATCTCATGGCGTCTGCTCTGGGGCTCTAGAAATTCCGGATGCCCTTGAAAAAAATTCAAAAGGCGATCCTGATATTTAGAGAGGCGGAAGAAGTAGCTCTCCTCCCGCACCCATTCCACAGGTCGTTGGCAATCAGGACAGTTTCCTTCCAGAAGCTGCCCCTCAGGCCAGAATGACTCACAGGGCGTGCAATACCAGCCGTCATAGTGGCCAAGATAGATATCATCTTGAGCCAATAGGCGCTGAAACACTTCCTGCACAACTGTTTTATGTCTGGGCTCTGTAGTGCGGATAAAGTCATCATAGGAGATCTCAAGCTGCTGCCACATGCCTTTGAAGGCAGCAACTATCCCGTCTACATACTCTTGGGGTGTCTGACCCTGGGTTTGGGCGAAGCGTGCGATCTTCTGTCCATGTTCATCGGTGCCTGTTAAAAAATGCACATCATAACCTTGATGACGCTTGAAACGCGCCAGGCAATCGGCAGCGATAGTAGTATAGGCATGACCAATATGTGGTGGTCCATTGACATAATAGATGGGTGTTGTTACGTAATAGGTGGGACGCCCACGCATTTTTATCCCTCTTTCCAATTCTTAGCAATATCTTAACTATACCCATCAGCCCCCGATTTGTCAAGCAATAAAGGTGAGGAGCCA
>DIQB01000043.1:0-1444 GCA_002427165.1 Firmicutes bacterium UBA5473
TGGAGTGCGAAAGTTGAATTTAATTAGAAAGGGTGCCCGAGCCCGGGAATATGAGCTAGCCATGACCTGGCTTATTGATTGCGGTTTGGTGCACAAAGTAAATCGGGTTAAGAAACCATCTCTACCTCTGAGGGCTTATGAAGATTTTGGGGCTTTCAAGCTTTTTGTCCTAGATGTAGGATTGCTCGCAGCTATGTGCGAACTAGATGCTATAACGCTCCTGGACGGAAGCCAGATTTTTCAAGAATTCCGAGGAGCTCTTACTGAACAATATGTACGACAAGAATTTGCCTGTCTGAAGGAGCTATCTGTGTTTTATTGGACAGCTGAAGGAAGCCAGGCTGAAGTTGATTTTGTAATCCAGAACCAAGGCAGGGTTTTGCCAGTGGAAGTGAAAGCTGCTGAAAATCTCCAGGCAAAAAGCCTGAAAGTCTACAACCGAAAGTTTTCACCCCAAATCTGTATCCGCACTTCCACCAGTGACTACCGTAGGGAAAAGTGGTTCATAAATCTGCCACTGTATGCAATCTCTCAAATAGACAAAATATCATTACCTTAAACAGCAAGGGCTGCCCTCTGGCAGCCCTTGTTATCTATAGATTCTTTTTGATTAAAGCTAAGGTTTTCTCTACCCCATCGTATTGGTCACCTTGGCCTTCGAACTCCACGGAAATGGTTCCCCGAAAGCCTGCAGCCTTTGCAATCTCAAGACAGCGAGGAAAATCGAATTCGGGATGATTACCATCTGCATCAAAATCGTAGGTCTTGGCATGGATCATGTTCGCATAGGGCATAATCTGGGCTAAGTCCTCATAGCGAGTTTCGGGAGGGAAGTTACCAAAATCCGGACAAAGCTTCAGGTTTGGTGCGTTCACCTGCTCTAAGATCTGAATCATGGCCTCGGGCCTTGAGGACACTCCCCCGTGGTTCTCAATCAGAAGGATAAGATTATGCTTTTCAGCTCTCTGCGCTAGCTTCTGATATGAATCCACTGTAATGGACATATCCCAGCCATCCCCCGAAGCACCTGTGTTCACACGTACTGCCTCTGCTCCCAGGTATGCGGCTACTTCCATCCAATTGTAAATCCGCTCCAGATCAAACTGGCGCCTGAGGGGATCGGACTGGGAGATGTTCCCAGTATCAATAGGCATGTTAGCAAAGCCAATTTTTTGTGATACCAAGTTCGTTTTAATTTGGTCTAGATAGTTTGTATCAGTGTTTCTAAAGTGCGTGCTGCATAATTCAACTGCATCGAATCCAAATCGCTCCCGGGCAACCCTGGGAAATTCAATCAGGGAAAAATCCTGATTAATATGGGATCGCATGCTCCAGGAGGATAGTGCAAATCTCATTTTTAAAGCCTCACTTCCGCTCCGGTCTCTGCGCTCTTGTAGAGGGCATCGAGAATCTTCATTACTTCCACAGCCTCTTTAGCCGGGGA
>DIQB01000043.1:1615-7032 GCA_002427165.1 Firmicutes bacterium UBA5473
CCATTTTGGATACAATCCACAAAGTGCTCAATCTCTGCATGATGTGTAATTAGCTCGTCTGTCTTAAACTTCAGATCAACTATTGAATTATCCTTATCTGTAAAGATTTTCAGAGGGCTGAGGCTCGCTCCTGCCTTGTCGCCATAGAGCTCACAATATTTACTTTCTTTATCTGTGTTCAAAGCCCAAGATACATTCAACTCCAAGGTAATGTCACCTTCAAAACGAATGAAAGCGAATGCTGAATCCTCAACATCATAGATCTTATCCTGAGCACCTGCGGCAAGAGCGCCTGCCAAGACCGGATCTGTTGCATCCCACTCTGTAACCTTGTAATTACCGATCTTGTGGTATGTAGAGCCGCTAACTGAAATTGGCTTGGGATTGCCCATCAGCCAGCGTGAAAGGTCCAGCATATGAACTCCAATATCAATTAGGGGACCGCCTCCAGCTTTGGCCTTCTCCATAAACCAGTCGCCCCAGAAAGGAACTCCACGACGTCGCACCCAGCCTGTACGTCCTGCATAGATCTCACCTAGATCGCCGCGCTGGATTATCTTTTTCAGCTTCTGGCTCTCCTCCTGATAACGGTTGTTCACACCAACCATAAAGAGAGTACCGGCCTTTTTGCCTTCCTCTACCATTTCCTCAGCCTGGGCAGCATTCAGGGCTAGAGGCTTTTCACAAAGCACATGCTTGCCTGCCCGCAGAGCTGCAATGCTGATGGGGTTATGAAGGTAGTTAGGTGTACAGACGCTGACTGAATCCAGATCTTTGAGTTTGAGCATTTCGTTATAGTCAGTGAAGGTCTGAGAAACACCGAACTTTTTGCTGGCCCGAGCCAGTTTCCCCTCATCGATGTCGCAGAGGGCCACAATCTCTACCCTGTCAGCTAGCTTCTGATAGCCAGGAAGGTGAGCGCCAACACCAATTCCACCGGTACCGATTACACCAACACGTAGTTTTTTCATTTTTCCTCTCTCCCATTCTTAAACAAGTAGTTTTGCCAAATTGCGATAACCCAGAATCAAGCCCTTTTTGGACTTCTCAACAGAACCGCCCCAAACTGGATCCTCATGCTCTATAGACAGAACTCCATCGTAGCCAACATCATAGAGAGCCTTAATAAATTCCTGCCAGTCAATTTCACCTAGTCCTGGCAGCCGGTACTGCCACCAGGGCTCTCGGGAGAGCCTTTGGGAAATGACACCGAAGATGCCGTTATCATACATACCCTCTCCTAAAAACTCTGCATCTTTGGCATGGGCGTGGAAGATCCGATCAGCGAACTCTAGAACACCTGCAATGTGATCGATTCCCATCCAATACATATGAGATGGATCATAGTTAAGACCAAAGCTATCAGGTGTGATCCTAAACAGCTCCCGCCAAATACTTGGTGAATAAAAAAGGTTTCCAGGTACGCCTGGCTCCTGCCAGCCGTCCATAGGGCAGTTCTCAATCATCAACTTTACATTTTTGCTCTCTGCATAGCTAATCAGCTGGGGAAATACTTTTGCGAATTCATCTAAATTCTCATCCACGCTCTTTGTGATGTCCCTACCTACAAAGGTTCCCACCAGCTCCACACCCATAGCAGATGCTGTATCAATAACTTTTTTCAGGTGGTCCTGGTTTGCTGCACGCACTCCTGAATCCGCTGCCAACATGTTGTCATAGTAGGCAAGGGAGGAGATCTCAACGCCACGATCATCAAATTTTGTCCTGAGGTCTTTTGCCTCCTGGGGGCTCATGTTGGCATCGATGGTGCTGGAGGAAAAGTCACGATCATTGCTTCTGGGCCAAGCGGCAAGTTCCAGTGCCTCAAAACCAGTCTTTGCTGCCCAGTCTAAGATCTCTTCACAGGGCAGCTGTCCT
The DNA here is from genome assembly GCA_002427165.1 of Firmicutes bacterium UBA5473. Taxonomy (GTDB): domain Bacteria; phylum Bacillota; class DTU084; order DTU084; family DTU084; genus UBA5278. The sequence continues at coordinate 3,494 of DIQB01000043.1, forward strand.
AAAGCAACTGTTAAAAAACCTAACTTCATCTAACATCGCTCCTTTTACTTTAAAATGCGCATTTGAGGAGATTTAATTCCCGCTTCCACCTCCCAAGAGTAATTTTTGAGTTGTGAGGTATATGATTAAAATGCATTGTCAACTTATGGAACCGCTTCCAAAATTAGTATAACAAGGATAGAGCAAGGAGTCAAGGGGGTTCCTCTATTTTTTCACGGGACTATGATAGTGTCACCCTATAGACTCATAGAGCTTGAAAACTTTGCGTTTGAGAAGTTATTTTAGGTCCCCGATATGCTTATCCCTATGGAGAAGAAAACCCCCGGCACTGCCGGGGGCTATCTCTTAGCTAATTTCCTTCATAATTGCGAACCAGTTTTCCAAACACTCCCGAGAGGCAATATCGCCTAGATTGGAGAAATCTGCGCCTCCTGGGCGATTGAGCTGCTCCTCAGAAAGCTTGCCTTTTGGCCGGTAGTGGGTCTCAAGGCACAGGTAGCCAGAGTAACCATCATCCAGCAGCGCCTTCAACTGACCGCGCCAGTTTGTCTGGCCTTTGCCGATGGCCACACCCTCCACCTTGCCAGTTTTAGGATCCTGCACTGCATCCTTCATGTGCATATGGATCATATAATCTTTGATGATATTGTAGCCCTCTGGATATGGCTGTTCAGGTTCATCTAAAGAATAGATATCATTGCCTGCATCCCACACTGCCCTAACCTGGGGGCTATCTAGGGCCTGAATTAACTGCACTGTACGGGCAGCATTGCAATTGTATGTTGAGGGCTCGTTCTCCAAAGCCAAGGCCATGCCTGCCTCTTTGAGCATAGCAATAGGTCGTTGGAACTGCTTTGTAATCTGGGGCAATAGCTCGTCGAAATTGGAGCCTCTGCGCCAGAAAGCAAAACCGCGGATGATCTTGGCACCTAATTCTTCTGCAGCAGCGATGGCTTTAGCTAAAATCTCGTAGTGCTGCTGGATCTCTTCGGGTTTTGTCAGTTCACACTTGAAAAACGGTGAGCTAATGGCTGGAATCTCCAGGTTATAGGCCTTAGCAATTCGCTTCGCCTCTGCGATCTCCTCCTCGCTCAACTCATGGACACCCTTATTCCAGACAGAACGCAGCTCAAGACCTGAAAGACCAAACTCTGCTGCCATCTTGGCAGCATACTCTAAATCCTGGGAGATCTCGTCGGTGATCACGCCTTTTTTAAACATGTAAATCTTCCTCCTTAATCTCAATTGGTCTGCCCTCTTTCGAGGACTGATAGATCGCAAGGATCAATTGTACAGCCCTGAGGCCGTCTGTACCTGTCACTAGGGGATCCCGATCTTCTCGGATGGCATCCACCATATCCTGAATCTGTCGCTGGTGTCCCTCAGAGGAAATAGCTCCCGGATCTCTGGCACCTGAAGCTGTAGCTCCATCGCTTACAAATACCTTATCCTCTTCCCCTGCTAGATCCCATTTTGTAATCTGCTCTTCTTCAAAGGTGATTGTGCCTTTATCCCCGTGAAACTCAAGCTTTCTGTTATAGCCTGGATAAACTGAGGTTGTGCCTTCAATCACTCCCATGGCACCTGAAGCATAGTTTACAGCTGCAATTGCAGTATCCTCAACCTCAATCTCCCGGGCCATAGTTCGTGCTTGACCCCAAACTCGGGTCACAGGACCCATCAGCCACAGCAACAAATCTATCCCGTGGATTCCCTGGTTCATCAGGGCCCCTCCACCATCCATCTTCCAGGTACCACGCCAGCCTCCATGACCGTAATAATCTTGGGAACGATAATATTTCATATAAGCATCGCCCAAAAGCGGAGTCCCCAATTTCCCCTCATCCAGGGCTGCTTTAGCCTGGATCAGAGTAGGGGCAAAACGCAGCTGCGAGATCACAGCCAGTTTCACATTGTGCTCTTTACAAGCAGCCAAGGCTGCCCTGCCCTGTTCCATGGTAATAGACAGGGGCTTTTCCACCACCACATGCTTTCCTGCCTGTGCCGCCTCCATAGCTAAAGAGCCATGTAGACCGCTGGGGGTACAGATGGAAACCACATCCACCTGAGGCAGAGCCAGCATTTTTTTATAATCTCCAAAGGCCTGAACATGGTAGCGACCTGCGAATTCCTCTGCCCGCTCCAAACTTGTATCAGATACTGCCACAAGTTTTGCGCCCTGGGCCTTTGCTATGGCCTGGGCATGAAAATTAGCAATAAGCCCACAGCCAATAATGCCAAATCCTAAACTCATCTATGTCGCCTCCCCTCAGAGAAAATATTCGCCAAGGCCTCCAAAAAACCCTTTATTAAAGGTCTTAAATAAGTTTTGAAAGCAAGAGCCCCAGCTGGGGCTCTTACACTGCATCCTCCAAGCGCACACTGAGGAGTTGCGAGATTCCTGCCTCCTGCATAGTAACGCCCCAAAGGGCATCTGCCTCCTCCATAGTGCGTCGCCTATGGGTGATAATAATAAACTGAGTCTTAGGCACAAAATCCCGCAACAGCGCTGAGAAACGTTCAAGATTCGCCTCATCTAAGGGAGCATCAATTTCGTCCAAAACGCAGAAAGGCGAGGGGTGAACCTTCAGGATGGAGAAGAGAAAAGCAATTGCCACAAAAGCACGCTCTCCCCCTGACAAAAGCTGGATGTTCTGCTGTTTTTTCCCTGGCAGTTGCACCAGTACCTCCACCCCGGCAGTTAAGGGATCCACCTGTTCCCCCTCGGGTCCGATGAGTTCTAAATGTGCTTGCCCACCTCGGAAGAGCTTCCCAAACACCGTAGAGAAGGCCTCATTTACCTTCTCGAATGTAGCCGCAAGCATCTCCCGGGAGGTACCATCGATCTCCTCAATTAAACTCAAAAGCGAAGTTCTGGCCTGGGCCAGATCCTCCAGTTGCGTATTGAGAAAGGTAACTCTCTGTTCTACCTCTGCTAGCTCCTCGATGGCGCCAAAGTTCACCAACCCCAGCTCTTGGCGCTTAGCCCCCAGCCTTTTTAGTCTTCTGGGTGCCTCCTCCAAGCTCAAATCTAGCTGCGGCACAAGCTCTGGCGAGAGAGCTTCAAAAGTAAGATCATGCTTTTCCAGTAGCTCCCCAGCTAGCCGCTCCCCTTCTGCATCCAGCCTTGCTGTGCGTACCTCCCACCGGTGAAGGGACTGCTGGCTTCCCTCCAAGGCTGCCTGGGCTTCTCGGGCCGCGTCATTGTCCCTTGACAGTTCCGCCCTCAGTTCTGTTCGTCTGGTGCGGCACTGATTTAATTTCTCCTGCAAATTTGTCTGGGATGTACCCTGGCTTTGCAATCCATGCTCTAGCTGAGCCAAATTCGCTTCCAGCTCTAAAAGCTCACCCTTGAGGTCCCCTTCCTGCTTCTGTGTATTCTCTACTTGCTCTCGGGCCAGTCGCAGCCGCGATGCTAGCTCTTCCCTTTGAGCACGGAGCTGCTCTGTGCGCTCAGAGAGGCTGGCCAGCTGCACCCGCAGGGAAGCAAGCTCCTCTTGGGCCTGGAGTCTTTGGGTTTGCCAGTGGTCCTGCTGCAT
>DIQB01000043.1:7292-46541 GCA_002427165.1 Firmicutes bacterium UBA5473
TTTGGGCAATTGTTTCTTTTTTAACTTCTAGCTGCTGCGCTTCCTCCTCCAGTTCACGCTTTTCAGCTTCCACAGCTTCATACTGCCGGGCGAGCCGAGCTAAAGCTGCCAGATGCTCTTGGCGATCCCGCTCTAGATCTTGCGCTGCTAGCTGCCCCTTTTGCTCAGCTTTTGCTAGCTCCTCTTTTTTGCTTCCCAGCTGGGAGAGTCTGGTGGCAATCTCTCCCTCCTGCTCCTCCAAAGAAACTAAGCTCTTCTCCAGACTGCGAAGCTCTCTTTCCAGCTCCTCTAGCTCTCGCTTGCGAGCGAGCAGGCCTGCCCCTCGCTGCTCTCGAGATCCCCCGCTTACAGCGCCCCCAGGAGAAATAAGATCCCCCTGGAGGGTAACTACCCGATAGCGAGAGCCAGTCAAGCGTGCTAGTTTCGTGGCGCTAGCTAAATCCTCTGCCACCACTGTCCTTCCCAACAGATACTCCACTGCAGGCGCATATTGGAGATCATATTCGATCAGATCTGAGGCCAGCCCTAAGATCCCAGGGGAACTGGGCAGGCTCCGAATTCTATCTGGTCGCAGCAGGCTAAGGGGAAGAAAGGTCGCTCTACCCCAATTGTTCTGCCGCAGGAGGCCAATGGCCTGCTGCGCCACAGCCTCATCTTGGGTGACAATATTCTGCAGCCCACCTCCCAAGGCGGTCTCCATAGCTACCTCAAGCTTTTCGGGGACGCTAATCAGATCTGCTACAGGACCGATGAGCCCCGGCAGCTGCCCTTTCCGCTCCAATACGCTACGAGTACCGCGCCAGTACCCCTCAAAGTGGCGCTCCATCTCAGAGAGGGCACGGAGCCGGGCTCGTTTTTGTTCCCGGGTTTGCCTGACCACAGCTAGCTTCCCTGTGAGCTCCCTATGTTGGCCTGCTTCCTGCTCAAGCTCCTCCTCTAGGCTCGTGAGGGCTGCTTTCGTTTGAGCCCTTTGAGCCTTGAGCTGATCCTCCCGTGCCCTCAGTTCAGCCTCGTTTGCATCCAGTTCTTCTTTTTCTTGGAGGATCTCGAGTCCTCTGGCGTCAGTGCGTTTACGCCTGAGGCCAAGGCGCTCCCCCTCCTCACCGAAAGAGTTTTCCTGATTGCGGGCACCAGCTAAAGCCTCCAGCACGTCGATAAGCTCGCCTTTAGCAGACTCAAGTTGCTGGGAGCCAGCTTGGGACTCAGAGAGGAGCTGCTCCAGCTTCTGTTGGGCTCGATTGAGTTGTTCTTGGGCCCCGGCTTGCTCCCCGGCTGCCTTGTTTTCCTCTGCCTCAACTATGGCCAATCTTGCTGCCAGCTCCTGGGCCTGAGCTTTTACTTCCTCTGTTTCTTTAGCCAAGCGCTCTCTTTGGGCGCTGAGGAGGTTTTGCCTTTCCCTGCCCACCCGCAGATCTCCCTCTTGTCGCTCTTTGCTGGTGGCAAGATCGGACTGTTCCTGAAGTGTGGCAGCCAGCTCCTCCTCCTGGGCTTCTAGCTTGAGGGAGACTTCCGCAGCTTCACTTCGAATCCTGGTAAGCTTTTCCTGGGCTAGCTGGCAGTCACGCTCAAGCTCAGCCCCGCTCTCTTCGGCCTGGGTTTTGTTTTGTTGCCACTTAAAAAACTGCTGAAAGAGTAGCCACAGTGAGAGCTTTGTAATTTCCCCATCTAGCTCCCCTGCCTCTTGGGCCCTTTGGGAATCTTCCCGCAAAGGCTCGAGTCTGGATTCAAGTTCTCTGAGAATATCCCCAAGCCGTTGACTATTGTCCTCTGTTTCTGCAAGCTTGCGCAGGCTCTCCTCTCGTCTCACCCGATACTTATAGATCCCCGCTGCCTCCTCTAGGAGCAATCGTCGCTCCTGGGGCTTTGAGCCTAAAACTGCATCCACCTTCCGTTGGTCGATGATGGAATAGTCATCGCGGCCGAGACCTGTGTTCATCAAAAGCTCTGCAAGATCCCGCAGTCTGCAGACCTTACCGTTGATAGTATACTCTCCTTCTCCTGAGCGAAACACCCGTCTTCTAATGCACACCTGGCCGTAAGGCACGTCTAGGAAACCATCGCTGTTATCTAAAGTGAGGGCAACCTGGGCCATGCCAAGGGGCTTGCGGTGTTCGCTCCCTACAAAGATCACATCTTCCATTTTGCTACCCCTGAGGCTTTTGGCGCTTTGCTCCCCTAGCACCCAGCGGATGGAATCTACAATGTTGCTTTTGCCGCTGCCATTGGGGCCGATGATGGCAGTGATCCCTGGCTCAAAATTGACCTCTACTTTTCTGGCAAAAGATTTAAAACCGAATATTTCTAGCTTCTCAAGGCGCAAACAAATCAACTCCATCACAGTTACTAGATCCAATTATACTAGAAAAATAGAGTTTCGCCAACAAAAAAAAGCGCCTGCACTGCAGACGCTGGAAAAAATTCTTTTTTATCTACCAACAAGACCCATCCGGCTGATAATAGTCTCTAGCATCTCATCCACTGCAGTCACAGCCCGAGCTGCTGCACTATATGCATGCTGAAAACGGATAAGGTTGGTCATTTCCTCATCTAGGGAAACCCCACTGATGCTCTCCTGCCAAGTGCTGAGGTGATCCACCAGCTGGGATTGATTTTTCGTCATCCGCTGGGCATTCATGCTCTCCACGCCCAATCCTGAGATCAAAGAACCGAAGAAATTGCCCACGGTACCGCTGCCGCCTCCAAACTTTAGAACCTGCTCCCGGAGGGCTGCAAGTTTTAAGGCGTTGCTGCCATCGCCTGCGCTATCTGGGCTTCCTGCTGCTGCCAAAAGGGAAAGCCCATTGTTTAAATCATCTAAGAGCGCCGGATTTACTGTCCAATCCTGAGCACCGGTGCCATGGAAAAAAGCAATTCCTGTTTCGTTCTCAAGGCCGAAACCAGTGCTGTGGATGGCATTGAACTCTGAAATAAAAGTAGTTGCAAAATCATCAAGCCGGCCGCGATAGCTCGGGACGATCTCATCGCGGGCTCGAATAAGTCCAGCCAAAGCCCCACCTTGCCAGCGAACTTCCTGGGAAGCACCCGACAGCCCCTCCCACTTCACAACTGCAGGGACGCCCTCAGGCTCGCTGATTTCCAGCTTCCGCACTGAGGTGCCGCTCACAAGGCCAATGCCGCCGATGTTAATATTGAGTTGACCTGCAGCTTGGGGTAGCACAGTGATGGTGGTAAGGCCTGAGAGCTGCTCGAGGAGCAAATCCCGCCGATCTAAAAGATCATTGGGTGTTGCGCCACTTGCGGTGGCCTTGCCAATCAGCCCATTTAGGTCCGCTAATTGCTGAGCGAGAGAGTTAATTTCCTCCACCTTCAGCCGCACCTGAAGGTCTAGGTCTTGTTCCAGGTTTAAAAGTTGAGTATAAAGGTGCCGAGTACTATCTGTAAGGCTCACTGCCTGCTCCCGTACCACAGCTCTGAGAGATGGATCTTCGGGCCTGTGGCCTAGTTGCTCCCATTTGGTCCAAAACTGGGTGAGAGCCTTGCTAATACCGTTCTCGCTGGGCTCTGCAAAAATCAGCTCCAGCTGACCTAAAACCTCTTTTTGTTCATTCCAATAGCCCAGGTTGTGGATCTCTTTGCGTACCTGCCCGTCCACAAAGCCATCCCGCATTCTAGTGATGGCAGCTACCTCTACACCTGTACCCAGGGCTAGAGGTAGGTGGCTAGACTGTCCTGCAAAGAGTGGCAGTGTTGTCTCCAGTTCAACTCTTTGCCTAGAATAGCCTGGTGTGTTGGCATTAGCTATGTTATGGCCTGTGACATTGATCCCCAGTTGCTGCGCACCTAGGGCACGTCTGGCAATCTCCAGGCCTCCAAAGGTAGAACCCATGCTAGTACCTCCTAAATCTTCCGATCAAGAAATGTTAACTTTCCCTCATTCTTCTGGCCATAGGTCTGGCTATCAGCCTGAAAGAGGGAGAGACAATATTCAGTATAAGCTAAGGCGTGCTTGAGCAGCTCTGCATTTTGTGCATTTAGGGCAGTTAGCTGCTCTGTGAGGAAGATAAGCTCCTGGCCCAAATTTGTCAACTTCAGCCTAGACGGGGGATCTAGCCTCTGGGCTAATTGGGCCAACTTGGCCTGGCCAGTTTTTTCAAGCCGGGCTTGTTCCCAGTTTTGCAAGGAATCTGTGAGCTCCAGCTCCCGCTGGGAGAGTTCGGCCACAGCATCTCGCTTATTTTCCACAATGGCTTGCTGCTTTTCCCCGGCTAGCTGCACCAAAAGCTCTAGTTGTTTTTTGCCGTCCTCAAGAATCGAAAGCAGGTCAACTTCCATCTTGTGCCTCCTAAACTAGGCGATCCACAATGGTCCGGCCTAGGATCTTTTCTGCAACATCCTCACCCTTTGGGTTGTAGCGGCCCTGGCGGATCTCCTCCCGCAGGTTATTCACCAGGTTGCTGCGGACCTGAGGCAATCTCTGCAGCTCCTCTAGCACCTGCTGTACTTCCCGGCCTGAGGTAGACAAAGAAACCTCATCGCCTGCTTTGGGCTTGGCCCCACAGGTTTTTTCTTGTGACCGCCGCAAATTATTCGCATACAATGCTACAGTCCTTTGGATCTGGGAACTTGAAATAATCATCTTTCACACCCCATATTCGCTCTTACTTATTCTATCGTCCAAAAAAAGGGGCCCTTAAGGCCCCTCAGCGATCCCGCCAGCGAGAAGTGTGGATTTTCCCCTTCACTGTTTTACCTAAAATGGGTGTAGGCTCCCTAAAAATTGGAGCTTCCTGGCCCCGCACCTCCGATTTCAAGGTTTTCCTACATTTATTGCAAAGCTTGCCAGAGGTGATGGCGCCGCCGCAGGAATCGCATTGCCACTGGGCACTGCCTGGTGCAAAATGAATCCCCTCCAAGCGGCCCGCTTTGAGGAAATCATAGATCTTTTTGGGATCTACCTGACACCTTTGGGCAACTTCCTGTACAGTGAGCCCTGGGTTCGCCTCCAAGTACTCCCGAACTTTGCGATAAAGCGCTTCCTCTTCAGCGAGGCAGTCAGCACAAATATTTCTTCCTACCTTCGCAAATACCTTGCCGCAGCGTAAACAATTTGCCAGTTCCATTATTCTACCTCCTGACAGTGGTCTTTCCCAAACCCAACTGAGCTTTTTGCACAGCTCCCACAGCTAAAGTTAGCACGTCAACCCTAAGTGCCCCACAGCCCAATAGAACCCTAGCGCACTCGCTAGCTGTCCAGCCTGTGGTGAGAATATCGTCAATCAACAGCACCTGCTTGCCAACAAAAGCATCAGGGTCATGGACAGCAAAGGCACCTCGCACATTCACAGCCCGGGACTGGGAGCTCAGCTGACTTTGCATAAATTTTGCTTCTTTTAACCATAAATTACCGTTTTCCACAGGCAATTTTATTTGCCTGCCCAGTTCCAAGGCCAAAAGCTCTGCCTGATTATAGCCCCGTCTGGCCTTGCGTGCAGGCGCTGCAGGCACTGGTACCAACAGTAGCTCTGTCCCTTGCCAGCACTGCACCAATACCTGGGCCATAAGGCCCACCAGCGGCTCCACCAGATCGTGCCGCCGGCAATATTTAATCATATGTATGCATTCGCGCCAAAAGCCCTCATACACTGCCACAGCTCGGGCCTGGGTGAAATGAAAACAGTGTTCTCTGCAAAGAGAACATTTTCCCCCGTCCACCGAAGCTAGGCGCAAAGGCCGCCCGCAACTTTGGCAGAAGGGCTCCTGTACAAAATTCAACTGACTCAGACAGCGATCACAAAGTTTGATCTTATTGCGCCGCGACACTGGACGCTGACAAAGAGCGCAAAATTGACGCTGAGGAAAGATGAGCTCCTGCCAAGATGCTAGCAAATCTGTACCCTCCCTAGAATCATCGTAATGTTATTATTCGGCACCTGGCTCCCTTAATCCTGCACACTTTCTTCTGCTTCTTCTAGAATTCGCAATTTAATGACACTACAAAATGTTATATTTCCCCATCCAACGGTGAATACTAACACAAGAAAGGAGTCTGACAGCATGGAAGATCTTTATGGCCAAACCCTCATGGATATAGCGGGTAGTTGTTCTTGGTTCGAAGCTGAGGCAGATAATATCCTTGAGAAAATTGGTTGCAACTATTGCACCAACTGGGATCAGGGGATTTGCCCCTTCTACCTGAGGCGCACTGACCGCTTTCATATCCTTCTAGCTGAGTGATCCCCGAAGGCTGCCAAATGGCAGCCTTCATAGTTTTAAAAAGGAAAAACGCAGTCTCAACAGAAACTGCGCAGTTAGCACCACTTCGGGCTGTACTTTACGCGTTTTCTAAAGTATAGTGAGGTATTTTGCTAGGGCTTCCTGTACATATTCCGCGATCATCTGCACCATGGCTTCTGGGTTAACAGACCGATGATAAGCAGTAAAGCAATCATAATATCTGCGGCGGTCAGCAAACTTAACGCAGATCTCGGGATAGCCTTCCCCCATCAGTTCCAGATTAAGTAACAATCGACCAGTGCGGCCATTGCAATCTATAAAGGGATGTATGCTCTCAAAGCGCAAATGGAACAGTGCAACTCGTTCGATTGTGTGCATGGTTTTCTTCATTTCCTCATAGTCAGCCATAAGCTGCTCCATCTGGATCGAAACTAGATAAGGCTGGGGTGGTTCATGAATAGCGCCCATAATGCGGACAGGCACCCGCCGATAAACACCTCTGTCCTGTGGCTTATCCATCAACACGCTTGAGTGGATATCCCTTATCACCTTCTCAGACAACGGCACCTTTTCCTTGACCAATTCTTCCACATAAAAATAGGCTTCCTTGTGTCCTATTACTTCCAGATGATCCTTTAGTGGCTTCTGGGCGATGGTAATACCCTCACCGAGGATCAATGCCGTTTCCTGAAGGGTAAGGGTGTTGCCCTCAATAGCATTGGAATTGTAGGTGAACTCTATGAGAAATTCATTCCGCAAGCGCTCTACCTCGCCACGTGTGAGCGGGCGGCGTTCATTTACCTGACGAAGCAATTCGTCGATTTCCTCAAAATTCATTCCGCGCTCCTTTCCGCTCCTGTAGCACAAACTCGGGCTTGTTTATTTTCAAATGATCTCAAATATTCGTTAACTACATCCTATTCTACCCCAATTTTTAGTTAAAAGTCAACTTGACCTTGAAGTATGGACACGTTTTTTACCAGACTGACTTGCGTTCTATAACTTGCTATAATAATGTGCAAAGAAAGGAGGTTGCACTATGCCACAGATCAGACCCATTACAGATTTGAGCAAACAAGATTTCCGAAATTTGCCATGCGAAAATGGAGCCTATCTTCATCACGAAGAATGGATACGGCGATTTGGTTATCATGACCCTTGAAACTTATTAAGCCATGCTCCCAACAAACGAATTAGATGCTGCGATAGCCGAAGCCAAATTTGCCAGCGAAAAAAAGCTGATTGATGCAAGAGAGGCATTGTCTTCTTTAAGGAGCAATTTGGATAGGTACACAGTTAAATTGCTTTCCCGTGCATACCGTGATTTGGATGGTATCTATGATTACATGCAAATGTACTTTTAACACCAGAAATGGCTGACAAGCTGATTGCTTCTTTGGAAAAAGCAATCTTATGGCTGGAAGAATTACCGCATCGAGGCTCAAAGCGAAGAGTAGGTGCGTATCCCAAAGAGGGATATCGTAAGATATTCATCAAGCTTTAATATCATTTCTGATCCTCAAAAGCAAAAGCCCGTTCACCGAAATTATCTCGGCCGACGGGCTCTTAATATCCTAAAAAAAAGACCTGTTTTCCAAGCTACAGCTTGAAGAACAGGCTTATCCATTTCATTTTGGGGTGAGCGATGGGATTTGAACCCACGGCCTCCAGGGCCACAACCTGGCGCTCTAACCAACTGAGCTACGCCCACCATAAGCACTTGGTGCGCCTGGAGGGAATCGAACCCCCGACCCCGAGATTAGAAGTCTCGTGCTCTATCCAACTGAGCTACAGGCGCTAACGAACTATAAACATCTTATCATAAACCTGCTGGAAATTCAAGCCCCCAGGAAAAACAAAATCCAGCTATGGCAAAGGCAGATTAGGAACTGCATTCAGATCCCAGCTGTGGCGCTCTCCTCGCTCTAGCCGAAAGGAGCCCACAGCTGCAATCATCGCTGCATTATCTGTGCACAGCTCAACTGGAGGCAAGCTCACATAGAGCCCCTCCTCCCTGCCGCGCCCTGCTAGTTCCTCCCGCAGCAGCGTGTTGGCAGCAACCCCACCGGAAAGGGCGATGCTTTGGATCTTATGGGCTTTGGCTGCGGCGATAGTTCGCTCCACAAGCACCTCCACCACTGCCCACTGAAAACTAGCTGCCAGATCCGAAATCTCCTCTGTTTTCTGCAATATGGTAGCTGTGGCAGTTTTGAGGCCTGAAAAGCTGAAATCAAAAGTCTCCTCATGGGCCAGGCCCCGAGGCAGGGCAAAGGCCTCCCTATCTCCTCCTATGGCAGCCTTTTGGATAGCAGGCCCCCCAGGATAGCCCAAGCCCATGGCCCTGGCAACCTTATCGAAAGCCTCGCCTGCTGCATCGTCTCGGGTTCTTCCCAATACCTGATACTGTCCTGGCTCTTTGAAAAGCAAAAGATCAGTATGGCCTCCAGAGACTGTAAGGCAAAGAAAGGGAGGTTCAAGCTGGGGATCCACCAAGAGATTGGCAAAAAGGTGCCCCTCTGTGTGGTGGATGCCCACAAGAGGCAACTTATAGGTCAGAGCCAAAGCTTTGGCTGTGGAGACCCCTACAAGCAGGCTTCCCACCAGGCCCGGTCCCTGGGTTACTGCAATGCCATCTAGCTCCCCGGGCGTAATCTGAGCCGTGGCAAAAGCCTCCTCTAGCACTGGAATCATCAGTTCTAGGTGCCTGCGGGATGCGATCTCAGGTACTACCCCCCCATATTTTTGGTGAAGCTCAGTTTGGGAGGCAATAATATTGGCTAAAATCTTGCCATCGGCTAAAACTGCTGCTGCTGTATCGTCGCAGGATGTCTCAATCCCCAGTATTCTCACAGGTGATCTCCTTCCACATGATCAATGCGTCCTCGCCATTATCCTCATAATAGCCAGGCCTAATTCCAGCGGCCTGAAAGCCAAATTTTTTATATAAAGCTTTAGCTGCAGTATTGCTGGGGCGCACCTCCAAGGTCATGGCAGCGCCACAGGCCCACTTTTGGGCTTCGCCCAAAAGCTGCCAGGCGATGCCCTGCCTCCTTACATCAGGCTCTACTGCAATGTTTGTGATATGAACGCAATCATACATCCGCCACAGGCCAATATAACCCAAACACTGCTCCCCTACTGTGGCCACAAAAAAAATCTGCTGGGGGTTAGCCAGTGCAATAAGAAAAGTTCCCCGGGACCAAGGTCTGGGGAAGATGCGCTGCTCCAGGTCTAAAACCCAGGGCAGATCAGAGAGGGTGAGCGGGCGGATTAGCACCAAATCCCCTCCTCGGTTTTGCAGAGCTTCTCTTCACGTAAAGAGGCACTAAGCTCCCAGAATCATCTGCCTCCCCCGCTAAAGAGCGCCTGTGAGCCAGCTCAGCTACAGAGCTAGCCCGAGGCAGGGCAGGGCTTCCTGTAACTACAATCCCCTCCTGTCCCTCCAGGGGGCGATCTCCAAACCAATATTTTTCTCCCGGGTACTTTTGAGCCTGGGCAAAAAGTTCCGTCAGGGGCAGGGCCAAATAGTCTGTTTGCCGCTTGGGCTCTGAGCCGCCATCGGCCAAATATAGAGCACTGTAGACCTCACCACGGCGACAGTCTAAAAAGGGACAAAGCAGTCCCTGGCTATAGCGCAGGCTCCAAGCCATGGCATCCAAGGTGGGGATGCCAAACAGAGGTAGCTTCAGGCTCCAGGCAAGAGCTTTAGCTGTCATAGTGCCAATTCTCAGGCCTGTAAATGAGCCCGGCCCCAAAGACACTGCCAGACCCGTAAGATCCCCAGGTTCCACCTGGGCATCCTCTAATATTTTCACCACTGCAGGCATGAGGCGCTCTGAGTGGGTGCGCTGGATATTGAGGGTATATTCCCCCACCAGCCCCTCTCCCCAAAGAGCCACGCTGCCTGTGGCTGTTGCCGTCTCAAGGGCAAGGATCATATAACATCTCTCCCATCTGGGGCCAGCTTCCTTCCCCTTGAAAAACCAGTTTTCGCCCACCGGGAAGCTGGGTGATGGTTACCACCAAAGCAGTCTGTGGAATCAGCTCCCAGATCTTCTGTGGCCACTCCACCACCACGATCCCCTCTTGATTGAAATATTCTCCCAGGCCACAGAGCTCTGCTTCCTCTGCAGAGGAAAGGCGGTAGGCGTCTATATGGTAGAGGGGAAGCCTGCCTTGGTATTCTTTGATCAACGTAAAAGTGGGGCTGGTTACGGTCCCTTCCACTCCTAGGCCCCGCGCCAACCCCTTGGCAAAGACGGTTTTGCCAGCTCCCAGATCCCCCAAAAGGGCAATCACCTCTCCCCCCTCAAGGTGCTGGCCAATCCGGTATGCAAGCTCCTGTGTCCTTTCAGGACTTGTGCTTATGATCTCACAGAGCATTCCTTGCCGCCTCCACAAAGCCTTGAAAAAGTTTAAATTGTTCTGGGTGTTGCCCTATCATCAGCTCAGGGTGCCATTGCACCCCCAGGACAAACCCCTCCCCTACCACTGCCTCCACTAAATTGTCAGGGCTCCAGGCGATGGGAGTAAGGCCCACCACCTTCTTTGCTCCCTGATGGTGAAAGCTATTGACCCGACACTCATCCCCCAATAGCGACGAGAGCAGACTACCCTCACCGATCCGAATCTGGTGCCAGGGGTCCTGGGGAGGAGCGCTTTGCCGATGAGCCAGCTCTGTGCCCGTTTGGGCAAGATCCTGATAGAGCTTGCCTCCCATGGCCACAACCAAGGCCTGCATGCCCCGACAGATGCCAAAAAGAGGCAGCTTTGCCTCAAGTGCCGCTGCCAGGAGAGCTTGCTCCCCCCGATCCCAGCGGGGCTCTATCCTTTCGATTCCCAATCTTGGCTCCTCGCCATAGAGACTAGGGTCCAAATCCACACCTCCTGGCAACAGTAAGCCATCGATGATCTCCAAATAAGCAGCTACATCGTCTGTGGGAGGGATAAGCAGGGGCAGGCCCCCTGCAGCCCAGATTGCCTGGACGTAGCTACAATTAACAAAGAACCGCTCTCGCTGCTCCCAATTGCCCAGGCCTGTGAGAATACCGATTCGTGGTCTCATAATCAACTCCTATAATTCCGTCAAGCCCAGGCTGATGGAAAGAGCCACATCCACCTGTTTCATGGTTTCGGGATCGAAATGGCCAATCCGCTCTCCTAGGCGCTTTTTGTCGATAGTGCGCAGTTGCTCCAGTAGCACAACTGAGTTCTTGGCCAAATTGAATTTTTCCGCCCCGATCTCCACATGCGTAGGCAATTTGGCCTTCTTTAGGCGAGAGGTAATGGCGGCAACGATGGTGGTTGGGCTATATTGGTTGCCAATATCGTTTTGGAGCACCACCACAGGACGCCTGCCTCCCTGTTCTGAACCAACAACAGGGTTGAGATCTGCAAAAAACAGATCTCCCCTGCTCACGTCAAGATTGGCCTGCGATATACTCTTCATATTCATCCAGCGTACAGGCGTCCTGGAACATTGACTCCTCTGAGAGCTGACTGTTCAGTTCGCCCATTTCCTGATAGCCCATGGCCAAACGCCGCCTTTGGGTTCGGCCTCTCCAATCTTCAAAGCAACAAGCCACCAATTCCCTGAGCATTTCGCTTCGAGAACCCCAACCCCAACTTTTAGCAGATTCCACCTGAGCGTAGATCTCCTCTGGCAGGTAAATGGTAACTCTTCGCATGTGGCCAACTCCTCTCGTGGATTATGCTACAACCAACATCGCAGCGCCCAAGACTCCAACATCAGCTCCAAGTTCGGCCTTAACTATAAGTACGTCAGCCAACTGTGAAGTACCCAAAGTCTCCTTTACTGTTTTGCGTACAGGGTCGAACAACAGCTCGTCTAGGTTTGAAACACCACCGCCAATCACAACTAACTGGGGATCTAATACGTTCAAAAGGCTGGCAATGCCCAGGCCAAGGTAGGTGAAGCTCTCCTGGAGAAGTTTGGTGGAGAAGGGATCTCCTTTCCTCGCTGCCTGGCCAACATCTTTAGAAGTGGGATCGCCATCCCCTACAAGCTTTGCCAACAGGGGGCTTTCACCTCTTTTAAGCCCTGCTTTTGCTTCCCTGGCAATGGCAGTGCCAGAGGCAATTGCCTCCAGGCAGCCCCTAGCGCCGCAGTTGCATTGGGGACCATCCTTTTGCACAATAATATGCCCAACCTCACCTGCAATATCATGGGCACCTGTGTGGACCTTGCCACCGATGATAATTCCTCCGCCTACACCTGTGCTCACTGTGATATACAAAAGATCATCTACATTTTTGCCAGCACCCAGCCACTTCTCGCCAAGGCCTGCCAGGTTGGCATCATTGCCCACGCTGATTGGCACCTGGAAGCGCTCTCGGAATAGATCTCCCACAGGAACGTTAGTCCAGCCCAAATTGGGGGCGCTAAGCACGAGCCCAGTCTTAGAGTCCAGGGGCCCAGGGGAGCCGATGCCGATTCCAGCAAGCTCTCCTGGAGCAATGCCGGCTTCTCCCAGCACATCCTCCACAGTCTTATACATCCGCTCTAATACCTTTTCTTGCCCCTCCTGAGCTTCTGTGAGGCACGAGGTGCGAGCTAAGACCCTTCCCTCACCATCAACTAAGGCGGTGGCAATTTTCGTGCCACCCAAGTCCACCCCAACCCCATACTTTTGTGTAGCCACTTGTTTCTCCTCCCCCTTATTTACCCGATCTTGGCCAGCTCACCTTTGAGGCGATCGATAACCTTTACAGGTGTAGGATCGATGCCATTGAGCATGGCCAGATAATAGCTGATGTAGTCTCCCAGGTAAATTAGGGAGAACATTTTCTCAAGCTGAGAATCACCCTCGGCCCACAGATCCTCAATTCCAGCCACTCTCTCGCGAATTATATCTTCTGTAACCTCAATTCTTGTGTGGATGCGCTCCGATTCCCCTCGATCCCGGA
Source organism: Firmicutes bacterium UBA5473 (assembly GCA_002427165.1). Taxonomy (GTDB): domain Bacteria; phylum Bacillota; class DTU084; order DTU084; family DTU084; genus UBA5278. The sequence continues at coordinate 20,415 of DIQB01000043.1, forward strand.
GCACAAAAAGCATAATTTGTCGCGTGAGTCCAGGCGCTTCCCACCCTACAAGCTCGTTGTGGTTAAGCTCTGGGAACACGTTCCAAAAAGCAATCTGCTTTGCATTTTCGTTGATCTGGCCCTTGATTCTGGTTGCAACCACAGATCTGTAGCCTGCAGAACCATAAAACAGGGGGATGCGGCCATAGAGCATTTGTGCCAGTTGCTTGGGTCGATTCTGCTCTGTAGGCACTTCTCTGCCGTAGGTGGAGCGCAACTTCTCCAGCAGCCCAATTGTGGCATCCAGTTGGGTGCTTTTATCTGCACAGAGGCCCAAGCGCCAGGCCGTGACCAAAAGGGGAACAAAGCTATAGCCCAAAGCAGCCCGAGGTGAAATCCCACCTGGGATCTGGATCACAGTTACACCATCCCGCCGGGCCCATTCAACTAGGGTACCACCTGTCGCGATCACAAGGAGCATGGCCCCTCTTTTTCTGGCCTCAGTGTAGCCTGCTAAAGTTTCCTCGGTATTGCCAGAATAGCTGGAGGCTATCACCAATGTATCTGGACCCACGAAGCCCGGAAGCTCGTAGTCTCGATTCACGATAAATGGCACCTTGGCCTCACCCTCTAAAGCAATCCGTACTAGATCGCCACCGATGGCAGAGCCACCCATGCCTAAAATTACCACCCCTCGAATTTCACCGAAGGTGGGCAGGGCAACAGCCTCTGCAATTTGACGCGCCTCCATACATTGCTGGGCAAGGTTATCGATCCAGTTTCCCATGCCACTGGGATCTATTGGTGCATATGCTTCAAGATTATCTAAGTCCATAGCTGACACTCCTCTTTCCGCTTCTATTTTAATTTTGCTCCATCTGTATTCAATCTATCCTTCGGGTGGGAATTAGCATGGCAGCACCTATGAGCCCTGCATCCTCACCTAACTGTGCCGCCACCACTCTTACCTGGGAGCCTGCCTTATTCATGGCTCGTTTTTTTATTTCTTGACGAATCTTGCCGATGAGCATTTCTCCGGCAGCGGCAACACCACCGCCCACTATCAACAGCTCGGGATTGATAATATTTACAGCTCCGGCCATAGCAATACCTATATATTTTCCAGTATCGTCCATTATCCTCTGAGCCAGCTCATCGTCTAAAACTGCTGCATCGTAGATCACCTTAGGTGTAATCTGGGATAGATCTCCTGCCACTAGCTGGACAATCCGGCTTTCAGCCCCCAAGGCAATTGCCTCTCTTGCTCTGCGGCTGATCCCAGGGGCACCGCAGAGGGCCTCTACACACCCCAGGTTGCCGCAACTGCAGCGGGGGCCGTCCTCCATAACAGTAATATGCCCAACTTCACCACCGCAGCTGCCAGAGCCATAAAACATTTTTCCATCTAAAAAGATACCAGAGCCGATGCCAGTCCCCAGGGTGATGAGGATTATATTCTCCACTCCCTGGCCTGCGCCAAAGAGCTTTTCTCCCAGAGCATGGCAGCGCACATCGTTGTCCATTTCCGCAGGCAGACCAAAGCGCTCCCCAACTATTGCGGGTACTTTGATATTTATCCACCCGGGATCTAGGTTAGATGCTGAATAAGATAAACCACCTAGGCTATCTTGAACACCTGGGATGCCCATGCCGATTCCAATCGGCTCAAGCTTAAGCTTTTTAGCTTCCTGGAGACCTTCCTCTACAGCGGACATGATCCGCTCAAGTATGCTATTGACGCCAGTACCAGCGCAAGTTGGCCGCTTGCCTCTGAAAATCACGGTTCCATCTAACTTTACAAGCCCACTTGCGATATTGGTTCCTCCCACGTCAACTGCAACAATGCACTTTTCCAAAATTGTATCCTCCTCACAACTCTATCATGAATTATTTCACCGCCGGAGAGGAAAATCCTTCTTTCTCCATCTTTACTTGTTCATTCCGGGGCTGGTATTTTTTGGATCAACTATGGCTTATCTTGGGCATATAAGAAATGACCCCAAAGGCCTGGGATCATTTTTAGTGATTACATACGAACTTTATTTGTTTACTACCAAGGTTGGTAGAACTCCTCTTTATCTGCGAGAGCGCAGCCAACAGGAGCTGATGGAGAACTTCAGGATCGTGGGGCTGCAACATCTTCGCTAGAATTTTAAAATCCGGCTGCTCCGAAACCCAACCATCAGTCAGCCTTCTTCATAATAAAAAAAGCGGGGGAGTTTCCTCTCCCCGCCTAATTGCCTTTTAACAAGTGCTTATAAAATAGTCTTCTCAGTTTCAGGATCGAAGACATGCATCTTGTTCATATTAAAATAGAAATCATGGGCTGTATCGGCTTTAGCTGTACTATATGCATCCACCCTGGCTGTAACTAAGGAGCCATTGATTGTAAGGTAACAGTAAAGCTCAGCGCCCATGGGCTCTGTAACTTCCACCATGGCTGTAATACAGTAATCAGGATCAGCATCAGCTACAACTGCCCGGTCTTCGATGTTCTCAGGCCGGATCCCAAAGATTATCTTTTTATCCACATACGCATTCAGATTGCGGTAGCTGGCAACCTTCTCAGGTGGGATCTTAACCTTGAATTTCTCGCCTTCAAGATAGAGGTCATCTCCCTGTTTGATTAGCTTTGCATCCACAAAGTTCATAGCAGGGCTACCGATGAAACCTGCCACAAAAGCATTGCATGGATTTTGGTAAATATCCATAGGTGCGCCCACCTGTTGGATTAATCCATCCTTCATCACCACAATCCGATCGCCCATGGTCATAGCTTCTGTCTGGTCATGGGTGACATAGATGATGGTAGTTTGCAGCCGGTTGTGCAGCTTGCTGAGCTCAGAGCGCATCTGCACCCTAAGTTTCGCATCCAGGTTGGACAGGGGCTCATCCATCAGGAACACCTTAGGCTCTCGGACAATAGCTCTTCCTAAAGCAACTCTTTGCCGTTGTCCACCAGAGAGGGCCTTCGGCTTCCGATCAAGAAGGTTTTCAATCCCTAGGATCCTAGCTGCCTCCTTTACCCTGCGATCGATCTCAGCTTTAGCAAACTTCCGCAGTTTCAGACCAAATGCCATGTTATTGTAGACATCCATGTGTGGATAGAGGGCATAGTTCTGAAAGACCATAGCAATATCCCGATCTTTCGGGGGCACATCATTTACCAGCTTACCCCCAATGTAGATATTGCCCTCTGTGATCTCTTCAAGTCCAGCCACCATCCTCAAGGTGGTGGATTTCCCGCAACCACTAGGGCCAACTAACACCACAAACTCCTTATCCTTAATCTCCAATGTGGCGTCGTTTACGGCCAAGACATTACCAAAACGCTTGTAGACATGCTCTAAAATTACCTCAGCCATCTTTTTACCTCCTCTCCAAATTCAAATCAAGCTCCAGCTCATGCTCCGTCTTGCGCGGAGTTTCTTATTTTAATTTTCTGTTAAAACCAGCTGCACCTCCCCTTTCGTCCCAATTGGAGCCCAAAAAAATCGGCTGTGCCGTTATGCTCCTCAATACCCTTTTATATAATATTCAACATTTGCAGCAAATATCCTCTTTTTCAGCTGGATTTATTCAAGATACCAAAAAGCGGCCCGAGGGCCGCTTGAGTAGCTATTTCAACTTTTCAGGAAGGGGTGCTACATCCACAGGCATACCACCACTTCGTAGAGACTGGGCAGCTGCCACTCCCACAGCTACACTCATCCGGCCTGCAATTGGATGGGCCACAGGTTCCTTGCCATCTACGATCATATCTATAAAGTCACGGCAGATCACAGGATCCGCACCACCGTGGGTTCCCTCAGCACTCTTCACCTCGTAAGTACGATCCGCGAGGCTCTTATCTCCAAAGCGATTTCTCAGTTTCACCCACACCTTGCCGTCGGGCTCAGAGTTCTCCAGCCGGCCCTCAGTGCCAATAAAAACATAGTTGCGATGATAATCAGGGGTAAAATGGCACTGCAGGTAGGAGGCTTTGATGCCACCATCTAGCTCCATGATTACCACGTTGTTGTCCTCAATATCCACCTCTTGGCGGAAGGCACACTGAAGCAGGCGCCTCCCTACATCTGGACAAGTATCCTTTTGGGGACACTCAGGGCAGGTTAGATCATTTGGCTTATCCCCGCCATAGTAATCCAGGCTACCAAACGCAGCTACCCTTTTGCCATACTGCCCTGTGATCCAGTGGATAATATCCAGATCATGGGAACCTTTCTGCAAAAGTAGGGATGTACAATTTCCTTTTGTGGCATGCCAATCGTGAAAGTAAAATTCCCCACCATGGCCCACAAAATGGCGCACCCACACAGCTTTAATCTCACCGATAACGCCGCTATCCACTATTTCCTTCATAGTGCGGAACATGTTCATGTAACGCATATTGAAACCAACCATGAGCTTTTTGCCAGAGTTCTTCCAAGTAGAGAGAATCCGGTCGCAGCCCTCCACTGTGATGGCCAGGGGTTTTTCACAAAAAACATCTTTACCTGCCTCAAGTGCTGCCACAGCATGCTCCTCATGGAGGAAGTCCGGGGAGGCCACAGCGATGGCATCCAGATCATCTCGTTCAAGAAGCTCTCTGTAATCTATATATGCCTGAGCCTGGGGGTGAGCCTCGAGGAAGGTAGCTCGACTTTTCTCGTTTGGATCCGCTCCGGCTACTAGTTCCACTCTAGGATCTTCTGCCCAATATTTAGCAATTGCGCCACGGCCGGCCACGCCGATGACTCCCAGCCTTACTTTCTCCATTTTCCCTCACTCCTTTTTAAAAAGCAGTACTTTCCTCCAAAGCTTTCGTCATCTGGAGGAAAAGTCCTGCTAAAAAAAGGAAAAATAGAGATTAAATCTGCACCCGGACTCCAGGCTGAAAGCGGGGGTCTAAAAAAGCGCGAGGGTCTGTGCTGATCACCCTTGCTATTGTCCCCCAGCCCGGAGAGGTCTCTTCAACCTGAAGCTGCACTCCCCCAAGCTCTAGCTCCCGATAGCCACCCTCCTCTTCCTCCTGAAAGATAACATCCAGGGGCATCACTGTGTATAACATCACTGAAGCACCTCGCTGCCTTCTGCTTCTTGCTGTTGGATCAGCTCTTGGAGTTTGTTTAGAGCCTGCCCCACTCCCCCCACCTGGTCGATGATCCCCTCTGCCACAGCCTCTTTGCCAATGAGGACCGTGCCCACATCCCGCACCAATTCACCGGTTCGAAACATTAACTCCCGGAAGCGTTCCTCTGCAATTCCTGAATTACCCACCACGAATTTAGTTACGCGTTCCTGCATCTTCTCTAGGTATTCGTAAGTCTGGGGTACGCTGATCACCATCCCGGTGAGACGGATGGGATGGATAGTCATGGTGGCGGTTTCAGCGATATAAGAATAGTTAGTGGAACAAGCTATGGGAACACCGATGGAATGCCCTCCACCCAAAACCAGAGAGACTGAAGGCTTAGGCAGACTTTTGATCATTTCAGCGATGGCAAGGCCAGCCTCAATGTCGCCACCTACAGTATTTAAAACCACAAGCAGGCCCTTGATGGTTTTGCTTTGGGCGATGGCCACAAGTTGCGGGATCAGATGTTCATATTTGGTGGTTTTGTTTTTAGGCGGGAGAATAATATGTCCTTCAATCTGACCGACTATGGTCATGCAGTGGAAGTTTAGATCGGGCTCCTGGGGAGGCATAGGCATTTGCCCTAGTTGTGTGATGGTATCAAGGGGCTTTTGCGGTTCCTCAACTTGGGGTTGCTCTGCATGCAAAGGCTCCTTGAATAAAGGTGGGAAGTCCCCCTTGTTTTGTGAAGACATTTAGTAACCTCCTATCTGGTGGTTACTCTTAGTCTCCCATAGGGGATAGCGGCTAATTCCGGTAGTTATTGGCAGTTTAATCTTGGGCGAGCAATCCCATCCTTTGGGCAAGTAAAGCTGCCTGGGTGCGATCGGGCACCTCTAACTTACGAAGAATATTGCTCACATGGTTCTTCACTGTCCGCGGGCTAATAAAGAGGGCCTCTGCGATCTCGGGGTTGGTTTGCCCCTGAGCAACCAAACCTAACACCTGCCGCTCCCTTTGGCTTAAGGAATCCCAGCCTCCCTCATTTTCCACCACTCCCTTTTTATTCAGAAGCCCAGCCACCTCTGCCAATAGTTCATTTAAGAAGCGTGGCGGAAGATAGGCACCGCCTCCAGCTACGATGCGAATAGCACCAATAATTTGCTTAGGATTGACGTCCTTCAGGAGAAAGGCACGAGCGCCAACTCTGATGGCCTCCATTAGGTAGCCAAGATCATCATGCATAGTGAGAGCAATAACCTTTACTTCAGGATAGAGCTGAGTTATCTCTTCAGTAGCAGCGATTCCTCCTTTGCCAGGCATACTCAGGTCCATAATCACAACTTGGGGGGAGAGCTCTGCCACCAAAGTCATAGCTTCCTCGCCTGTGGCTGCCTCTCCTACTATTTTTAAATCTGGTTCCAGCTCAACAAACTTTCGAAGTCCTTCACGCACCAGTGCATGATCATCGGCAATCAAAAGTGAAATTGGCATCCTGCCATAGCCCCCTCTATTTCATTCCTTAAGGATTAGCTCAACTGTGGTTCCAGCCTGGCCCCGAGCATAAATCGACAGCGAGCCACCAATTAGCTCTGCCCGCTCTCGCATAGTGACTAGGCCGTGGCTATCCTCAGGAATATGTTCCGGAGTGAAACCGCAGCCCTGATCCGTAATTTGAATTCTGAGGCCCCCAGTTAAGAATTCCATTTTTACTGTTGCATTATTAACTTCGGCATGCTTGGACACATTGTTAAGTGCCTCCTGAATAATTCGGTAAACTGCAACCTCTTTCGTGCTACCAAGACGCCTTTCCTCCCCGTGCACTACAAACTCAACTTGAAAACCATCATCCTGCTGAAGCCGTTGGAACATCCTCTGCAAGGCAGGGACCATCCCCAAATCATCTAACGCAAAAGGCCTCAGATTGAAGATAATCTTCCTGAGATCACAAGTTGATTCTCTAACCATCCGCTCCAGGTGAACAAGTTCTTTGCCCAGCCGCTGAGGCTCCAGTTCCAACAGGCGTTGGCATAGCTCTGTGCGCAGAGAAATTCCTGCTAAGGTTTGCACTGGCCCATCGTGGAGATCCCGGGCAATTCTGCGCCGTTCATCTTCTTGAGCCACGATAATCTTAGCGCCTAGTTGTTGCCAGTTATCCAACTGCTGCAGTTTTTCATCAACCTGTGTCCAGCTGCCTGTGAGCATTGTTGCGGCCATTCCCATCTGGCTCATGATCACCTCGGCCCTCTCCACTAGCTCTTCCATATTTGCATTTGTCCGCTCAAGCTCATCACGTCTTCCCCTCAATTCTGCCTCTTTCTGCCTGAGGAGGAGCAGTTCTGTCTGACAAGCATTTGCCACCTCATAGGCGTGCCTGATCTGCTCTTCACTGTGATTTCTAAAATCCCGGCTCACCTGGGCTAGATGGGTGCGAGCATAGCGGGTACGCTTTTCAGTTCTATCCACTTCCATAGTGGTCTGGAGGGCTAACTCCTGCAACTCTTTTAATTGGCTCCGTAAACGTTCCATTTCCTGGCGCCCATCTTCAGCAATGAGAAAAACTTCCTCCTTGCTATTTACCACTGCTGCAATTGCGTGATCGAGCACCTGATTGAGAGAATCTAGATCTATACCTGCCAACTATTTGCGCCCCTTTCTAGGTGTGGTATAATAACAGCAAAAGCCAAAATGCAAGGAGGTAGTAACTTGCTCCCAGAGCTAACTGTTCTTATTCCAACATACAACAGGCGCGACATTGTAGCTCGCTGCCTGGCCTCACTGTCCAAACAAACCCTGGCCCCTGAGAAATACGAACTCGTTGTCATCGATGATGGCTCCACAGACGACACAGTAGAGATGCTAGAGGGCCTCGATCTCAAGCCTACACTGCGCTGGAAGCGCATCCCGCATGTGGGTCCCTCTGGCGCCCGCAACCGAGGTCTGGAAATGGCCCAAGGGGAAATTGTGGTCTTTGTGGATAGCGACCTGATTGTCGTGCCAGAGTTTCTCGCCTCGCACCTGGCAGCCCACAGAGCCACTCCAGAGCAAAAACTAGTTGTCCATGGTCCTGTGATCCACACTACAAATCTGGAAAATCCCCAGACCAAAAAAAATATAATGGATTTTTCCAGAGCCTTTTTCGCCACAGGCAATGCTTCAGTTTCCTTGGAGGAACTAGTTGCAGCTGGCCTTTTCGATGAGGATTTCAACGAATATGGTTGGGAAGATTTGGAGTTTGGCCTCAGGCTAAAGAAGCGCGGGCTTGTGGCAAAGAAAGAACCCAAGGCTGTGGGCTATCACTTTAAGCATGAAGTGGGAATGGTGCATTTTAAAGCTCTTTGGCAACGAGAGCGAGAACGGGGACATATGGCCCTGCTCTATTATCGCAAGCATCCTGTCTTTGGAGTAAAGCTCTCAACCATGCTTGCCTGGCCTTTTTTTCTGATCGATAGACTCTTGAGCCTCGGTGGCTGGCCCCACTGGCCAGCTACCGAGCGCTTCTTGACTTTTCTGGAGCGAAAGAATTGGCAATGGTTCTTTAAGTTCTGCTTCTACCTTGCCCTAAACCATGCTTATTTCGATGGGATGCGTGAGGCCCTGCGTCTAGAACGCCGCTCGTAGGGTTTCAGCCCGATCTGTCCGCTCCCAGGGTAGATCTAGGTCCAACCGCCCAAAGTGCCCATAGGCTGCAACCTGTTTGTAAATGGGCCTTCTCAGATCTAGCTCCCGAATAATCACAGCTGGCCTCAGATCGAAGTGCTTGTCCACAAGTTTTTCAAGTTGTCTGTCACTAACCTTGCCTGTGCCGAAGGTGTCTATTCCAATCTGGACGGGTCTAGCAACTCCGATGGCATAGGCCAGCTGCACTTCGCAGCGATCTGCAAGGCCTGCAGCCACGATATTTTTGGCCACATAACGTGCTGCGTAGGAGGCGGAACGGTCCACCTTTGTAGGATCCTTACCTGAGAAAGCGCCTCCTCCGTGGCGGGCCATGCCACCATATGTATCAACAATAATCTTGCGGCCAGTAAGGCCTGAGTCCCCTTGGGGTCCTCCCACCACAAACCTGCCTGTGGGGTTAACCAAAAATCTAGTCTCCTCATCCACAAGTTCCGCTGGGAGAATTGGCTTTGCTACATGTTCCTTAAAATCAGCAAAGATCTGCTCATGCTCAACTTCGGGGCCATGCTGGGAGGAGAGGATTACGGTATTAATCCTTACAGGCCTGTCCCCTTCATATTCCACAGTTACCTGGCTTTTGCCATCAGGCCTCAGATAGGAGAGGATTCCCTCCTTCCGCACCTCAGACAAACGCTTGGCTAGCTTATGGGCTAAAGAGATAGGCAGCGGCATCAACTCTGGTGTCTCTACTGTTGCATAACCAAACATCAGCCCTTGGTCTCCTGCCCCCAGATCGGAATCTGTGCTCTCCCCTAGCCGGTCTTCTAAAGCATTGTTCACACCTAAAGCAATATCTGCTGATTGCTCATCGATGGCTGTAATAACACCGCATGTCTCGCCATCGAAGCCATATTTAGCTCTAGTATAGCCGATCTGGCAGATAGTGTCGCGAACCACTTTGGGAATATCAACATAAGTACCACAGGTGATCTCCCCCATCACCAGCACAAGCCCCGTGGTTACTGCCACCTCGCAGGCAACCCGAGCCTGGGGATCACCCTTTAACATTTCATCCAAAATTGCATCGGAAATCTGATCACAGATCTTATCTGGATGTCCCTCTGTTACAGATTCCGAGGTAAATAACTTTCGCTCACTCATTCTTGGTAGCTCCTTTCTTAAATAAAAAACCTCTTCCAGCTTCTGAAAGAGGTTCGCGCAAAAAAATGCGCTCTCATCTTCCACCTATCCTGCAGGAATTGGCACCTTGGCATTGCCAGGTTGCCGAGGTTTCACAGGGCCTGTCCCTCCACCTCTCTGGATAAGAGCAGTTAAATATTTTATTTTCCTTATAATAACACTTTCAATGTAGCAAGTCAAGAAAACAGTTTGCTACGCTGTCACAGTAGGAGATGAATATACTTCGGTACTCAGACAATTGATCTTTCTAATGCTCTAGATTTGCAACATGTGTTGATTTTGCAGATATTACTGCAAAGATCATATGAAAAAAGGAGTGACTGCACTCAATCAGTTGCCTATCAATATTTGAAGTGATGAAAACAAGGTATAAGCTGGGTCCCAGTATATTAGTTCCCTCTATATCAAAAGCACTCCCCTTCCTTCACCCCGGGGTGGAGGAAGGGGAGTGCTTTTATAATTGGCTAGCTGGCTTTTCCCAACTCTCTGTCGAGTCTGCGCCTTAACAATTCAATTTCTACCGTATGTTCACCTAAAACTTCTAAAACAGCACTCTGATACGGGTTCAGCCTGATTATTTCCTGATTTTGATCAGATTTTGCTTCCAGTTGTAACAACTCTACTCTGGCTTGCAAATTGCAAATCTGTCCCTCTATTTTCTCAACTTTTGCCTCTATCTGGGACAATCTAGTTTCAACATCAAAGGAACGTTCCTCAATATCTACAGCATCCGCAAGTCGAACATCAATGCCTTTGAGTCTAATTCCCAAGTTCACAAGCCTAGCTACAACTTCCGCAAACTTGGCATCAACTTTTGGTCGAAAGCTTTTCAGCTCTTCTTCTAGCCTATCAAACCTTTTTCCTGTCTGTTCACGAAATGACGAAAATTCATCGGCCAACGTTCCTAGCCGGGAGGCAATAGATTCCAGTAGCTGCCTGTCTGTCAATACCCATCAACTCCCTCTTTTTTATGGGCCTATCTCCGCTATGAAATTCGCACCGCTATGTTGCCCATATTCAAAATTCGAGAGGGCTTGTGGGATCTCCTGCCAAGTTGCAGAGATTTTCATGCTAATGCTTGATTGGTTGTTGCCAGATTATGGTAAAAACCACGAGCCTCGAGGAGCTCATCGTGGGTTCCCCGCTCAATAATTTCCCCATGATTAATTACCAAAATCTCATCAGCATCCCGGATCGTGCTGAGCCTATGAGCAATGATAAAGCTTGTGCGACCCTGCATCAGCTTTTCCATGGCCTCTTGCAGATGCATCTCTGTACGGGTATCAACACTGCTGGTGGCCTCATCTAAAATCAGAATTGCAGGATCTGCTAAAATTGCTCGAGCAATAGTGAGAAGCTGACGTTGTCCCTGGCTCAGATTCCCACCCTCCTCAGATAAGATCGTATCGTAGCCTTGAGGAAGCCTCTGAATAAAACCATGGGCGTTTGCCATTTTCGCTGCCTCCTCCACCTGTTCGTCTGAGGCAGCGAGCCTACCGTAGCGAATGTTCTCCCTCACTGTATCAGAAAAAAGATAAGCATCCTGCAGCACAACCCCCAAAGATTCCCGGAGGCGATCTTTGCTCATGGTTTTAATCTCCTGGCCATCTAAAAGAATGCTCCCTGTATCCACCTCATAGAAGCGAGTGAGGAGGTTAATAATTGTGGTCTTCCCGGCACCTGTTGGCCCCACAAGGGCAATTCTCTGCCCTGGGCGCGCCTGCAAATTAATCTTCTTAAGCACGGGCTCTCCTGCCCGATAGCCAAAAGATACATCCCGAAACTCCACTTCCCCCAAAATTGTGTCGGGCCGATGTGCACCGTCTTTGGCTTCTGCCTCCTCATCCATAATTTCAAACACCCGCTCAGCCCCAGCGAGGCCAGACTGAATCAGGTTAAACTGATTTGCCAGCTCATTTATGGGACGGGCAAACTGGCGGGAATAGTTCAAGAAGCTCGCGATCACACCTACGGAGAGGGAACCTTTGATGGCCAGCCAGCCGCCAGAGCCTGCAACCAAGGCAAAACTCAGGTTATTGACAACCAGCATCAAAGGTGGAATTAGCCCTGAAAAAATCTGGGCCCGAATCCCCACATCACGCAAATTATTATTCAGCTGGTCAAACTCCTCTTGGGCCCTTCTTTCGCGACTGAAAGCCTTCACAATTCGCTGCCCTGTTATTGTCTCCTCAATGTACCCATTGAGCTGGCCTAGCTGCGTTTGCTGGGCCCCGAAGTACTTGCGGGTGTGGGCTGCAATCTTGGCTGTGAGAAAAATACCAAGGGGAATTGACACTAGACTCAGACCTGTGAGCAAGGGACTGAGCCAGATCATCATCCCCAAAGAGCCCAAAACTGTAATCGTACTTGAAAAAAATTGCGTAATGCTTTGGTTCAGCGTGTTATTAATAACCTCCACATCATTTGTCAGCCTGCTCATCAACTCCCCATGGGGCCTGGCATCGAAATAAACCAAAGGTAGGGTCTGGAGCTTAGCAAAGAGCTCTTCCCGTAGCTGCCGCACAGTATTTTGGGAAACCGCTGCCATCAGATAGGTCTGCAGCCAGGTAAAAAGTGCACTGATGCTGTAGATTAAAAGGAGCGAGAGCGCGATCTGCCACAAACGCTGAAAATCAACTGCACCCCTGCCCCCTGCCATGGCATCAATCCCCCGACCAATAAAATAGGGTCCCATCAATGACAGGGCTGAACTTGTCAATACCAACAGAAAAACAACTATCAGTTCTCTTTTTTGTTTGCCTAAAAAAAACCACAGTCTCCTGAATGTGCCCTTAAAATCCCGTGCCTTACCCCCAGGGCCCAAGAGCCCTCTGTGCCGTCCACCGCGAAAGCCCAAAGGAGGCCTTTGCCTTGACATTAAACCGCCTCCTCTCCCAGCTGTGATCTGCAAATCTCCCTGTAGGCGGGGCTTTCCTCCAGAAGCTCTGGGTGGCTTCCCATAGCTGAAATCCGCCCCTCTTCCAAAACAATAATTTTATCCGCCTCCAGGACGCTGCTGATCCGCTGCGCGATGATAAACGTAGTCTGCTTCTGTGGTCTTCCTCGCAACGCCTCCTGGATTCGAGCCTCAGTGCCAAGATCAACTGCACTGGTACTGTCGTCGAGGATTAAAATTTGCGGCTTTTTCAAAAGAGCCCTGGCAATAGCCAGCCGCTGCTTCTGCCCGCCTGAAAGATTTACTCCCCTCTGGCCCAAGATGGTATCGTAGCCTAGGGGAAAACTCATGATAAAATCATGTGCCTGCGCCGCTTTCGCCGCAGCTATAACCTCATCGGCTGTGGCCTCCTCCCTGCCCCAACGGATGTTTTCGGCGATGGTGCCTGAAAAGAGAATAGACTCTTGAGACACAAGACCAATCTTTTGCCGTAGTGTCATTAGCTCTAGATCCCGCACATCCACCCCATCCACCAGCAGGCTGCCCTCTGAAACATCATAAAATCTCGAGATAAGATTGACCAGTGTAGTTTTGCCAGCACCTGTGGTGCCCAAGATAGCAACCCTCTCACCTGGCTTGGCAATAAATGAGACCTCCTCCAGCACAGGCTTGCTCCCGGGCCTGTATTGAAAAGAGACATTCCGAAACTCCACCTGTCCCCCAGGACCCGCTGGGTCCTGGGGGAAGGCTGGATCTACAATCTGGGGCTTGGTCTCTAAGACCTCTGCCACCCTTAGGGCTGATGCTTTAGCCCTGGAGACCATCATCAGCATAAACGCCACCATCATCAGGGAAAAAAGGATTTGCGTCAGGTAGTTGATGAAAGCCATTACCTGCCCTACCTGCATCTGCCCCTGATCCACTTTCAGGCCCCCAAACCAAATAACAGCCACAATACTCAGGTTCATGATCAAGAAAATAGCAGGCATCATCAGGCCCACCACCCTTTGCGCCTGGATCCCAGTGGCTGCTAGCTCACCGTTTGCTTGCCGAAACCTTTCATTTTCGTAATCTGCCCGTACAAAGGCCTTCACTACCCTAACTCCTGAGAGATTCTCCCCGATTACGCTATTTACCCCATCAAGCTTCCTCTGTACAGTAGCAAATAGGGGAAATCCCTTTTTCAGTACCACAGCGAGAATCACAACCATCAACGGCACTGCGATCAAGAGCACCGATGCCAAGCTGGGATTAATATAGAGAGCCATGATGATCCCGCCTATAGAGAGCAGTGGCGCCCGGACCATGATCCTCTGCATGGCCAAAACCACGCCTTGCAACTGGGTAACGTCGTTTGTAAGGCGAGTGATCAAAGATGCTGTCTTAAACTGATCTAAGTTAGCAAAGGACAAAGACTGCACCTTGGCAAACAAACCCGAGCGTAGATCTGTGCCGAAATTCTGGGAAACAATGCTGGCAAAATAGGTGCAGCCCATCCCCCCTAGCACACCCACCAAAGCCGCACCAATCATCAGGGCCCCAGTGCGGAGGATCAAAGATAGATCTCCCCCTTGAATTCCCAGATCCACGATCCTTGCCATGAGGATGGGTTGGGCTAGGTCTGCTGCCACCTCCAGAAGCAACAGGGAAGGTGCCAGTAGGGCTGCACGCCAGTAAGGTTTGAGGTAGGCAAAAAGTTTTCTCAAGCAAAATACCCTCCATCTAATAATCTCAACAGGCAGAAGTTATTCTTTTTTTAAGTTGTCCCGCAGCCGCTGTAGGTAGCCCCTGAGCTGTTCCCGCTCCCTGGAGCTGAAGCCATGGAGGCTCTCTTGATCTAAAGTTTTGAGAACAGCTTCAACCTGCGGCTGAAGCTGTCTCCCCTTCTCTGTAAGGTAGACCCGGGAGACCCTCAGATCTTCGGTGTCCACTTTGCGCTGAATAAATCCAGCTCGCTCCATCCGCTGGAGCATCACCGTGATTGTTGCGGGCCGCAGCTGAGTTTTTTCAGCTAACTCCTTTTGTGTCCTCCCATCCTGCCTCCAGAGGAGATACAAAATCCAAGGCTGGCCTGGATAGAGACCTAGCTGCCCCAAAAGGAAATGTAGCCTTTGGTAATGAAACCTAACAACCTCGGCAAATAAAAAACCCATTGAAGCTTGTTCATTAAAACCCATTATGCACCTCATCAATTAACCGTTTTAATTTATCGACTTAGTTAGCCGTCTAAGTTTATTGGTATCATAGCATTGCCAAAGCTTGTAGTCAACGGAAAGACAAAAAAATGCCAAGCACACCCCTCAATTAACCCAGAGCCAAAACCCTTCTATACCCCCTCTTCAGGACAAAAGTAGCCCTGCCCTCTGGAAGGGCGCCTCACCAGAGCCATGAGGCGCCAAAACTTTGGATTCCCAGACGGGAAGGGCTTTGCATAAATAAATACTGCTCGCTCCGTACCACCTAACTCAAGGTAGGGGAGCAGGTGGAGGACTCTCATGTTCCTAGCTGCCAGGAGGAGAGATATCTTTTCTGCTCTGCAGTTAAGGTATCAATGGTAAGACCCATGCTCTCTAGTTTCAGCCTGGCGATGCGGCTGTCCAGCTCCTCAGGCACAGCTAGCACCCCAGGTGCAATTTTTTCAGGATTAGTGTAGAGCCAGTGGGCAGAGAGTGCTTGATTGGCAAAGCTCATATCCATCACAACTGCAGGGTGCCCCTCGGCACCGGAAAGATTCACCAGCCTCCCCTGAGAGAGGAGATAAATTCTGCGATCTCCTAGGGTATACTCATCAACGCCCCCCCGCACCTCCCGGACAGCTGAGGCGAGCTCACTGAGGGCTTTGGTATTGATCTCCACATCAAAGTGGCCACTGTTTGCTAAAATCGCGCCATCTCGCATCTTTGGAAAGTGATGAGCGTCAATTACATTGATATCTCCGGTAACAGTCACAAAAACCTCGCCTATTGGGGCAGCTTCACTCATCGGCATTACCCTGTAGCCATCCATCACAGCCTCCAGAGCCTTTAGAGGATCCACCTCAGTGACGATCACATTCGCTCCCATGCCGCGGGCTCTTAGAGCCAGGCCCTTGCCACAATAGCCATAACCTGCCACCACAAAGATCTTCCCTGCTAGAAGATGATTTGTCAGGCGCAAGATGCCGTCAATTGTAGACTGGCCTGTGCCATAGCGGTTATCGAAAAGATGCTTGGTGTAGGCATCGTTCACTGCCACAATTGGATATTTAAGCTCGCCATCCTGGGCCATGGCCCGCAGACGAATGACGCCTGTGGTTGTCTCCTCGGTACCGCCTAGCATGGCCGCTGCTTGCTTGGGAAAGCGACTGTGGAGAGTCGAGACCAGATCCGCACCATCATCCATGGTAAGTTGGGGCTCTATAGCCAGCACCTGCTCGAGGTGCTGGTAGTATGTATCCCGATCCTCGCCCCGGATAGCATAGGTAGCGATCCCATAGACCTCGCCTAGAGCCGCTGCCACATCATCCTGGGTGCTGAGTGGATTGGAAGCGCAGAGGGCAACCTGGGCCCCAGCATTTGCCAGCACACGCATTAGGTTCGCAGTCTCTGTGGTCACGTGGAGGCAGGCGGCAATTTTAAGGCCCTCAAGGGGCTTTGTTTGCTCCCACTGCCGATTGATCTCCTCGAGAACACGCATCTGCTGCTGAGCCCATTCAATCCGCCTTACCCCCTCTGGAGCCAAGGCGGGATCTAGGTAATGTCCGTGCATTAGCTCTCCCCCCTGGCTGTTTTTAGGGCAGAGGCACAGCTGCAATCCTGCTTTTGCGGCAACTTTGCAATTGCCCGAAAAAGCAGGGCCCGGAGCTTTTCAATATTTTGCTGGAAAACCTCCATCACAGCCTCGTGGCTTACAGGTTCTAAATTAGGCTCCCCTTCCAAACCCACATCATAATCTGTGATCAGGGAAATATTAGCATAGCACATTTCCAGTTCCCGGGCCAAGATCGCCTCTGGATACTGGGTCATATTGATTACCTGCCAGCCGTGGCTCCGGAACTCTGCGCTTTCAGCCCTAGTTGAAAAGCGCGGCCCATTGACCACCACCACTGTGCCCTGGCTATGGCAGGGGATCTCCAGCTCCTTGGCGCTTGCGATAGCCAGCTGCCGCAACTGAGGACAATATGGATCCGAAGCCCCAATATGGGTGGTGATGGGGCCGTCGAAAAAAGTATCACGTCTACCCCAGGTACGATTGGCAAACTGATCGCAAATCACAAAATCACCGGGCTTCATTTTGGGCTCAAGGCTGCCTGCAGCGCAGGGGCCAAACACCCACTTCACACCCAATTGCTTCATGGCAGCGAGATTAGCCCTGTAATTAATCATATGAGGCGGCAGCTGATGATCCTTGCCATGGCGGGGCAAGAACGCCACCTTGCGGCCTGCAATTGTGGTGAGGATCAACTTATCGCTAGGAGCGCCATAGGGTGTTTCGATGGCAACTTCCTTGCATTCCCCTTCAGCGAAAGTATAAAAACCTGAACCGCCAAAAATTCCAACTTCTGCTTGCATCTGTCTTCCTCCTCGCAAATAGTGTACCCCTTTTTAGATTCGCCCCCTGCCAGTTCTTTCCTGCTTTTAAGCAATTAGCGCGATGATCAAAGGTAGAGTAATAGCAGATAGCATCGTGGTCAGGAGAGTGCTAGCCGAGGCCAATTCCACATCCCCATCCACTTGCGCAGCGATTACTGTAATCATAGACGAGCCGGGCATGGCAGTGATCACCGTTGCCACCTGAACTAAGAGCTGTGGCAGTGCAAACTGGCTCAAGAGGTAAAAAACACCTACTGGCACCGCGATCAGCCGCAAAAAAGAGAGGGTTAAAAGCAAGACCCATTGGCGTTTATTTGCCCCTGTAAAACGCAGCTGCGATCCCACCACCAGCATGGCCAAGGGGATAGTGGCAGCTCCCAGCTGCCCTAAAATCGTAGACAAAAAGCTTGGCAGTTGCCAATGAAATCCAAAGAAAAATAGACCCACAATAGCAGCAAGGCCAGGTGGGCTCAGTAGCTTTCGCCAGTCGCCGAGGCCATCTCGGGAAAGGAGCCAAAGGCCTACTGTCCAAAGTAAAAATTCATGGGAGAGATTAAAAAGGGCCCCTAAAAACGCGCCGTGCTCTCCCCAGAGGGCGAAACAAACTGGCAGGCCCATAAAGCCAGCATTGCCAAAGGTCATTTGAAAGGTAAATACAGCCCGCTCACCATGGCTCCAGTGGATGAGCTTGCCAAGGGCTTGTCCAAGAAAAAAGCTCCCCAAACGCAGAAAAAGCCCTAGGAAAACAGCGATAATCCCTGTTCTGAGGGCACCTGTGCTGGGGGGCATATTTGTTGATGTCAGCACCAGAGCAGGAAGGGTGAAATAGATCAGGATATTGACTAGGGTTTTCTGCCCTCCCTCTGTGATGAGTCCTTTCTTTTTGCCTAGGACTCCGAGAAAAATTAAGATTAACAATGATGCGATTTGCTGAAAAGAGACAAGATAACTTGTCATAGCTTCACTCCCCAAAAAAAATAGGAGCAAATGCTCCAAAGTCAAAATTGTGTTTAGCTGCGCTCTTGTTGAGACGACTTAGGAAAAACTGCGGCCAGAAGCTCGTCCATTTTACCGTCTATACTGCCGAGCTGCTCCGTGTGAAGGCAGTTTGGCGCCTTAATGTTCAGGTCACAAATCCGTTGACGGAGCTTGTCAAGCTCTTTTTCTGCCTCCGCCAAATCTAATTTTTTCATAATCCAGTTACTCTCGCTCCTCTCTACCCTTCCTTAAAAGAACTTCTTATAGTTTCGCCATCATTCCTGTAAATCCTTCCCAAATAAATACAATTTACAATACCGTAACAAAACGCCACCAAGCTACAAGTTTACAGGGCGCTGCATTTCAAAGGCAGGTAAAGATCCTTGCGTTTGCGAACCTTTTGCGGAACCTGAGGGCTCAAAAGAGAACCATACTCATCGATGATCCGCTTCACCTTCACCTTCACCCGAGTCCGGGCGTTATCCACAACTTTAGCCTCTACACCTAAAGTGAATTCGATCTCACTTGAAGAGTAACCTGCCATGATTAAATTCACCACTGCATATTCTAACAAAGACAGATGGTTATGCAGTACCTGATTGATCTTTTCCTGAGCAAAGCGATCCTCGGCAATCCATTGGGGATCAACCTCCTCACCCTCCACCAGATCCATCACCGTCCTGGTCTCTTCTTGATTCACAAAGCTATAGAGGGAAATGGCATCGTTGAGTAGCTTGTGCTTGTTGCCAGTGGTGAGCTTAATTATGTTATAGATCTTCCGCAAAATGCACAGATAGGCAAAGGAACTAAATTTCACCTGATATTTTTGGGGATTGTATTCTTGAATTGCTGCCAGAAAGCCAATGATCCCCTCCTGAATTAAATCGTCGTGATCCATAAAGCTGGCATAGTGCTTGCGCACAATGTATTTAATCAGTGGCAAATACCTCTGAATCAGCTCCTCCTTTGCAGCTGGATCCTGTTGTTTTCCCCTATTTATCAATTCCAACTCGCTGGGCTCATGCATGCTAGCTACCCCCCCAGGCTTGTTCTTATTTAATATATATGGGAGGGGAAGGAAAAATATTACCTTTTTGGCCTATTTACAGGTTTCGGGTAGATAAAACCTTGATTTATCAAGCAAATTGACAGGTTTCGGGTAAAGGTATTTGAAAAACAGTCCCTAAAATTAATAGTAGATCAATCTTCTTGAGGAGGGCGAAACTTTGAGCCCATACAAACGCGTTGATACCACAGAACAGCTAGAGCGCATTGCCCAGGCAATTCGCATTAACCCCGAGATTACCGTGGGGGAGCTGAAGGATCTTCTGGGCTATGCCCAAGAAAAATCCATTTACTATTGGCTCAAAAAAAGCCCCTACAAAGGCATTCGCAAATTTAGACAGGCAGTGCTAACAGGTCAATACAACCCCGGCTACCCTTTCCCAGCAGAACACTTAAGCCAAAGTGCAGAGACACCGCCCCGTGGCGTGCCTCTGGCCACAGGTTTCTCACCCCAAGGCCAGGTGGAGACAGAAGGACAGCTGGTGCCAGTTTTTGCGGATTATTCAGCTAAATCTTTTGCTTATCGGTTAAAAAGCAACGATTACTTCCCCACTTTTTCCCGAGGTGACCTACTGATTGTCGACCCTCAAGCAAAACCCAGCCAAGGCAGCTTTGTTTTTGTCCTAACTGAGGAAGAGCCCCAAATCCATCGCTTCTACCCCGGCACACCCACGCTCCTGGTGCATCCTGTTATTCCTAACTGCGTGAAGACCATCTCAACCCCAGATGAGGAGCTCTCTTTGCTAGGATCGGTAGTGCAGCTCGTGAGGACTTTTATTTAATCCAAACCCAACTCTTGGGCCATGGCCAGAAGCTTGCGCAAGCGATGGTTAACGCCACTTTTGCCCAGGGGAGGATTCATCCTCTGTCCAAGCTCCCGGAAACTTGCCTCAGGCATGGCGATCCTAAGCTTGGCCACAGCCAACAGGTGTGGCGGCAGCTTCACCCCATGTGCCAAGAGCCTAGAGCATGCTACCGCTTGCCTGAGGCCCGCTTCCACTGTTTTGGAAAGATTGGCTGTCTCGCAATTCACAAGCCTGTTGGCCTGGTTCCGTACCCCCCGCACCAGCCTTGTGTTTTCCATAGCTAAAGCTCCACCATGGGCCCCTGTCAAGATTAAGAATTTGCTAATCTCAGCTGCATCCTTCAGATAAACTAGGTAAGTATCCTTCCGCTGTCCCACCTTGCTCCTAATTCCCAATCCTCTCAAAAGCTTGCATAGATCTTCGGCAAAGGTAATCTCCTGACAGATAAATTCCAGGTGATAACTGCGATCTGGATCCGAAAAAGAACCCCTGCCTAAAAACACGCCCCGAAGATAGGCGATAGCACAAGGGCGGCTCTCGACCAGCTGCTTGGGAATGCCAAAGGTCAATTTCTCCTCCCAAAAACCCAGATCCTGTAGTAGTGCCATCCCTTTGGGGGTGGCAAAACGAATCAGGTATTCATGACCACGCCGCAGCCCTGTCTGGGGTGAAGCCAAAATCGTGGGCCGCACCTGATACAACTCCCGAAAAAGGCTCACGGCCTTGCGGGCCACAGCTGCCCAGTAGGTCACCAGGACCACGCTCATCCCCCCTGCCCCCTGAAGCTCCACCATGCCTGCAGCCTTGAGCAGGCCAGCTAGCTCTGCCCTTTGGCAAGCCTGACCCTGGGGAAAAACCCGGGCCAGTTCAGAGCGAACATCTAGCATCTCCCACGCCTCCCCTCTAGCCTGCACAGCTGATAGGCCAAATACGCCACAACCATCCCTGTGGGGATGGCAGCACCTGCCAGCAGGACTAAGTAATAACTAAACCCAGAAAAACTTGCCAGCAAACTATATGTTAACAGTTGAGCCCAGTTATGGCTCATAGCTCCAGCTATGCTGAGGCCTAAAAAACCAAACTTTGGTTTTTGCACTCTAGCCAAAAGACCCATCACCATAAGGCTAGCCATAGCTCCAGCCAGACTCAGCCAAAAGGCGGTTGTGCCAAAGGTGGCAGTGAGAAAAGAGCCCAAAAGCACCCGCAATATGGAGATTGCCAAAGACGAGCTGACCCCATATAGCTCCAATGCAGCCAATGTCACCACATTGGCTAGGCCCAAACGCACTCCCACAAGGGGCAGGGGCGGAATAAGGATAGCTTCTATTAAATGGAAAACAAGAGCCAGAGCTAGAAAAAAAGCCATCTTCGTTAGTTTCTCAGTGGGTGAGGGCATGGTATTTCCCCTTCCCTAAAATGCGAACTACCACGTGGTTGGGAGCACAAATCAAGGCCTGTCCCCCAGATCTGATCTTCCCCCAGTTCACGCAAGTATGATCTGGGCAAGGCGAGGAGAGAATCTGTGCCCTGCCGCCACCAACTACAACTTTGGTTTTACCCAAAGGCCCCTCCACCTCCACGAGCTCCTCGGGCCCGAACAGAGGCAGCTGCCAGCTTGCCCCGGGCCCTTCGATAACCACCAGCTCCCCCCTTTGCCGGCCCCCAGCCAATCCCAGGAGCATAAGACAGAGAAGAACCACAAGCCATAGGTCCTCTTTAGTATAAAAATCCCGCAGTGGGGCACAATTTTTCTGAGTCTTAAACAAAGGATGTGATCCTCCTGCCTGTAAAATTGCTTCCCATTCTCATCGCTGCCATCGCTGGTATCACCATGGCGGTGCAGGGTACTTTAAACTCCCTTTTAAGCAAAGCCGTGGGGCTGTTGGAAACCACTTTCTGGGTGCAACTGGTTGGGGCTATTGCATCAGCTATTTTATTGTTTGTGCTGCGGCTGGGCAACGGCAACCTCCTAGAACTGGGAAAAGCTCCCTGGTACTCCCTGGTGGGGGGACTTTTGGGTGTGGTGATCACCTTCTTTGTGGCAAGCAGCATTTCCCGCGTTGGCGCCACAGCTGCCACCACAGCCATTATTGTAGGACAGGTTACAACTGCAGGCCTTTTGGATCACTTTGGCCTCTTTGGCCTCAAAAGTTGCGCTTTCACCATTACCGATGGGGTGGGAATCGTCTTACTTGCCATCGGTGCCCGACTACTCCTCCGCTAGTATACCACAGCTCAGAGGGCAAATAAAGGAGTTGCCACCTGTTTGTCGAACAGTTCTCATGAGGTGGCAAAAGATGTTAAATAATTTCTATCTTGACTCCCACAAACTTCAGGAGGCACTCCTGGAGGCAAAGCAATGTCCCATCTGCCAGATTATTGAGGATGCCCTCAGCTGGCACATGGAAAGTTTTTTAAGCGAGCACGTAAATGATGTAAAAATCCGCGCCCTCTGGCGTGAGGCAGAGGGACTTTGTCCTGGGCACACGCGCCTACTAGAGGGCAATGGGCCTCCCCTGCCCAGGGCAATCCTCTACCATGATCTAATCTCAAGCCTCATCCCCACTCCCCCCAAGGGAAGGTGGCAGAAAAAAAAGCGCAGTCAAAACAACTGTCCCATCTGCGCTCAGGTGGTCCAGATTGAAGACGGCTACCTAGGGCTCCTAGCCGAGGGCCTAGGCAAAGGCAGTTTTCTGGAGCTCCTGGAAAATAGCCACGCGTTTTGTCTGCACCATTGGCGAGCCTTTCTCGCCTTGAGCAAACCCGGAACTGCCCAGGATTTTTTTCAGGAAAAGCAACTTGCGAAAACAGAAAAAACATTGGGGGATCTCTCGGAATTTATTCGCAAACATGATTGGCGCTATCAGGATGAAACCCTCACCCCTTCCGAGGCGGAAAGTCCAAAGAGCGGAGCCGTTTTTTTAGCAGGCTCCATTTGGCTAGGAAGACAGGGATAAGATTATGTTCGATGTAATTGTTATAGGTGGAGGACCTGCCGGTTCCCAGGCAGCACGTATTTTAGCTGAATCTGGCCACAAAGTTTTGCTCCTAGAGAGAGAAGCGCGGGGCAGAACCAAATGCTGCGCCGGCGCTCTCAGCGGCAGGGCGCTGGGGTATCTAGACGGGATCGAACTCCCGCCCCATGTGGAGCTAGAGACAGTTGAGATCCACAGCCGGGGCAGGAAGGTAAGCTATCGGTCCCCGCGGCCCATTGCAAAATTCGTAGTCCGAAGCGAACTGGACCAGATCCTTCTTGAGGCAGCCCAAAAGGCTGGTGCCCAAATCCACTACAACACCCCAGCCTTGAATCTGAAGCTTTCAGAGGATAGTGTCGAGGTGGAAACTCCCCTGGGAAAAATTCAGGGGCAGTATTTGCTAGGGGCAGATGGCGCCACTGGAATCACCCGGCGCCTAGGCGTGGACAAGCCTCGGCGGATGGCAATTGGTCTTGAGGGAGAGCTCTTTCTGCCTCCTGACAGGTTGCATCACTATGAGAGAAAAGCCATTGTGGACTACGGCTGCATCAAAACTGGCTATGGCTGGATCTTTCCTAAAGTTGATCGCTTGTCTGTGGGTATTTATACCTCAAATAGCGAGCCCCTCCCCTTAAAAAAATACCTACAGCGCTTTTTGGCAAGCCAAGAGCTTCCCCAGCCCCGAAGCCTGATCGCCCATCCCATACCTGGTCCCTCTAACCAAAGGCTAAGGGTGGGACGGGCTCTGTTGGCTGGAGATGCAGCCTCTCTTGCAGATCCCCTCTCAGGAGAAGGCATCGCCTATGCCCTGGCAAGCGGCCAGCTGGCAGCACAAACAATAGGCTCTGCCCTAAAAGGACAGAGCCTAGATAGCTATGAGGATCTTGTAGAGCAACAGATTTGCTCCCAGCTTGCAATCCCAAACAAACTGAAAAAAATCCTCTATGTCTCCCCGCGCCTGGCCCAAGCTGTTCTCCGGCGCCAGGAGGCACTTATAGCGCAATACTTTGCCACAATTGCAGGCCAACAGTCCTATAGCGAGCTTGAAGAAAAACTCAAGCGGGGATTTCGCCAATTTCGTTGGCTCGGACGTGGATAGCGATGGCGCATTCCAGTCGCTGCCTTTGAATCTCACAGCCCAATTCATCTGGAAGAAATAGATCACCATTTTTCGCCAAAGCATTGGCATGACAGCCGCCGCTGCAGTAGAGCTTTGCCCAGCAGTTCTGGCATTTTTCTTTACTCACAATATGGGCAGAGCGAAAGCTCTCTCCCACCTGTGGCCTTTGGACTCCGGTGAAAACTGTACCTACCTTATACTCTCCCTGGCCTACGAACTGGTGGCAAGGGTAGAGATCGCCTCTAGGGCTCACAGCGAGATAAGTATGGCCTGCGCCGCAGCCTGAAAGTCTTTTGGCAAGACAGGGACCTTTGGCAAGATCAAAATTAAAATGGAAGAAGGAAAATGGTCTGCCCTCCCTTTGGCAGGCAAGATAATAAGAGGCAAGACGCTTATATTCCTCCCCGATTTTGGGCAAGTCCGCTTTTTTAAGCTGATAATCCTGATCTGTGACCACCGGCTCCAGGGAGATATTGCGAAAACCCGCCTCGACCAGATACTTCACATCCTCTGTGAAATCTAGGTTATAGCTTGTATAGGTACCACGGACCCACCAATTGTCATCAGCCTTCAGGGCCACAGCCTCCTGGAGCTTGGCCAATACTCGGCTATGGCTACCAGCTCCCCCCACCCCTGGCCGCATTCTGTCGTGGACCGAAGGCCTGCCGTCGATGCTAAGGATGAGACCGATTTTCTCTTGGTTGATAAAATCCATTTTTTTCGAATCTAGCAGGAGCCCGTTGGTAGTGAGGGTAAACTGGATCTGTTTGCCGCGCTTTGTGGCTTCCTCTTTGCCATAGGCTGTAAGTTCCCGGACTAGATCCCAACTGAGGAGGGGCTCGCCTCCGAAAAAGTCCACT
This sequence comes from Firmicutes bacterium UBA5473, assembly GCA_002427165.1. GTDB lineage: Bacteria > Bacillota > DTU084 > DTU084 > DTU084 > UBA5278. The sequence goes on from DIQB01000043.1 coordinate 45,542, forward strand.
TCGCAATGTTTACGCGGACCACTTTCGGCCATGAGCAGATCGATGGCAGCGCGTCCAACCTGGCTCGTCATCAATCCCCGCTCGCCACCGAAGGCACCCTTGCCTGCAAAACAGTAGCGGCAACGAAGGTTACAGTCATGGGCCACATTTAAGCATAAGGATTTAATCTGGCTCGCTTCCTCCTCCAGCCTCTGGGCATAGAATGCCCCCTGCTTTGCAAAGGCCTCCTCCCCTCGTTGTGCCTCCCCGGCTAAAGCCTCAAGCTCCCCGAGGGCTTCTGCCTCAATGTCGGGGGCCAGGTCCTGTCCCTCCAAAAGATCCCAACTTGCATCATCTAACTGCCAGATGGCACCGGTATTGCCGTGGATGAGAATATTTGTGCCAAACAAGGAATAACGGTGGAAAGATCCACCGTTAAGATAAGTTAAGATGTCCATTTTTTACTTTTCGCTCTGGCAGCTCTGGTTGCCTACAGTACAAGATGTTTTGCATGCAGATTGGCAGGAAGCCTGACATTCGCCGCAGCCAATTTGTTTACTGCCATGAGCCAGCATAGTGCCTGCATCAATGCGCTTAATATGTTTTGCCATAGAAAAAACCCCCTCGTTGTTTTTCATCTCTTATTATATCACAAACCTATGCTTTGAAAAAGGGGTCGCGATCATTTTAACATGGTTAGCTCAATTGATATAGTAAATGCACCCCCAGGGGTTGCATTTAGTCGTACAACCAGGGATCCCACCTCCCATGGTGGGGGGACGCGTTTGATATGAAAAGGCTACATGTACATTCCACCAAAACCACCGCTGGGAAAAATGTTCGTCGCTTTTATCGACCTTATCCTTAGAGCACATCTTCACAATGTCTTAAGGGATTATACCTGGGCCAATAATCTGTGTATTGATAAATCATTACGCGAACTCCGCAAGAATAAAGTGGTCAAAATTTCTTCTGGTTTATTGTTACACAATCCTCTTACCAAAAAGCAGCGTGATATTTT
>DIQB01000043.1:46753-47175 GCA_002427165.1 Firmicutes bacterium UBA5473
TGATATTTTTGGGCGGAATTTAGGTTATAAAAAGGTAACTGTTCAGTCGACCTTATCAAAAATAAAGTTTGACTGATTCATAAGCGCCTTTTTCACCGCTATAAATGAGTTGATTCCATGTTTGTTGGAAGTTCCGATATAAGACATGATTTTGGCAAATGCATCGGCGCCCTCCTTGGTACGAAAGCATCCAGATACTTTGGTTTTTACCTTTATCATACGAATATCACGTTCGGCCTGATTGTTATCAAATGGTATAAAGAAGTTTTTTGTAAAAAGGCAGACTGCGTCCTTGTATTCTGACAGACGTTCAATAAGGGAACGAACTTTCCCTTTTGCCTGTCTTCCGCGTTTGCCCGGCTTCTTTTCCTGTATCGGATTCTGTATTCTTCCTTCTTCGATAATCCTGTCATACTCTTTAT
>DIQB01000106.1:0-3108 GCA_002427165.1 Firmicutes bacterium UBA5473
GTTTATTTTCCCTGTACAAGGTTTAGGAAAGGATTATTTTCAGCACGCAGTAGATACCTTTCAGGAGAAGTTTCCAAATGTAAATATAAACGTGAGATATATCGAAAGTGGAGCAGTAGAATATGGAACAATAATTCAATCGCTTGTACAAAGCGGTGATGACAAGGAAATGCCAGATTGGATTTATGGTCTTGCAGGAGAGGCAAGAGAGATTTCTTTGATTAATGGTAAGAGAATGGAACCCCAGGATGAGCTTTGGGAAAGGGCCTTTTATGACAAGCCCGATCTACTGGTGAAAGATGGGACATTGGGAGATCGCGACAAGCTATTTAGTTATGGTCATATGTATGCACTTTCCCATTCAGCCAGCATCAGCGGTGTTTATTTTAATCAAGATTTCTTCAAGAAACATGCGTTGAACATGAGCCCGAAAAATTGGAATGAATACCTGGATCTTTGCGCGAAAATAAAGGCTTTGAATGTGAATCCTCTTGTGATGGCCGGAAAATTTGCCTACGCTTATTTTAAGGGAAGCTGGGGTGCGATTCCCTATATTGCAGGTGGGGAGCAATTTCTAAAAGATGAATATAACTATGCGGATAATCTCTATCTACAGCCTGCATTTGTAGAATCTATGGAAAAGTTAGATCAGTTTGCCCGTTTGGGTTATCTACATCCCGGAACCATCAGCTTCGATCATACACAATCCCAGATGGAGCTGATTCAAGGGAAAGCAGCTATGGTTACAGTAGGAGCTTGGGTTGCCAATGAGATGAAGGAAGTTACACCGAAAGATTTCAAATGGGGTTTTATGCCGTTTCCGGCTAACAATAGCCCAGAGCAGTCTCAGGTTATTACCACTACTTCATATTTTAACGGTTGGATTTGGAAAAATAGACCTGAAATAAATAAACAGTGGGCGAAAGAATTTAATTTGTGGTTACTCAATCTCGATGTTCAGAAGAAATTAGCATACTACGGTGGTGTTCCTTTTAGAAAAGACTTTGCAGAGGATCCCAAGAATCTTGAGGGAATTTCTCCGTCTGTGGCAGTGGCGATGGAAGTGATTCGAGATCCTAAAATAAAGGTGGTCAATGCCGGAATCCGCGATCCTAAAAAGCGAAATTTGGTTAAAAATGAAGCAGAGATGGCCAAAGTTCAAAAAATCCTTGGCGACTCTTATATTGCTCTAATCTCAGGTAAAATTACGCCAAAACAGGCTGCCCAAAAGGTTAATAGTCATTACATGAGAGGATTGGGAAAATAATTTTAAATAGAGGAGGCGAGGATTTTGAATAAAAGCATGGTCTTGAAACTCTTCGTATTGTTGGGACTGATAGTTTTAATTGGCGGCAATGTTTTTGCAGATTATCAAGTAACAGTGGGAGATCTGCGTGTGGATATTTCTACTAAAGGTGCCTGGACTCTTCATGGAATCCAGTGGAAGGGACATCAGTTTGGACTTCCAAATGGTTGGTATGGCACTGTTATGTCAGAGCAGGGCTACGAGTTTGTGGGTTCAGGACATACAGAAGGGGGAAAAGAAGAACTACTAAATCTCTACCAAGTTGAAGATAACAACTTCTCCCAGCTCTCTATTAATTCTCTTGGGAAAGATGTAACTGCCACCGATAGCTATCTATTGGTCAAGCGCTCTCGCTTGAAGGGATTGGCGCAAAATGCTTCTATTGAGATTTTGCCCGATGGAATCGTACAGCACGTAACATTGGCTGCAGAGCAGGATCAATTTTTCCATTACTTATATATGTTCCAGCATTGTTGGACTAACGAGACAGATGCTTTTAAGGCTGAACTGGCAGACGGACAGATTGTTCAAGGTGCTCTAAATAGTGACAAAACCTGGAAGGTAAAAGCTGACGCAAAATGGATAGCCCAGATCAATACCCAGAAAAAAGCAGGTTTTGTAATGTCTTTTACCGATGGCATGAAGGGTGCAGGTAATAAGGCTGCAATCTATGATCATAGCGCTTACCATAAGTTTTATTTCTGGGCAGCCAATGATGAACTATGGCCTACAGGTAAAATCTTCGATGCAAAAATTGCGATCACGTTTTTTGATGAAAATGCAGGCATCTCTATGGAGGATGCTATAGCCAAAGGAAAGAGCTTGGCAGCGAGGTCCCAGTGGGAAACCAACCCCGTAGGTATAGAAGCTTTGCGTGGCGACTATGTTCCCTTGACATTCTCCCCCTTGAAGCTAGAGGGAACAAAAATATCAAGCGCCGGTTTCGCATTCGATTTTTCTCAGCAAGGTTTTCCCGAGGCGATGACAACCCTCAAAGGCTCTGTGCTGGATGGTCCGATAAAGCTGAAAGTAAATAACTCCCAGGTGAAAGCTAATGCTAATCTCAGTTGGCTGGAAGATGCGCCAGGAAGAAAGAGCTTCAGCAGCACCGGTTCCAACTACGACTTGGAAGGCATCTGCGATTTTGATTCGTATTTATGGTACGATCTAAAGCTTAAAGATGAGGAAATCGGAACTGTAACACTGGAGGTGCCAATTCCGGCTGAAGTTGCCAAATATGTCCATTCCATAGGCGCACCTATAGGGTTAGCTCCCTCGTTCATGGCAGCTTCGGACACAGTGAAAATTGATGGAGTATGGACCTCTGACTTCAGGCCTCTGATTTGGGTTGGTAACGATGAACATGGCGTATCTTTCTTTATTGAATCAACCGAGGCTCTCTCTTTGCAGATTCAGCCGTTTTATTCCTACAAAGATGGAATTTTGAAAATAACTTTTAGGGATGAGCGGGCGATAAAAACTGACAAATGGCAGGTTCAATTTGGTTTTATGGTCTCTCCTGTGAAAAAGCCGGCTGAGGGCTGGCGTAATTGGCGGGTAAAAACTAAAAGCCGCAGTGGCAATGATCCTGAGGATAACTTCTTAATCTACTGGGCAGATATTTGGCGGGTGGCGCTTTTAGATCCTAACATTAAAAATCCGGAGGAAGTCTGTTATTGGGTAAAAGCCGATAAAGGCAGAACTAACGTTGCCTATTTTGACCGAGTGCATATCAACGGAGCAAATCCAGAGCTACTGCGACGAGGCTATACTTGGCTTTCAGACCCCTCCCAGGCGAGGTT
>DIQB01000106.1:3366-11154 GCA_002427165.1 Firmicutes bacterium UBA5473
TATAATTTTACAGATTCTCGGAATATGGTCAAGCGGATTCGCTATATTTTTGAACAGCGGGTGGGAGAGAAAACTCATCTTCAAGCCCACATGTCAGCTACTGTGGCTTTGCCCTATCTGGCGATGATGGACTCGTTTCTAAGCGGTGAGCAGTATAATGTAGCATATCTGCAGCTGCGCGGGGAAGCGCCAAAGAATTATGATGATGTAGAGATCGATCATTTTTATTACACATACTTCAATCCCCAGCGCTGGCAGGGTGAGATGCCTACAGAAAAATTTGGTGCGGTGGCTGTGCTGTTACCTCAATTGAAGTGGGTTAAAGATAAAGGTTATGAGACTAATGAGTTAGCGTCTGAGAGTTTGGCTGCGATTACATTACTCCATGATCAACCTGTGGTTTGGCCACTGTGGTGCAAACCGGATATTTTCAATCGGTGGAATGAAGTGAAGACTGCCTTCAATATTGGTGCCGAAGATTGTCAATTCATTCCCTATTGGACAGATGGGCTTGTAAGTGAAGATGAAAAACTGATGGTGAGCCTCTATCGTCGACCCGGCAAATCTCTAGCACTCATCGCTAATGCAACGGGAGAGGCGCGACATCTATCCGAACTTTCCTGGAATACACTTTTTGCATGCCCATCCGGCAGGGCAGTTTTAGGAAGAACAAACAGACTCGATGGCAAAAACCATAACGTAGCAGACCTTACTTTAGAACCATGGGAATTTTTAATTGTAGAGCTGAATGAATAAGTAAAAGCAGGTGGGTGTTCCCAAAAATGGAACACCCCACCTGTAAAGTTAGCTATGAATTTGGTTCAAAACAAATTACAGAAAGGTGAGGGATGAAATTATGAAAAAGACAACGGTAATTAGTATTTTGTGTGTAGCAGTTTTGTTTGGTGCTAGTGTTGCTTCTGCAGCCAAGGTCTCAGAATCATTTGAAACGTATGCTGATGGTGCATTCACCGGCAATGACTTTATTAAAAGCAGAGGAGTCACTATAATTTCCTCCCAGGCATCCGATGGTCAGAAGGCTTTATTGATGGAGGATGCAGGCAGGCCTGAGCTGATTGTCAGTTTTCAGGCAGTAGAAAACACCCCCCTAGTTGCTAGTGTAGACATCATGCCTATAGCTACTGAACAACTATGGGTGGGATTGATGGATGGTAATAGAGTAGGACCCTATCTTACTTTCCATGCCGATGGCAGAATTTATGCAGTACCAGGTCAAGAGGGATCCGATGGCCCTGGAAAATCTATACCCATCATTCGCTACAAGGCAGGAACATGGTATCGGGTTACAATTGAGGTTGATAATTTAGCAAGTCAGACTTATTCTGTTTCAGTAAAGCCACTGATTGGTGCAGAAACCAAAAAGGTAGATATTCCTTTCCGCTATCGGGCATCAAAATTAAATGCGATGAAAATTTGGCATACAAAAGATGGTGTGGGTAGCGATTTTATTGATAATATCCAGATAACTATTTCTGAGGATAACTAATGAGCCTTTTGGTATCCCAAAATTGGGGGGGTATTACATTGAGAAAAAGGAATTTGATTATAGGTGGTGCTACCTACCTGCTCCTGCTTTTAATTTTGACTGGTACATCACTTGCAGCTGTGATCATCAACGAAGATTTTGAGTCATATCCAGTGGGGGGCTTTCAACCAGCCTCTGACTCTGGAATTGATTTGACGAGGAATATACTCGGAGAGATAGCAATAGCCAATGATTCGCCGGCTCCTGGAAATCAATATCTTGCTATCGCTGCAGATAGCACTTCTCCACGACTGAATGCAACTTGGAATTTTGATATTGCCGGTGATAAATCTGTCTATTTTTCATTTGATATTTTGCCTCAAGCCTGTGATACTTTTTTTGTAAGGCTCAATAATAGCAATTCCTCAGGGCCATATTTGACTTTTACTAAAGGCCTTACTCTCAACGCATCAATTGAGGTGGATGGTAAGGGTGCTGCTCAACAAATATGTACCTATAACCCCGCTGTTTGGTATCGAATTAGTTTTATAATAGGAAAAGTCGCAGATTTAAAATATACTGTGACTGTAGAGGCCCTCGATGGCAGCATAGATCCCATTACAGTGGAAGATATTCCCTTCAGATACACCACTGCCAACAAATTTACTAGGTTGGTATTCGATAATTCAGGTGCTGGTAAAGGTACCCAATACATCGACAACATTATGCTAATTGACGACTTTGAAAATTATGCGATAAACAATAAAATGGGACTCTCCCAAGACATAGACGGCGATGGTACCCTCGATGCGATAGCGGATCCTCTTTTACAAGGTCCTCTGGCCAATCAAGACACAGTAGAAGTAAAGGTTAGTTGCTCCAATGTTTTAGGGGATCCTGTTGTGGGCAAAGCTATAAGCCTTACCAGCTCGCGAGGAGAAGCAGATTCAATCGTGGCCTTAGACAAAGGCGCAGGAGCCGGGATCACAGATAGCGCAGGTAATGCCTACTTCCAGCTTCGAACGGCCAAGAGCACAACCGTTCTAGATAGAACACCGGCTACCCTCACTGCATTTGTAGGCGAAACTGAAGCAGCCAGTTTAGATGTGAATTTCCAGCAAGTTGTGAGTCTAAATAATAGCCGGCTCATGATTAAAAATACACCAACGGAAAAAATTTGGGCCAATGGTGAAGATATCTTTATAGTGGAAGTGCAGCTTTTGGACTATGAAGGCACAAATATGGCATATTCTGCCGAGGGACCTGAAGTGAAACTGATAAAGGTCTCTCCAGCTGAGGGTGAGATCACAATTACACCGGCAGCAATAAATGCCAACTCCCAAGGCAGAGCAGGAGATTTTTCCATCACATCACTCTTTGCAGGTCTTGTGGAAATTACAGCCCAAATTGATGGGAAGGTCCTTTCTGTTCAAGAAGAACTCCAATTTGCAAAACCTGTGACCAACATAGTTGAAACTGACAAAACAATAATTTTAGCTCCAGGCTTCGATAAACTGCCAATAGCAGAGCTTCCAGAGGCAGATAGCGTTCCGGCAGATGGAATCAGCGCTTGGCAGGTAAAGGTGAGGCTCATAGGCAGTAGTGGAGAAGCACTGGCTGGAAGGGAACTCTCTATTTCCTCTGCAGATAGCACAGTAGTAATTTCTCCCCAAAGTGGAGTGAGCGAAAGTGATGGCACCTTTACAGCGACAATTGCAAAGCAAGATCCATCTTTGCAAGATACGCAAGAACTAACAATTAGCGTGAACGTAGAAGCAGGAAAATATAATAAGGATTTTCAATATAAATTTATCCAGGATAGCTGGGGACCGATTGCTATTGCTAAATTTCCAGTTCTTGCACCAGGGGAGAGTATTGACGTTACAGATCCTGTCTGGATCGTATTTAACAAACCTCTTGATTTAAGTAGTGCAGAGATAAAATTAATTCCTTACGATGGAAGTGGCAATCCCCTAGATGCGTATATAGTAAGCAATAAAGCCGCAGATCCAACCTTTGGCGGGGAGCTCGTGCAGCTAGAATTAGCTGAGCATCCCCAGATTGCCAAAGAGCAGATCATGTATTTTCAACCTACAAGAAAATTAAAGTCCAATCTAACTTATAAAATCCAGCTGATTGATGTTAAGGACACAGCTGGGAACCTTGCAAATGAGGCAGGTCTTACCGGGTGGGAAATCATCGGTTTGGATAATTCACCTCCTCGGCTTTTGGAATCTCTCCCTGAGAATGAAGCTAGGAATGTGGCAATCTCTACAGAAAAGGTTACCTTAACCTTCGATGAGGATGTAGCTTTTGATGACGATAGCAGCTTTATTCTAGAGGAGATCACAGGTGGAAATGTAGTCAGGCTTGGTAATTGTCTTGTAGAGGATTATCTTTTTGACGACGAAACCGAGTCTGCAGCTTTGATTCTACAGTTACCTGTAGCACTCAATAGCGACAGGTACTATCGACTGCGAATGTGGGGGATTTCAGATGTAGTTGGTACAGGGGAAGCAAATTCCATCTCAGAGGGCGATGCTATAACTGTTAGCTTTAAGACCACAGATACCCGTGCACCCCAGATTATTGAGAGCTATCCACAGCCAGGAGCAAAAGACATTCCTTACCAAAACTTGAATGCCAGTGTTTGTTTCGACGAAATCATCATCGACAGAGGCAGTACAGCTGCTTCAGTGCAACTAATCGACGCTAATGGGCAGCCTCAAGGAGAGGCAATAGAAGGAGTGCTCACGTTTTCAAACACAGGTGTGGTAGGGTGTTTGCAGATGGCTTTTGTAGGTTTGGAGCCTGACAGTAGATATCAGCTGAATATCCAGGGTGTCTCCGATGAAGAGGGCTTTATCTACAATGGCAGCTGGGAATTTCAGACAGCTCCGGCAGAGCTCGAGAGCCAAGAGCCTTATTTGGAAAACGGAAGCTATGTGATCGAAACTCCAGTCTCAGAGAGCGAGAGTATTATCATTTATATTCCAGAGGGAGTTTACACAGAAAGCTTAGCTCTGCAAATCCAAAATTTAGCTAGTGCTGATAAAATGCAAGTTCTGCAAACACTGCCTCCGGGACATTTCGGCTCTGAAAAAATGTATCAGCTTACCACAGCTGATAACAAGCTACCGGGGACTCTCACAGTTAGCTTACCCTATACAACAGATAGTAACGGTAAGGTGGAAGTGATGGCTTCCTCAGGTGAGAAAAACTATGTAGAGCCTGAAAGACTATATGCAGCTTACTATCGTAGCTGGACTGCAGCTAGCGGTGATACTGCCGGCGAGTGGGTACCACTGCCAACAGAAGTTGAAGCTGGCCATCTGAATTTCACAATTGAAGAAACTGGGGTTTACGCTATTTTCGCAGCTCCCCTCTGGGAACAAAAGAAGCTGATTGATCAGTTGACCCTCTCGACTAACCCCTTTGCCCCAGGTAGCAAGGGACTTCGAGGAGAGACCACCTTTAAGTTTAACCTAGCACAAGCAAGTAAGCTTACCCTGACGATTTATGATGCTTCAGGGAGAATGGTGGCCGTTCTGCTTGCAGATGAATTTTTCCCGGCTGGCTATCATGGCTATAGTTGGGATGGAACAGTAAATGGCAGGGCCCTGCGTTCAGGATTATATATTTACCGCCTCTTTGCTCGTACGACCGGTGGCGATAATCCTGATGTAGGAGTGGTAAGTGGTGCAGTGGGGATTAAGAATTAAGAGAAGACCGAGGGAGGAATACGGTATGCGAAAGCGATCTCTAGCTTATGGTTTACTAGCAGTGGTCTTACTTGCCAGTTGCACCGCTGGAAGCTGGGCATTTGAAATAATGCCCAGCTCCGCTCGGGCTCTTGGTGTAGGTGGAGCCGGAGCCGCTCTGAGCGGTGGTTTTGGAGAGGTTTTGGCCCAAAATCCGGCCCTGCTTACAGCCTCAGGCGTTGGTGCAAGTTTATTTTATAATAACAGATTTGCTATTTCAGGTTTTGAAGAACAGAGCATTAGTTTTGCCTGGAGAACAGGTAAATTGCATTGGGGTGCTCTGCTGCTGAATGAAGCAGCTCTTTTAACTGAAGAAAATCAGGGCAGCACCCGTGAAAATCAATGGCAGGAACTTGAACTGGGTTTGGGACTGGCGGTGCAAGTTAGAAAAAATACGAATCTGGGCTTGGGGCTGTGGTCACAGCGACGAACCATTAGTGTAGATGATGATCCGGAAGGTTTATTTGAAGACGAAAACACAATATTTGCTACCATGGGTCTTTACCATAATCGGCCAAAGGTTGGTTTCTCTGCTGTGCTTGAGGACCCAACTGGCCTCTCCCAGGGGAAATTAGGCTTGCGTTTGGGTGAACTAGGTAGGCTCGTTGCTTTAGCCGAGGTTAAATACGAATTTGTTGAGGAAAGAGTCAACTATTATGCTGGAGTTGAAACATGGCTCGCTCCGAACTTTGCTCTGCGGGCAGGAGTAGATCTGGCAGGTATGTTCACTGCAGGACTGGGCCTGGGCAAAGGTAATTGGAAAGTGGACTATGCTTATAAAACTCATCCTGCCGGCAATGCCCATTATCTGGGTACTAGCTATGGTTTTTAAGAGAGGTGAATTCTAATGAAACCATATTCCCGCATTATGTTGGCTCTGATCTTAGTTATGATTGTGGGCATTGCCTGCCAGGCCAAACTGGAACTTGGTGGTAACATCTTCGCTGAGTTTATTAGCGATCCAAAGAATTTTGATCCTTCAAACACGCGCACGGATCCATGGCGCAGTGGTGATCAGGGAGGAATCGTCCTTCCAGGTTACTATGTGGGTCAGTTTACCAAGATTAATTTAAACATGAAATTAACAGATAACCAAGTGGAAGCTTTTGTCCCTTTGACACTGAGTGTCAATCCCTTTAGCGTGCGCGGGGAAAGCGGTAGCAGTATTAGCTGGCAGGCAGTGCTGGTAGCAGAGGATTATCTGAATATCCCTTATCATTTTTCTATGAAAGTTCCGAACTTTAACTTTGCTGCCAGTAGTAAGCCCATAGGTGACCCTCGTTTTGGTTTTGCTGATTTTGAGGATTCACTAGGGATTATGAGAAGACCCAATTCCCTGCAGCCTTTGCTTACATTTAAGATCGACGCACAAATGCCTCGAGAGTATGTTGGAAGGGCTTATGTGCTTTTTGATCAAGCTGTAGCCGGTATTCCCATCTGGGAGCGAATTCCCCAAAGCGTAGCCGCAGAACCGCTAGGTGGCAGCACAATCGGCGAGTTCGGCTTTATCGACGAGGTTGCCCAGTACAAGTTTGCCCAGGTTGGTAAGAACACAAAGTTTGGCCAGTTAGGCTTTTTTGTAGGCCAGAAGAATGTTGAGAATCCCTCATTTCGGATGAAGAATGCAGATGATTCCCTATCTGCGGGAACAGTTTTTACCAGATGGGGATATGAGAAGAATAACTATGGCTTTGATTTTAAGACTCGAGTCGGCTCCAACCTCCAGATAAATACAACTGTTTTTGGCAGCGATGTGAATTGGTATCAATATGATAGCCAACGGCAGGTTGATGATCGAGGGTTCTTTGTCAAAAGATGGTATCCATCGGAACTCAAAGGGAAACTTGCAGGTATGGCCGGGAACTTCAAAGCTGACTTAAAATTGGGAGGGAATCGATTCTCTTTGGAGGCAATAGCAGTAGAGCCTGATTTTCAGGCAGTGGCAGCAGTGCAAGATCAGTTCTCCCCCCTGGAGCGCCTTCTGCCACGATCAGCTGCAGATCAGGTGCTGGAGCGCAAGACGCAGCTGTTCTTTGATCCTGCAGGTTCTCTTTTGGGAAAAGCTGTAGATAGTAGTCCGGTTGTGGATTATCTGGGCAAAAGGAAGTTAGCTCTTGCCTTTGCCAAAGAAGGACAGATCTATCAGCTACCTGTTACCTTCACCATCCGTGGTCAGGACATTGCCTCTTTAGATGGGGCTGGGGCAGGGAAGCTAGAGCGTGATCCGAAAACAGGCGCCTATTTAATAAAAGATCAACGAGGCGTAAATGTCAGTTTAGGCTATCGAGGCTCGCAAAACAGTTGGCTTTTGGAAGGGGAAAACTCTAATTTTCTTGCAGATGAAGATTACATTAAAGCCCTACGCGCATCAGCAGGACACGGGTGGCAGAGCGCGAATCTAAAAAACACTCTGGAGCGAGTATGGCGGCTGAAGGGCAGTGGATTGGAAAACAATGAGGGAACCACAACGAAGCTTACTTCCACCTTATCGGGGAACCTAGGGCAGACAAACTACAGTCTGGCTTTAGATTTGCGGACTGG
>DIQB01000106.1:11373-11571 GCA_002427165.1 Firmicutes bacterium UBA5473
GCTGAGCGATCAGGTGGTCAGTCCTTATTCATATCTTGGTCTCTCTGCGTATCTGGAGAAAAGCTATGAATTTAAGGTAAAGAATCGCGATGCTAGGCTAACGATTGCAGGTGAGATGATTAAAAAAGAGACAGATCTTGCAAATGTAAAAAAAGGAAACTCACTTGTGGGTTATTTAGATGCACGCTACCCCTTGGG
>DIQB01000106.1:11768-17640 GCA_002427165.1 Firmicutes bacterium UBA5473
GGAAGGCTGAAAAATATTTCTCATAATGAGTTAGTATATACCCATTCTAAGGATGCAGCAGTACGTATTGGCTACACAGTCTTCGATCAAGAACATCATAATGGTTTTGTGTCCCTGAAGCTAGCTTTAGGGCAAGGGAATTTGGGTGTCTCTTTCGGCCGTGGTGCTGCGCCAATCTTTAAAGAGGGGATCAATTTACCCGGTTCATTGGCAAGACAAGATTTCTATCATCAAGATTATCTTCCCACGCAAGTTTTAGCTAATCGACCCTGGCAGAGCTGGGATGAGAATAATTTTGCTGCCCTATGGCAAAACCAGCTGCGCTCCACAGAAGATGCCTGGGCAGGCTACATGATGGTCAGTTACTGGTATAGTTTTTAGGCATCGGGGGTGGAAATAATGCCGAAGCAAACAAAGCTATTAATCTATGGAGCGCTACTTTTTATTTGCTGGCAGGTTCAAAGCGCAGAGCCTTTTCGTTATCGGGGGTATATCCAGCAATATTTAACAAGTGATCCCCAATATACGAACCCGGCAATTGTTGACTGGCGGAGAGATTATTGGGCTATGGGGCCATCTCTGAATCCTAGCAATTCCCTTGCAGGCTGGGGTGGAACTCGGGTTTCTGTTCAGACATTTTGGGGTACACCTAGCAGCCCCTTCTATTTAGAATTACCACTGCTTTTCTACACCCGAGCTGTTGAAAGAGGAAGAAACCAGCTAACTATGATCAGCAATAATTTTGTGCTGAATACCCGAAGCGGCCCTTTTAACTTCGCTATGAGTTCCAAACGGGTATCGGAAAATGCCCAATGGTCTTTCCTAAACCTTGAAGATCCACTAGGTGCTTTGAAGTTACCCAATACCTCGGCTCCAATGTTGACCATAAAGCTTAATACCGATGTTTTGGGCTGGGATTTTACAAGCTATTATTTGGCGGATCATCGGACTAACTTTGTGCCCAGATCCGAGGAGATACCACAGCGGGTATTTTCTTCCCTTGGCAAAACTCCAGAGGAAATGCGTTTTTTCGATGAGATCCCCACCTATAGACTGCTGCGCGGTACAAAGTATACTGATTTTGGCACTTGGGGCATTCTTTGGGGAGATAAAAGCGCTGTTAACATTAATCCTCGCAGCGAGGAAAACGATAATACCCTGACCAATCCAAATCACGGAATCGGTTATGTTAAACAAAATCTAGGTCTCGACTTTACAGGGCAAATTCCCTCTTTAGGCGGTGAATTTATTCTAGCTGCAGTTCGCGCTACAGGCGAATGGTATCAGTATCGTAAAAATGAACTGCCGGATAATTTAGGGACGATTTCAGGTGACGCCATGAAGCTTCAGCTGCGTGATCTGAAAATAAACTCAACTACCATCAATAGCTCCTATGTGATGGTAGAGCCTGGCTTTCAATGGACAGCAGTACGTGATAGCCGTTATGCTTATGTTTACGGTTTTCTCAATCCGGAAAAACCGCAATTCTATGCAGATGGTTCCTCACTTTATGCCTATGGCTGGCGTGCTATGCGAGATGATGATTTTCTGCTTCGAGATCCAGAGGAGAAGGAAGAGTATCTAAGCGATGTCTCCACATACCTGGGGCTTAGATCCTGGGAGACGAGTATAAAATATCCCGGTAAAATTATCATCTCTGAAAATAAAACACTGCCAGCACTATTCTCTTTGGAGCTACAGGATATGGAGAATCTTCGAGCTGGAGATCATTACTACGACCCGGTGCAAGGTGAGGATGTTACGAAAGACTATCTAGAGCTTAAGATTAACCTTGAAACTGAAACACCTAATTCAAAAGTAATATTCTCAGCCCGGGATCGTCAATATGAAGATCAAGATTACTTTCAGGAATTGGCTTCAGGATTATCCCATAATCTCACAGAAAATGCGGAGCTCTCTTTGGAGCTTAGTATAGCTAAACGCTTGCGGGACGATGTTGCTCTGCCGGAAGGTAGAGGTTATAGGGTCAATGCGAACTTAATAGGTGAGATGGACTCTGGCCTCATTTACAACACCAAACTGGACTATCGAGCAGGGAACTATGATTATGGTTTGCTAAAGTCAACACTAGATCGCGTATTAGCATCTCCCTATACTTACTGGGAGCTGAATCAGTATTTTGAACAAAACAGAACTCTGAATTTGGGTGAGATCCCCATTCGAGGAACTATAGCTGCTGAGCTTACCAAACGTAATTCAACCTTGCCCGAGGTCAGTGGTACTTCTCTTGTAGCTTTCGGTAGAGGAATTGCAAAAGTAACCTCAGATTTAACTGCAACCGTTACTTTAATTAATGTTTCAGGGCCAACTTTCTCGCAGCAAAAGGATAAGTTTCCTAGCAATTCTCTGCGCGATGTGGTGGATTGTCTGTTTTCCTATCAGCTATTTGGGCAAAGGGCAAATACTATTAATTTTCGCTTTACCCGTCGTTACCTAAATAGTGGATTCAAGGATAATGTCCTGGCTGAGTTTGTCTCAAGGATCGGCGCCCATACATTGCGGTTTACCCTTGGCCGAGCACCTATTGGAAATCGCACATCTTATATCGCAGGAACAAAATATGATGTGCGCCTCAATAACTTAGAGAAAGAGTTATTAAAGCGTCCCTGGGAGATTTGGGGTACTGGGGGTACGCTCTCAGATGAGACTTTCCCCTATGTTGTGTTGAATTGGAGTATGCCTTTTTAAAAATCAAGTGAAATTTGGTTGAAAAGCAGAATTCTAAGTTTCTGATTAGTGTATTTCTGATTTGCTGCAACCAATCTTTGAAAAATTTATTTACGGGGGGGCTGATCCTCTACACGTATCTTCGTGTGGAGGATCATTTTTATAAAAAATTGGAGAATAAGGATTAATAATTGTCTAATTTTGGGTACAGCTGGGACTTCAAAAAAGATTGATTGAAAGGAGTCTACTATGTTTTTTCAGGTGGAATATCGGTTTGTTTTGTTTCTTGTCGTTATTCTATTCTTTTCTCTCCCTTGCCTTGCTGTTGGCAAAAAAGGAGAAGTACCTGAGGTTACTATCATTGAGGTGAACAATGCTCCTTCCATAGATGGTAAACTTGATGATCCTGCTTGGATTGAAGTGGCACGTTCTTTCTCAGGTGTGCTGTCAGGGTGGAAAACCTTAGATGGAAAACGTTTAATAGCAAACCAACGAATAGCATATCTCACCTATGATGAGAAACATCTTTTTGTAGCTTCAGTAGCATTCGTGGATGATCCAAAAAGCTTAGAAAAGAATAGCTGGCGGAGCGATGGGATTGAGATTCATCTTGAAATTGGCTCAACTTATTACCAGCTTGGGGTGTTTTATGACGGGGAGACTGCAATTGGTGCAGGTCCTTCTATAGATTTTGAAGCTGCAGGTAATGTGGGAACGAACTGTTGGTCTGTAGAAGTTGCTATCCCTTGGGCTGAACTTGGGCTCAGGCCAAAAGAGGGTATGGAAATAGGTTTCAACATTGCAGGCCATGATTATAAAGACAAGTGGGTTACATGGGGTCCCTCATATGGTAAGTTTCTAGCATCGGAAACACTCTCATATCTGAAACTAGGTGGAAGAGCGGAAGAGAATGGACAAAGCCCTAAAGTCGCGACCAGCTCTATTGAAACTTCACCCCTCCAGACCGGCGAAACACAACTGCCCGAAGATGATGCCTACATCAAAAAGACTGATCTTTTTAAACAGGTCTCATTTAATCTTCTCGATCCTAGCAAAGCTAATTTTACCAAAAGGTACTCAATTGGCAGTATGTCGTTAATAGACGATAAGCAGGGCATTGCGGCTTCCGATTGGATCCCTGTAGAAGAAGGAGAACTATATACAGTTTCAGGCAATGGTCTCTTTGGTCAGGGTGGCGGTCCCCAAGGTGGTTATTTTAGTGCTCCAGGAGAAACCCGGGCCCTTGCAAATATCAGCTTTTTTAAGCCTGTTGATGGCCCGGGCTGGGTTTTCCAGGTGCCTCGGGGCCTAGGCATCACCCAGGCAATTATCTCTTTGCGGAAACTGAACGATGATCCTGCGCAAAAAACACTGCATGGCCTTGTGCAGCTGGAGCTAGGGGAGAAGGCCACTGATTTTCAGCCTTACAACCCCCAAACTAGGATCAAACAAGAGTTTTTGCCACAATTGCGTTCTGGTGAATCTTCTTCCTCAGTTTCTTTCAATAGCGAAGCCTGGTATAAATTTACTGAAGGTGATGGTGGGCAGCAGCTAGCCGATAAAATTCCAAACTTCCGTCGTCATTGGCTGAAAAAAGATCAGGATTTGGTGATTGTCAATACCGGCACATCGCTGACTGCGCGCAGCGCAGAGCATTGTACTCTGCATCCTGAAGCCAAGTTGCGACCGCCCTTAATGCACTCTAACAATATGGCGTCTATTCTGTGGGATAAGATAAAATGGGATGGGCAGGAATACCGACGCTACGATGCAGACGGTTTTTTTAGAGAGGGAAAAGGCCTATTTCTTACAGCATCTGACCTACCCCAGTGGGATGATGGACCGTATCGGCAGGGACTCACCCGCTACAGCGATACTACAGGTGCCTCAGTTTCATTTGAAGTACCCTCTGGTGCTTGGCAGTTCAACTTTATCTATCGTACTGATACCACTGGCTGCTCTGATCCTATCATCACCATCGAAGAAGGTGATGGTCAGCTGGAAGTCTACCATGAGGAGACTGAATCTTGGGTTGAAGCTAATAGGTATCAGTTTAGCATGTATGAAGAGGTGCCGGTGAGTCGTACTGTTCGTGTGCCAAAGGCAGCAGATGGAACGTACGCAGAGCTCAATATTCCATCTAAGGGTAACACCACCTATCAGAAACGCCTTAAGATGCGCTCGAAGAGCGATAAAATCGATAGTCGGTCGGTCTCAAAGCAGATCACCATCAGTGGCCAATCACCAGGGCGGTTTATGTACTGGGGAGTAGAATGGTCACCGCGCGAGTTTATGATCACCTATATTAATGCAGCACGCGGCAGCCATAATAGCCAAGCAGAGAATGAACGAGGTTTGCCTAGATTTGCTGATAATGAGGTATGGGGGTTCAAGCCTGATTTATTATTCTTTGAGCTCCCTATTCACAACGATGGAGCAGCAAATGCCAATCCATATCCTGGTGGCTATTGGGAGAGGTTAACTGATAACTTTGTCTTTAACCCAGACTATGAGCTTTCGATGAGAAGTCGCGCTTCCCACTTCGGTCTCAACCCTGAAATAGGTATGTTTACCAGTTCAATTTCTTGGAATTTTGGAGGCATAAATGAGGATGGCTCTTTGAAAATACTCCAGCAGAAAGATGGCAAGATGATGTCGGCTCTGGATAAGTATAACGAGGCTTACAACTGGGTGATCGATAACCACCCGGATGTGGTGATTATCAACGCTGCAAAGCGCTGGTATGATGCTGCAGTTGCCATCTTCGGAGATCTAAAAGCCGCGACTGTAGGTAGTGGTAAGGGTGGACTGACCTTTACAAATGAAGGTAGCCATTGGAACGATACAGGTAGCAAAATAATTGCAAAGGCGATATTAGCAGTTTTTGATTTCATCCGATGATTCAAATAGGAAGTGAGCTTGTGAAGGTATATATTCAAACGGATATTGAAGGAGTAGCTGGTGTTACCTTTTTTGAAAATAGGGATGAAGATTCAATCTCCAATTATTTTCATCGCGAAAGAATGCGAAAGCTGCTCACAGGCGAGGTTAATGCTGCAGTAAAAGCTGCATTCGACTCTGGAGCTACAGAGGTAGTGATTAATGATAGCCATGGAAGCGCCTATAATATTCACTTTGAGGATCTTGATCCGCGCTGTGAGATCCTCCATGGCCGCGGAGGTTC
>DIQB01000004.1:0-7982 GCA_002427165.1 Firmicutes bacterium UBA5473
TCCAGGTTGGGGAGTGTCCATGAACTCGTGGTGGTCATGGGGATGATCATAGGATGTATTGTGCCGCGCAATCCCCTCCCGGGTCTCGAAGGTGAGGTTTAGCCCATCGAAATTGGGATATCGTTTTTCTAAAAAATCTACAATTCGCAGGCTCTGAATATTATGCTCAAACCCGCCATGGCCCTCCATTAGCTCATCTAAAGTCTTCTCACCTGCGTGGCCAAAGGGGGCATGTCCAAGATCGTGGGCCAGTGCAATAGCCTCAGTAAGATCTTCATTGACGCCTAAGGCCCTTGCCACTGTTCGTGCATGCTGAGCCACCTCCAGGGTATGGGTGAGCCGGGTTCGGTAGAAGTCAGCCTCGTGGACCACATAAACCTGGGTTTTGTATTGCAGCCTTTTGAAGGCAGTAGAATAGAGGATTCGGTCCCGATCCCGTTGGAAGCAATTGCGATAGGGGTCTTCATACTCTTGATATGTTCGGTTGCCAGAGGGTGTATAGATAGCAGCCCAAGGTGTAATCACAGGCAGCTCCTCCTTTTTATGGTAGATAATATATAGTTCGACTCGGTAGGCTTGCATCCTTTTTTGAAAGCTCTCTTTTTTCAAGAAAGGCAGTTTTCTGGCTACTTTCCCACAATAGTTGTCCTTGATAAATTTTATTGGCGTTACGCTCCTTGCAAATTAAGTGTATTTAGTATATTATTTTTAAAGAAGTACAGTGAAGAAAGGACGTCTATTGATGTATATCCTCAGCACTGAAATGATTAGGAGAAACGCTGCCCTCTCCTCTACATACCAGCGAGGCAGAAGCTATCTGCTCCAGGGACGGGTAAGCATAGTATCTATGACACATGGTGGTACTCATATTGAAGCCTTTGTAAAAGGAACCATGCGCTATCGTGTGACTGCTAGCTTCTCTGTCGAAGGTGAGCTTGAAGAAACAAACTGTACCTGTCCTGCAGCAGATCGCTACTTTGGCTTTTGCAAACATACAGTAGCGCTCCTTCTCTATTTGTTAGAGCTTAAAAACAAAGGAACTGCTGATAAATACTTCCAAAAGCAAGCTGTGGAAAAGCTTTTTCAGGGTTTTGCTGTACTAACAGAGCCTGAGCGAGGAAGACGTTTGAAATTAGAGGTAACATACGAATCCCTCCACAGCCATAATCGGACCTATGGAGGAAGGATTAAGCTTCGCTTAGGAGAGGATAGGCTCTATATTGTCAAAAATATTACTCATTTACTAAGATGCATAGAGCAGAAACGAGAGCTTTATTTTGGCAAAAACTTTAGCTACGATCCACACCTACACACATTCTCAGAGCACGATAGGCGAGTTCTTACATTTCTTCGGGAAGTAATTGAGCTGGGAGGAAGTTATCCCGAGAGAGAAATCGATCTTGGCACAGCTTCCAGCAAACGTTTTTTTCAAGTGATGGCAGAAACTCCCTTTTTAGTTGAAGTCTCAGGACGCTCCTATCCAGTGGAGCGGGTGGTAGAAAAAGAACTACCCCTTTCCTTTAATTTAGGACGTGCCCAGGACAACCTGTTACTAACGATGAAGGCGGAAGAGTGGGGAGGAATTCCCCTGACAAAAGACGGTGAATACATGCTGGTGGGATCTGAAATTCGCCAGATGCCACCTGGGCAAGCCAGGAGATTTAAGCCCTTCTTTGATGCTGTAGGAGGACAGGCCCAGGGCCAGCTATATTTTGCCAAAGATGAACAAGAACGATTTTTAGCCGAGGTCTTGCCCCATACTTTCAAATTAGGCCAAGTTGAGATCAGCCAAGAGGTAGAGGAACTGATTATCAAAGCTGATTTTGAGGCAGAACTCTACTTGTTCCGAGCAGGGGAGGGAGTTGGGGCGAAGCTAAAGTTCATCTATGGTCAGCGAGAGATCAATCCGTTTGCACCCGAAACTGAGGTTACAAAAGACGAGAAAATTCTGCTGCGGGATGCACCAAAGGAGCAGCTGATCCTGCAGCTGCTAGAAAGTTACGATTTTAAGGTTACACCAGGTGGTCTTCACTTGGAAGATGAGGATCAGATCTTTGAATTTCTTAATGATGGCTTGCCACACCTGATGGAGCATGCTACAATCTTTTATTCCGAAGACTTCAAAGGCCTCTTTGTCCGCAGTCGTTCTGCTTTCTCCGGTGGCATCCGTCTCAACGATGATAACTTTTTAGAGTTTAGCTTCAAAGTGGAGGGTGTAGATAGTGGTGAACTAGAGAATGTTTTCGCTGCCTTAGAGGAGAAAAAACGATATTTTCGTCTCCATGATGGCTCTTTTCTCTCTTTGGAGAACTCAGAGCTGGAGCAAGTGGCAGAGTTGGCCTCAAGTTTAGATTTAAGCCCTAAAGATTTAGATAAAGAATATGTGGAATTGCCCAAATACCGGGCCCCGTACTTGGCGCAAAAGTTAGAGGATACGGGACTGTCTGGTTTTCGCCATAACCAGGCTTTCAAGCAGTTGGTGGCTAGCATCCAAGACCCTGCAGATCTGGATCTGGCAGCGCCTGAAAAAATAGCGCCTATCTTGCGAGACTACCAGCACTTCGGCTTCCAATGGCTCAAAACCCTTTCTAGCCTTGAGATGGGGGGGATTTTGGCCGATGACATGGGACTTGGCAAAACCCTTCAGATCATAGCGTTGCTTGCGGCTGAGAAAGAAGAACATGGCCCCGAGCCCTCTTTGGTTGTGGCTCCCAGCTCCCTTGTTTACAATTGGGAGGCAGAGGTAGAAAAGTTCGCACCTAATCTGAAAACCCTTGTGGTCTCAGGTAACAAAGCAGAGAGACGGGAGCAAATTGCCCAAATCTCTGGGGCAGATTTGGTGATCACCTCCTACCCTTTGATCCGCCGGGATGTAGATGATTATCAGAATGTGGCCTTGCGTTTTTGCATTCTTGATGAAGCACAGCAGATTAAAAATGCTGCCTCCCAGGGTGCGAGGGCTGTGAAGAAACTCAATGCTAAGGCCCGCTTTGCCCTTACAGGCACCCCCATGGAGAATTCCCTCTCGGAATTATGGTCTCTCTTTGATTTTGTCCTACCGGGGTATCTTTTCTCCTATGGACGCTTTAAAAAGAAATATGAAAGCCCTATTGTCAAGGATAGAGATGCGAGGGCAAGCCAAGAACTATCGCGGCAAATTCGCCCTTTCATCCTCAGACGGATTAAAAAGGATGTGCTCCAAGAACTGCCTGAAAAAATAGAGCATCAGCTTAAAGCAGAGCTTACAAACGAGCAAAAGAAGATTTACCTGGCTTATTTGCAGCAAATCAAAGGTGAGATTCAAGACGAGATCCAAAGCCGAGGCTTTGCCCAAAGCCAGATTAAAATCCTGGCTGGACTTACCCGACTACGACAGATCTGTTGCCATCCCAGTATCTTTTTGGAGAATTATCAGGGCCAAAGCGGTAAATTTGAGCTTTTAGATGACATTATCACCGAGGCTATCGGTGGCGGTCATCGGATCCTGCTCTTCTCCCAATTTACAAGCATGCTCCAGCTCATTCGCGAGCATCTGGATCAGGAGCAGATCCCTTATCTATATTTAGATGGCTCCACACCAATTCAGGAGCGAGGAGCTATGGTGCGGGACTTCAATGGGGGAGTGGGGGATTTATTTCTGATCTCCTTGAAGGCAGGGGGCACTGGTCTGAACCTCACAGGTGCTGACACTGTGATTCATTTTGATCCGTGGTGGAACCCTGCTGTGGAGGAGCAGGCCACAGACCGGGCCTACCGCATTGGCCAAGATAAGGTTGTACATGTGATGAAGCTTATAACTCGGGGTACAATTGAGGAGAAGATCTTAGCTCTCCAACAGAAGAAAAAGGCATTGATCGATTCTGTGATCCAACCAGGGCAGACCCTGCTCTCCAAGCTCACAGAAGAGGAGCTATGGGAGATGTTCGCGGTTTAATTTTTTTAAGGCCTTGCTTTTTTCCAGAAAAGGGGTTAGAATAGAAGTCGTGGGGAGAACAAAAATGTTGCTAGATAAGAAACAAAAAAATTCTCCGCAAACCCTTGACTGGCAGCCGACTCCGTGTTATAATGATATTTGTCCGTTGGGGAGTCGTCTAGTGGTAGGACGCCAGGTTCTGGCCCTGGTAGCGAGGGTTCGAGTCCTTCCTCCCCAGCCATTGTGGCCCCATCGTCTAGTGGTTTAGGACACCGCCCTCTCACGGCGGCGGCAGGGGTTCGAATCCCCTTGGGGCTACCAACTGAAGATTGAAGAGGAGCTTTCGCAGGAAGGCTCCTCTTTTCTATGCTCAATTTTATTCAACTTGGCAGGAGTCCCTGTTTTTTCCAAGAATATCTTCATTATAATCTTAAGGAAGGGAAGACTTATGAACATAAGAAAGGTAGTGTTCAGTAGCCTGGGATGGGTTCGGCTTTTCAGCTATTATTTTGGCCATTTAGCATCTGCAGGCAGAGGCAGTAGCGTTTCTAGCTTTTTGGATGTTTTGCTTGGGCATAGCCCAAATGAAATTTTTTATTCATTAACAATGCTGGAGGTATTAAGATATGAATGAAGCCTTGAGAAAATTAATTTTGAATGCTATTGCTTTGGCCATGGGTGTGGCAACCTTTGTTTTAAATCTAATGGGCACCTTGGAGGGGAAAACTGCTGTTACCCTTCTGTCTATAGGTTTATCTTCCTTAGCTTTGGCACAATTTAAAGATAAGTAGTTTTTAGAGAATTAGCCTCAGTGAAATACCTGTCACTCCTAATTCAAGAATCAAGGCTTTCTTGGCCTCAAGTCGCTTTCCATGGGAAATAGTTCCATTATGGGTGGGGAAGCGTTTTTTGCCTTTTTTGATTATTCCTCGTATCGCCAAAAGATGCTCCAGATCAGGAAGCAGGCCCCCAGCTGCTCCCCAAAGCACTTTGGGATCATTTTGGCTCTGCTCGTAAATTTGTTTTGTGGTCCATAGGCCAGCTGCCAAAGAGATAACCTGGAGCCATGAGCTATCATCATTATGGGGGAGGACATCTAGTACAATGTGGCTTGCCATGCCAAGGCCCAGGGCTACAGTTGGGTTTGGGGAAGCATTTCCCAGACTCGCACCGACTGCCAGGTGCGGGCCTCCACCCATAGCTAGGGCTGGCAGGGGCAACAATAGACAAAGGAATAATAGCCAAAACATTCTCATTTTTTCTCCTCGCTTTCATCCTTTATTTATTATATTCTGCAAAACTTGAAATTTTCCTCTAGCCATGAAGGCTAGCTTAGGAGAGGAGCAAAACCATGGTTATTGCAAAACATGAGTTTCTAAACATCGCCCACAGAGGGGCATCGGGGTATTGTCCGGAAAATACTATGTCCGCTTTCAATCGAGCTGGAGAGCTGGGAATTAACTGGATGGAGTGCGACGTTAGACTAACAGAGGATAATCAGGTTGTTGTGATTCATGATCAGACAGTAGATCGAACCACAGATGGCTCTGGGGCTGTCTCAGGCTTTAAGCTGCAAGACTTGCAAAAGCTTGATGCAGGCGCTTGGTTTAGTCCCGAGTTTGAAGGGGAGCAAATTCCCACTTTAGTTCAGCTACTGGATGGCTTGGGTTCCCAGTGCCAATTGGTAGTTGAAATAAAGGATGGAATCTACTTTCCGCGCATTATTGAGCTGACAGTTTCCCAAATCCTTGAGCGTGGATTGGAAAGCAGAGTCCAGATCTCAGCCTTCTCGTGGGAGGTGCTAGTAGGGGTAAAAGAATTATGCCCACAGATTAAGACTCAGGCCCTTATAGCATACGGTGAGGAGGGCACTAGAGGGGCTACAGTAGACGGGGGGGAAATTCCCATCTACTCAGACCCCCAAACACTGCTTCGCGATGCATCATCCTATGGGGTGGATGTGGTCTGTCCACCTGCAGCTTGGATTGAGAGGAGCCTCGTCTCCATTTTACACCAAGGGGGATTTTTAGTTAGGGCCTGGGGGGTAAAAGATGATGCTAGTGCGGAAATGCTGCGGCTCATAGAAGCTGGAGCTGATGGGATGACCACCAATTTTCCCGACAGATTAGAGTTGATCTTTGCTTCTTTCCAAAACAGGAGAGGATAAGCAATTGTAGATTCATCTTTTTCTTAAGAATATGGAGATTGTCAAGAGGAAAAAAATGCTTTTTGAAAAAGGATTTTCAGCAAGTGGTGTAGAATACAATATCTCGATCCCTTTTGGATAAAGTTCCAGCTTTGCTGGAAAAGCTAGCAAGAGAATAATTTTTGGAGGCTGACAGGTGGCAGAAAAAGTAAAGATCATGGATGAGACAGGCATTAGGCGGGCCCTGGTGCGCATCGCCCATGAGATCCTCGAACAAAATCGAGGCGTAGAGGGCTTGGTGATCGTAGGGATCCACAGACGGGGCGTGCCTTTGGCAAAGAGGTTAGCTGAGGCTATCTCCCAGATCGAGGGGGTTGAGGTGCCTGTGGGGACCTTGGATATCAACCTCTATCGTGACGATCTCTCTACCATAGGCTATCATCCCATTGTTCGGAAAACGGAAATTCCTGTAGATGTATCAGAGCGGACTGTGGTTTTGGTTGACGATGTTCTCTACACTGGCCGCACAGTGCGGGCAGCCTTGGATGCATTAATGGATTTGGGTAGACCAAAAGCTATCCAGCTGGCAGTGCTAGTGGATAGAGGTCATAGAGAACTCCCCATTAGAGCTGACTACGTAGGCAAAAACCTGCCCACAGCCAAACGGGAGATCATCTCCGTTAAGATTGCGGAGATCGACGGCAAAGAAGAAGTAGTTATCAATGAGGGGTAAAAGCGAAAGGGCATAGCACCTTTCGTTTTTTTTGAGAGGAGGACCGGCTTGTGGCTGAATGGAACCGTAAGGATCTTTTGGGAATTGAGGAATTGAGTGCCGCTGAAATTGAAACCATCCTCGATCTGGCCAGCTCCTGCAAACAAATTTATAGCAGGCAAATTAAAAAGTTACCTACCCTGAGAGGAAAAACTGTGATCTTACTCTTTTTTGAGCCCAGCACCAGAACTCGTACATCCTTTGAGATCGCAAGCAAGTGGATGAGTGCAGACCTAATTAATATCTCAGTGGCCCAAAGTAGTGTGGTGAAAGGGGAAAGCCTCTACGATACAGCCCACACTATCGAGGCCATGGGCCCAGATCTGGTAGTGGTTAGGCACAGAGCAGCTGGCGTGCCCCAGGCCCTAGCTCAGCGTTTAGGCTGCAGCGTGATTAATGCCGGCGATGGTGCCCACGAACATCCCACCCAGGCTTTGCTTGATCTATACACAATTCAAGAGCGCTTGGGCAGGATCAGGGGACTGAATGTGCTATTGGTAGGAGATATCCTCCACAGCCGCGTAGCCCGCTCCCAGATCTATGGCCTGCAAAAAATGGGAGCTTCTGTCACGGTGCTAGGGCCAAGCACCCTCTTACCTAAAGGAATCGAATCCTTTGGCGTTAAGATCGGCAAGTCTTTAGATGAGGAACTTCCTAAAGCTGACGTGGTAAGTCTTTTGCGAATCCAAAAGGAGCGGCAGCAAAGCGGTCTTTTCCCCAGCTTAGATGAGTATGCCCTTCTTTACGGTATTGGCGAGGAGCGTCTTGGCCTCATCCGGGATGATGCCCTGATTATCCATCCTGGTCCCACAAACTTAGGAGTTGAGATTAGCCTTGCTGCTACAGAGGACAAGCGTTCTGCCATTAACCAGCAAGTTACAAACGGTGTGGCTGTGAGAATGGCAGCCCTATACTTACTTTTAGGGGGAGGAGGTCTTGAGCGCCATGAGATTGCTTTATAAAGGCGGTAAAATTTTCGATCCCGAATTCCGAGGAGAGGCAGATCTTCTAGTAGAGAACGGGAAGATCGTCCGCTTGGGGAAAGCAGACGCAACTTGGGAAGCTGAAGTAATTCGAGAGATTTCGGGTATGCTAATCTTCCCAGGTCTTGTGGACCTCCATACCCATCTGCGAGAGCCCGGTAGCGAACA
>DIQB01000004.1:8180-8581 GCA_002427165.1 Firmicutes bacterium UBA5473
ATGCCCAATACTAATCCTGCTGTGGACAACCCTCAGATCGTAGAGTTCATTCGTAGCAAAGCCCGCTCAGTTGACAGTATCACTGTGGAACCAATAGCGGCTATCACCCGAGATCGAAAGGGCGAGGAGCTAGCTCCCATAGGCGAACTGGCCCAGGCTGGGGTGCGGATTTTATCCGATGATGGTTCATCTGTAGCAAATCCCAGGCTCATGCGCCAGGCTATGCAGTATGCCGCAATGTTCGATTTGATAATTAGCGATCATTGCGAGGATCCCTATCTTGCCAAGGGTGGAGCCATGAACGAGGGCGTCACCTCAACCAAACTAGGGCTGCCGCCCCTGCCAGCCTTGGCAGAGGAGGTAATAGTGGCTCGGGATCTAATGTTGGCCCAGGAGACGGG
>DIQB01000004.1:8752-18720 GCA_002427165.1 Firmicutes bacterium UBA5473
TAATGTTGGCCCAGGAGACGGGCGCCAGACTCCACCTGGCCCACATTAGCACCAAGATCAGTGTTGAGCTTTTGCGCCAGGCAAAAGGAAAAGGCGCTAGGGTGACAGCCGAGGTAACACCTCACCATCTTCTTCTAACCGAGGAGGCAGTTCGGGGCTACAATACCAACTTGAAAGTAAATCCTCCCTTGAGAACCGAGGAGGATCGGCAAGCTTTAATTACAGCCTTAGCAGATGGCACCATCGATGCTATCGCCACAGACCACGCCCCTTGGGCCCGCCATGAAAAGGAAGTGGAATTCGACGTTGCCCCCTTTGGCATGGTGGGGCTAGAGACTGCCCTAGCTGCGATTTGGACGAAGCTTGTGATGCCAGGCGAGCTTTCTGCTCAAAGAGCAATCGAGGCCCTCTCAACCAGACCTTGCCAGATCGTAGGCACCCAGGGCGGTAGGATACTGGAAGGTGCGAGAGCGGATTTTGTGATTTTTAACCCAGATCAGATTTGGGAGGTAGACCCAAATAATTTTGCTTCCAAAGGCAAAAATACGCCTTTTGCCGGCTGGAAGCTCCAAGGCCGGGTTATAGAGACGGTAGCTCGGGGTAAGGTAGTATATAGATGGGAGAAGTAAAGATGCCAGAGATCGGAGAAATAATTGAAAACAAACCTATAGGTGGCGATTATCATCGTCTAGTTGTAAGAAGCAAAGCTCTAATGGATTCTAGCCCAGGTCAATTTACTCATCTCCTTGTGCAGTCGCCAAAGGGTCCTAATACTTGGGATCCACTGCTTCGGAGGCCCTTGAGCATCTATGATGTTGATGGAGAGCGTGCTTCTTTCCTCTATAAAACAGTAGGCAGAGGCACGAAACTATTAGCAAACCGTCTTCCTGGTGAGACCATAGATCTCTTAGGTCCCCTAGGACGTGGTTTTAAGATCACTTCAGCTCCGGCGCTGCTTATCGGCGGCGGCGTTGGTGCGGCTCCCATGCTTTTTTTGGCCAGAAAACTCCACGAACAAGGCCGAGATTTTGTGGTGCTCTTGGGGGCTAAAACTGGAGAGGAGCTTGCTTTTGCAGGGGATTTTGGCAAATTTAGCTCCCATCTTTACCTAGTTACAGATGACGGTTCCCTAGGTAGTTGTGGCCTTGTGACCGATAGCGTGCCAGAGCTTGTAGCCCAATTTAAAATTCCTCCTAAACTCTATGCCTGCGGGCCCATCCCCATGCTCTCGTGTTTGGCAGGCCTGGCAGCACAACATAACTTTACTTTGGATGTATCGTTGGAAGCGAAAATGGCCTGTGGAGTTGGTGCATGCCTCGCTTGCACCTGCTTTTTGAAAGATGGCAGTACAGCTAGGGTCTGCGCAGATGGCCCTGTTTTTCCCTATGAAGCTATAGAGTGGGGGCGGAGGGATGGCTGATTTAAAAGTAAAGCTGGGGAGCTTGGCGCTTGCAAACCCCATCACAGTTGCCTCAGGTACCTTTGGCTTTGGCCGAGAATATGCAAAGTTCTATCCCCTCAGTGAACTGGGAGCTGTGATTACCACTGCGGTCACATTGGAAAAAAGAATGGGTAACCCCCCACCGCGTCTTGTTGAGACTGCCTCTGGCATTCTTAACTCCATCGGCCTGGAAAATCCAGGGGTGGATTATTTTCTGCAGGAAGAACTGCCCCATCTTAAAGACAGCGGTGCTAAGGTGATCGTAAACATCGCAGGCCGCACAGTGGAAGAATATGCTCAAGTTGCAGCGAAGCTAGCAACAGCCCCAGGCATCGCAGCCCTTGAGGTTAACATCTCCTGCCCTAACGTGCGGGAGGGCGGTATTGCCTTTGGCACAGACCCACAAATGGCGCAGAAGGTAACTCGCGCTGTGAGGGACCAGTGGGATGGCCCCCTCATCGTGAAGCTATCGCCCAATGTAGCGGAGATCGCACTTTTGGCCCAGGCAGTTGTGGAGGCAGGTGCAGATATTATCTCTCTCATCAATACCCTCACTGGCATGGCTATCGATCCCCATACTTGGCAGCCCAAACTTGCCAATGTGGTAGGGGGGCTCTCTGGCCCTGCAATTAAGCCTGTTGCGCTGCGCATGGTCTGGCAGGTGGCTCAGGCAGTCTCTGTGCCCATCATTGGTATGGGCGGGATCATGACTGTTGAGGATGTAGTGGAATTTTTGCTTGCCGGTGCTAGCTGCGTGGCAATTGGCACTGGGAATTTTTGGCAGCCCACTTTGGCCCGGGATCTGGTGGCAGCATTAGATACCTATCTTGACTCTCGAGATCTTGCAAATGTCCAGATGCTCATCGGTCAGGTGGGGAAAGGAGGAGCACCATGGCACAGCTGTGTGTAGCCCTGGATTTTGATAATACAAGCCAGGCAATAGACTGCGTGAAATTGTTAGTAGATGAGGTTAAATGGTTTAAGGTGGGGATGGAGCTTTATAACCTAGCGGGCCCCTCTATCATCTCCCAAATCAAAGAGCTAGGTGCCCAGATCTTCTTAGATCTTAAGCTTCACGATATCCCCAAGACCGTAGAGCGCACAGCCTCTGTGCTGGCAAAGTTGGGGGTGGGTATGTTCAATGTCCACGCATCTGGAGGCAGCGCCATGCTGAAAGCTGCGCGAGAAGGTGCCCTGGCAGGTGCGGATAGCTCGGGGCTACCCGAGCCCCTTCTGGTAGGGGTTACAGTCCTGACAAGCCTCGATCAGGCGGCTCTTCTTGAGCTGGGCATCAGTGACACTCCCCAGACCCAGGTTCTGCGTCTGGCTAGGCTTTGCAAAGAGCAGAATCTCCATGGGGTTGTTTGCTCTCCACTGGAGGCAGAGCTCCTACGAGGGGAACTGGGGAAAAGTTTTGTGCTAGTGACGCCAGGCATTCGTCCCTCCCAAAGCAGCGTCGGGGATCAAAAACGGATTGCCACACCCAAAAGGGCAGTTCGCTGGGGTGCTGATTATCTTGTGGTGGGCAGGCCCATTACCAAGGCCACAGATCCTAAAGGGGCTGCCCACAGTATTTTACTAGAAATGGGGGAGCAGGCATGAGGCGAGAAGAAATCTTAAAAATATTTCAGGACTCTGGTGCTTATTTAGAAGGACACTTTCTCCTAACATCTGGCAGGCACAGTGGCCATTATGTGGAGAAATTTCAGGTGTTGCAATATCCTGATCTCACAGAAAAATTGTGCCAGGAACTAGCAGAGCGCTTCCAAAATCAGAACATCCAAACTGTGATTGGCCCCGCTACAGGCGGGATCATCCTCTCGCAGCTTGTGGCAAAGCAGTTAGGTGCCAGGGCTCTTTTCACAGAGCGGGAAAATGGGAAAATGGCCCTACGCCGTGGCTTTCAGGTGGAGCCAGGGGAGCGGGTGTTGGTGGTGGAGGATATTGTCACCACAGGGGGTTCTGTTATGGAGGTGCTAACGCTTCTAGAGAAGCTGGAAGCGAATGTTTTGGGAGTGGGGCTCCTTGTGGATCGCAGCGGTGGCAAGGCTGATTTCGGCTTGCCTACAGAAGCCCTTTTGGATCTTTCCATCCCCACATATCAGCCAGAGGAATGTCCACTTTGCCAAGCGGGCGTTCCCCTCACCCAGCGTGGGAGCCGTAAGCTGGGGGTGACAAAGTGAAAGTCGCAATTGTTATGGGCAGCAAATCAGATCTCCAGACTATGCAAAAAGCCTCAGCTGTCCTCTGTGAGTTTGGAATCCAGTATGAAATGCATATTCTCTCTGCCCACCGCACGCCACAGGAGGCAGCTGATTTTGCCCAAGGGGCAAAAGAGCGTGGCTTTGGCGCTATCATTGCAGGTGCAGGCCTAGCTGCCCATCTGCCAGGGGTGCTGGCCAGCTGGACGGAGCTACCTGTAATTGGCGTTCCCCTTTCAAGTCAGGCCCTGGGAGGCTTAGATGCCCTCTATGCTATTGTGCAGATGCCCCCTGGGATCCCTGTGGCTACAGTGGGGATTGATAATGCGAAAAATGCAGCTCTGCTAGCAGTGCAGATCTTAGCCCTCTCTGATCCAAAGTTAGCTGAGAGGCTAGCTCTATTTAGATCGCAGCAGGCAGAAACTGTTCTGGAGCATGATCGTCAGCTGCAAGATGCTTAAGTTTGCCTTAGCTACCGTGGCTATGCTCCTTGTGGGCAGAGTAGCTCTTGAGCCCACCCAGCTTGCTATCAGCAGGTTTTCCCGGCCCCAGGGGCCGTCTCTTACAATTGCCATTTATTCCGATTTGCACCTGGCAAAAGGCAGAGCGCCTCTGGCCAAACTCGCAGATGCCCTAGCCCAAAGTAGTCCTGATTTTATTGTTGCCCTTGGCGATTTTAGCGAAGAGCCTTTAACCGAAAAGGAGCTAAGCTACCTCAAACACCTCGCTTCCATTGCGCCAACCTACGGTGTTTTAGGAAATAACGACCTTGATCCCCGGCTGCAACAGCAGCTGGCAGACTCTTCGATCACAATCCTGAAGAATCAGGGGGTGAGGCTCCAGACAGAGCAAGGCGCGATTTTCCTCTATGGGGCGGAGGATCTGCGAGGAGGCAAACCAAGTTTGGCAGGAATTGGTGAGGCAGGGGAGGATTTTGTCATTCTCCTCTCTCATTCCCCTGAGATTGTGCGGAAGCTCCAGGGGGAACGGGTAGATCTGATCTTAGCAGGCCACACTCACGGTGGCCAGATTTGTCTGCCAGGGGGCTATGCTCTCCTTACCCATAGTAAATTGGGCCGTAAATACAGCTGGGGTATCTTTCCCTGGGACGATAGTACACTTTTAATCACTCGGGGTGTGGGTACCAGCACCTTGCCAGTGCGTCTTTTTTGCCTGCCTGAGCTGGTGATCTTGCAACTAGGAGCGAGGTAGTTTGCATAAATTAGGACCAACTCATAAATTTTCTTGAAAAAAGCACCCAGCCTCCTTGTGGAAGTGGCTAGATGATGGTATAATTGTACATAATGTTTGAGCGTAGAACAGGAGAGTGGAGGCTTTGACAACGGAGATCGCCAAGAAAACTTTAGGAGAGATGCTGGACCGGCTGGCAGCGGAATACCCAGACCGCGAAGCCCTGGTCCATTTTGATAATAAGGTGCGCTATACCTATAGCCAGCTAAAAGAGAGAGTTGACCTCCTGGCACGGGGGATGATGGCTCTGGGCATTGAAAGTGGCGAGCATGTATCCGTGTGGTGCACAAACTACCCCCAGTGGGTAGAAGCGCAGTTTGCACTAGCAAAAATTGGTGCGGCTCTCGTTACTGTGAACATCCATTACCGCACCCTGGAGCTGGAGTATCTTTTGGATCAATCAGACTCCTCAACCCTGATCATGATGCGGGGCTTTCGGGATGCCAATTTTGTGGAGATGGTAAATAAGATTTGCCCGGAACTGCCCAGTTCCAAGCCAGGCAGGCTGCATAGCAAGCGGTTTCCCCATTTGAAGAGAGTAATTATGCTAGATGAGGAACGATATCCTGGCATGCTCAATTGGGACTCGCTATATCAGTTAGGCGAGGAGGTGTCTCAGGCGGAACTGGAAGCGCGGCAAAGCCAGGTTAAGCCCGATGATACAGTCACCCTAATGTATACCTCAGGTACTACTGGTTTTCCCAAGGGTGTAATGCTCAGTCACATGAATATAGTGGCCAATGGCACCTATATTGGTGACTGCATGAAGCTTACAGGGGAAGATCGGGTCTGCATTCCAGTGCCCTTTTTCCATTGCTTCGGCTCTGTTTTAGGAATGATGGCCACTATGACCCATAGCGGCACTATGGTTGTCTTAGACTACTTCCATGCCAAATCAGTGCTAGAGGCTGTATCCCAGGAGCGGTGTACGGCTCTCCATGGTGTCCCCACCATGTTTATTGCAGAGCTACATCATCCTGATTTTGAGAAATACGATCTCACTTCCCTGCGGACAGGGATCATGGCGGGATCCCCTTGCCCCATTGAGGTAATGCGGGCTGTGATTGAGAAAATGGGGATGCGCGAGATCACCATCGCCTATGGCCAGACCGAATCTTCGCCTGTGATTACCCAGACGCGGACAGATGATCCAGTGGAGGTGCGGGTGAGCACTGTGGGCCGGGCCCTGCCCAATGTGGAGGTTAAGATTGTAGACATGGAAACTGGTGAAGACCTACCTGCTGGTGTGCAAGGGGAGCTTTGTACTCGGGGTTTCCATGTGATGAAGGGGTATTATAAAAAATCTGAGGAAACAGCTCAGGCTATAGATGAGCAAGGCTGGCTTTACACTGGCGACCTTGCCATGATGGACGAACATGGATACTTTAAGATCACAGGTCGGCTTAAGGATATGATTATCCGGGGGGGCGAGAATATTTATCCCCGAGAGATCGAAGAGTTCCTCTATGCCCACCCTAAAGTGTTGGATGCACAGGTAATTGGAATTCCCAGCGAGAAGTATGGGGAAGAAGTGATGGCTTGGGTGATCCTCAAACCTGGTGAGAGAGCCACCAGCGAGGAGCTAATTGCCTATTTCCGCGGCAGGATTTCTCACTTTAAGGTGCCTAAATTCATCAAGTTCATCGATGAATTTCCCATGACTGCCAGTGGGAAGATCCAAAAATTCAAGCTGCAAGAGCTGGCAATAGCGGAATTAGGTCTTGAGCTTGCTGCGAAAGTAGAGACAGCTTAACCCCCCACCCCACAGGGTGGGGTTTTCTTTATCTGTGATAGCTTAAAAAATTTAGGTGGAGGGATGATCTTTTATGATAGGTGGAAAAGTGGCGCCAGTGGTAAAATGGGCAGGTGGCAAAGGGCAGCTGCTTTTCAAGCTTGAAAAGTATTTGCCCCAGCACTACTGTACCTATTTCGAGCCTTTTTTAGGAGGGGGAGCAGTGCTTTTTCACCTGCAGCCCCAGCGGGGTGTGGTAAATGACCTAAACCATGAATTAATTAACCTCTACCAGGTGATCCGCGATTCTGTGGATGAGCTAATTGAGGATCTTAAAAAGCACAAAAACCAGGCTGACTATTTTTATCAGCTCAGAGAACTGGATCGCGATCCTAGAGCCTTCAGTGCCCTAACCCCTACAAAGCGTGCCTCACGAACCCTTTACTTAAATAAGACTTGCTACAATGGCCTCTATCGCGTCAACTCCAAGGGTTTTTTCAACACCCCCTTTGGCAAATATCAAAACCCTAACATTGTCCCAGAGCCGCGGCTGCGAGCTATGAGCGAGTATTTTCAAAGGGCGGAGCTAACATTTCTCTCCTGTGATTTTCAACAGGCTCTAGCAACTGCAGGGGAGGGGGACTTTGTTTATTTGGACCCACCATACGATCCTGTGAGCACCACTAGCAACTTTACCAGCTACGGCAAAGATGGGTTTGGCCGCCCCCAGCAGCAGCGTTTGAAAGAGGTCTGCGATCTGTTAGCTCGCAGGGGTGCGAAATTTCTTCTCTCAAATTCGGCCACGGATTTTATTTTAGATCTGTATGCAGACTACCGGATTGAGACTGTAGAGGCCATGCGCAACATCAACTCCAAAGGGGAGGGGAGGGGGCCGGTGGCAGAGGTTTTGGTGCGAAACTATAGCAACTGAGCCAAGCCGTCTGGACAAAAATTGTCGCTCTCGGTCCAAACAATTATTCTGCTCTAGCTGATGGTCATAAAAGCATCCTCCTTGCGAATATGAATAGAAGGAGCATAAGGGAGGATGATGTTCTATGAAGGATTGGCACGCTTTAGAGCTGGGGGAAGTCGAGGTTGCTCTTGGCTCAGATCTGGAAAAAGGTCTGGGGGCTCGCGAGGCAAAAAAAAGGCTCCAAGAGGGCGAAAACATTTTAGCCCAACAGAGGGGGCCTGGGCCGATAACTATTTTTCTGAGCCAGTTCAGCGACTTCATGGTTTTGGTCCTGATGGGGGCCGCTGTCTTATCTGGCTGGCTAGGAGAGTGGAGCGATGCGATCACCATCCTCACTATTGTTTTTTTAAATGCTACTTTGGGTTTTATCCAAGAGTATAGAGCAGAAAAATCCCTAGAGGCACTAAGGCGCCTCTCTGCCCCTGTAGCCAACGTGAAGCGGGGGGGTCAATCCCTTAAGATCCCAGCCTCAGAGGTTGTGCCCGGTGATCTTGTGGAACTGGCTCCAGGGGATAGGGTACCTGCAGACTTGAGGCTGATTCAGATCACAGAGCTTGAAGTAGACGAGTCCACCCTCACAGGCGAGTCCATGCCAGTTGTTAAACATCCAGGCACGATTGCAGTAGAGGAACCTTTAGCAGAACAGCGCAATATGGCTTGGATGGGCACCCTCATTACCCGAGGCCAAGCACAAGGGGTGGTTGTGTCCACAGGTATGGAAACCCAGATGGGGCAAATTGCTAGCCTCCTGAGCTCCAGCCACGGTGCCACTCCTCTGGAGAAGAGGCTGGCTCAACTTGGGAAATTCCTAGTTCTAGCCTGCGGTGGCCTCTGTGCGTTAGTGGTGCTTTTGGGGATTTTGCGGGGCGAGCCCCTAGAGCAAATGGTGATGATCGGGATCAGTCTTGCTGTGGCTGCTATCCCCGAAGGCCTACCGGCCATCGTCACCATAGCTTTAGCTTTAGGTGTACAGCGGATGAGCCAGCGCAGGGCAATTATCAGGCAACTGCCTGCTGTTGAGACCTTAGGCTGCGTCAGTGTGATCTGTGCTGATAAAACTGGCACCCTCACGGCCAATGCACTATCCGCTCGTATTTTAGACTTGAATGGGAAGAAAATCACAATTACTGGCGAAGGATATAATCCCCTGGGAGATTTTTATCACGGTGAGAAGAAAATCAGCAGGGAGGATCCTGCTCTGAAGCTTGCCCTCAATATTGCAGTCTTGTGTAACAAGGCAAAGCTCTCAAAGCGAGAGAGAGGTTTTAGCTTGCAAAAGAAGTGGGAAGGATCTGGCGATCCAACAGAGATCGCCCTGCTTGCCTTGGGAGGCAAGGGCGGGATTTGGAGCTCGGATCTTCTCAAGGGAGGTGTCCAGATTACCCAAGAGCGGCCCTTCGACTCTACTCGGAAGATGATGAGCGTCCTCTGCCGGATTGAGGGCGAGTTTGTAACCTATACTAAAGGTGCACCTGAGGTGATCCTCGCCCGTTGTAATAGAATTTATCAGCATGGCAAACTTATGCCTTTGGATTCCAAAGCTGAAATGCGAATTAAAGCAAGTTCTGATCAAATGGCAGATGAGGCGATGCGAGTCTTGGCCCTGGCCTACAGACCCTGGTCTGGGAGGCCAGGTGCAGCTTGGGAGCAGGATCTAGTCTTTGTGGGCCTGGTGGGGATGGCAGATCATCCCAGGGAGGGGGTGCGCTCTTCCATCGCAGCAGCTAAACGCGCTGGCATTCAGACGGTAATGATCACAGGGGATCACGCACGCACAGCTGTGGCTGTGGCAAAGAATCTAGGGCTCGAGGTGGGCCCAGGACAGGTTTGGGAGGAATCGGAGCTGGCTCAAATGAGTCAGGAAGAGTTTCACAAAATAGTGCGTGGGACCCGAGTTTTTGCCAGGGTTACGCCCAAGCGGAAGCTGGCAATCGTGAAAGCCCTCCGGGAGTCAGGAAGTATCGTGGCCATGACTGGAGATGGTGTCAACGATGCACCAGCCCTGAGGGAAGCTGACGTGGGGGTTGCCATGGGCAGATCTGGCACTGATGTGGCCCGGGAAGCTGCTCATGTGGTCCTCACAGACGATAACTTCACCACTATTGTCGCGGCCATCGAGGAGGGTCGGGGTATTTATGAAAACATTCGTAAATTCATCCGTTATCTTTTAGGTTGCAATGTAGGGGAGATTCTCTTGATGCTTGTGGCCTCTGTCCTGGGG
This sequence comes from Firmicutes bacterium UBA5473, assembly GCA_002427165.1. Classification (GTDB taxonomy): domain Bacteria; phylum Bacillota; class DTU084; order DTU084; family DTU084; genus UBA5278. The sequence continues at coordinate 18,572 of DIQB01000004.1, forward strand.
CTACCTGCGCCACTGCTGCCGATTCAGCTACTGTGGGTGAACTTGATTACAGATGGGCTGCCTGCTATGGCACTAGGACTTGAGCCTCCAGAGCGGGAGCTGATGGAAGAGGCTCCCAGAAAACCAGATGAGGGCATCTTTGCCCGGGG
>DIQB01000004.1:18826-22725 GCA_002427165.1 Firmicutes bacterium UBA5473
ACAGATGGGCTGCCTGCTATGGCACTAGGACTTGAGCCTCCAGAGCGGGAGCTGATGGAAGAGGCTCCCAGAAAACCAGATGAGGGCATCTTTGCCCGGGGACTATTGGGAAAGATTGGCCTCCAGGGATTGATTGTGGGTGGCGGCAGTCTAGTTGCTTTTATGATCTCCTTTCAATCATCAGGTTGGGACCTCCAGCGGGCTAGAACTGTTGCTTTTTGTACATTGGTCTTCAGCCAGCTTGCATTTGCCTTTCGCTGTCGCTCTGAGCATCATGATGCAAAACTTAGCTGGCAGGGTAATCCTATTTTGGTGCTCTCCATTATGACATCATTTATGATGCAATACTTAGTTCTTTGGTTAGGACCCATGGCCAGGATTTTCCATACCGTGCCTTTGGAGCCAATAGATTGGACAGTGGTGTTTTTCTTCTCTCACTGGCCGTTTTTGCTTTACAACTGGGCAAAGGGAGTGGCTTCTCTGTGGCGCCGGCGCTGGGCGATGGTGAAAATCTGAAGGAATTTGCTAAGATTTTCGGAAAAAGTATTGTCTCCAGCCCTCAAGTATAGTAAAATAGGGGAGCGAACTCTTGTTTTTCTAGCGTTAGGCAGGAAAATCCAACAAAAGGCCGAACTAACTAAACAGAATGGCTTTCCCATTTTGGACGAGCCCAGGGGAACGCTAAAAAATGTAACATCGTAAAAGGGGGAACAGCAGGTGTCTCTGCCCAAACTTACACCGCAGGAGCGTCGCCAGGCCCTTGAAAAGGCCCAAAGGCTGCGCAAAGAAAGAGCTGAAATCAGACGTCAATTGAAAGCGGGGGAAATTGCCCTCTCTTCATTGTTGGCTCAAGAACCAGATGAGATCACAGGACGGATGAGAGTTGATCACATCCTACAATCATTACCTTCTGTTGGCAAAAAGATTGCCAGCAAGATCATGGAAGAGATCGGCATTGCCGATAGCAAGCGGCTAGGTGGTCTCAGTCCACGACAGCAGATGGAACTGATGGCTTTTGCCCAACGTTTTGAGGAAAGAAAGAAAGCATAGGGAAGGTGAAAGAGCATTGGATGTGACCCTGATCAATATAGGCTTTGGAAACATAGTTGCTGCCAATAGAATTATCGCCATTGTCGCTCCTGAGTCGGCTCCCATTAAAAGGATTATTCAAGAGGCGCGAGATCGGGGCATGCTGATCGATGCCACATATGGTCGTAGAACTAGGGCTGTGATCCTCACAGACAGCGATCATGTAATTCTTTCTGCTGTCCAGCCAGAAACAGTTGTCCATCGGGTGATCAGCAATAAGGCAGCAGGCGAGCAGGCAGGGGATTAGCATTGTCCAGCGGATTATTAGTAGTAGTATCAGGACCCTCTGCCGTGGGAAAGAATACTGTTCTTTCCCACTTTCTTGCCTCCCATCCTGGTGCACGTTATTCCATTTCGGCCACGACCCGCAAACCCAGAGCCGGGGAGAAGGATGGGAAGAACTATTATTTTTATACTCCTGAACAATTTGGGGACTTGCTCCAGGCAGGACAGCTTCTGGAGTGGGCCCAAGTTTATGACGAATACTATGGAACGCCTAAAGCGCCAATCCAACAGTGCCTAGCTCGGGGGGAGATAATTGTAATGGATTTGGATGTTCAGGGAGCCTTAGCAGTGAAAAAAAGCCTCCCTGAGGCAGTGTTGGTTTTTCTCTTGCCCCCATCTTTGGAGGATCTTGGAGAGCGCATGCGAAGGCGTGGCACCGAGTGCGCCCAGGCTGTAGACAGGCGTCTCGCTGCAGCGAAAGCCGAGATCTCCCGTGCCCGGGATTATGATTATCTGATTGTCAATGCTGAGGTTTCTCGTGCTGTAGCGCAGCTGATTTCCATAGTGGAGGCGGAGAAACTACGAGTTTCTCGCCAAAGTTTAATCCTAAGTACCTTGGAAGAAGGAGGTTCGATTGGGAATTGTTAAATAAACCTTCCTTAGATCAATTGCTAGAAGTTGCAGATAGCCGCTATAGCTTAGTTGTAGCTGCGGCAAAACGCTCACGGCGGCTTTTGGAAGGGGCCAATCCCAAAGTGGATTCCCCTTCCAATAAGTTCGTCACAGTAGCTTTAGAAGAAATCTATGGTGGGCGGATCGCCTACCAACGCACAAAGCTGGGGATCAAATGAAGAACATCCTCTTGGGAGTTACCGGTGGCATCGCAGCTTTTAAAGCAGCACAGCTTGCCAGCCGGCTGCGTCAGGGTGGCTTTGAAGTGCAGGTGGTGATGACAAAAGCTGCTACAGAATTTGTCACGCCCCTCACCTTTCGCGAGCTCACAGGGCAAGTTGTGCATTTGGAGCAGTTCGCAGAGCCCAAAAATTGGCAAATGGAACATATCTCCCTGGCCCGCTGGGCAGATTTATTCGTGATCGCCCCTGCCACAGCAAATATTATCGGCAAACTAGCACATGGGATCGCAGATGATCTCCTCACTACAGTGGCTCTGGCCACAACTGCTCCCATCCTCGTAGCCCCTGCCATGAACTCCCAGATGTATCTCCATCCTGCAACAGCTGCAAATCTTACAATCCTCAAAGAGCGTGGTGTTCAGTTTGTGGGCCCAGCTCGCGGTCACCTTGCCTGCGGCGAGGAGGGCGTGGGCAGAATGGCCCCAGTTGCCCAAATCCAAGAAAGAATCGTAGGGCTCCTCTCACCACAGGTGCTTTCAGGCAAGAAGGTGCTAGTTACTGCAGGGCCAACTAGGGAAGCTATCGATCCCTTTCGCTTTATCTCCAATTACTCCACAGGTCGCATGGGTTACGCAATTGCCCAAGTTGCCTCCCAGATGGGAGCTGAGGTTATTTTGGTCTCAGGCCCCACACAATTGCCCGCGCCTTTTGGTGTAGAGCGGATCATGGTTGAGAGTGCCAGCCAGATGAAGAAGGCAGTCTTAGCTCATTTTGATGAGGTTCAGGTTGTGGTAAAGGCTGCAGCTGTCTCAGACTGGCAAAGCATCACCTATAGTGAACAGAAGCTGAAGAAGGACCAGAGGGAGGAACTTTGCTTAAAGCTTGTGCCCACCTCTGATATCTTGGCAGAATTAGGGCAGCGGAAAAATGGGCAATTCATCGTTGGCTTTGCAGCGGAGTCTGAAAATCTGGAGCATTATGCCACGGGCAAGCTTCAGAGCAAAGGCTGCGACATGATTGTGGCCAACCCCATTGGCCGTGCTGATGCTGGCTTTGCTAGCGAAACCAACCAGGTTACCATCATTACTCAAGATTCTCAGGATAAGTGGCCTCTTCTCGGCAAAGACGAAGTGGCAAAGCGGCTGTGGCTCAGAATCGCAAAAGAACTTGAGGGGCGATCCTCGTGAAATACGCCCAAGTAATTGTTTCCATCCCCACAAGGCAAATCGATCGCCCCTTCGACTACGCCATTCCCGATTCCCTAGAAGGAGAAGTTGTGCTAGGTTCGATGGTGGTGGTACCCTTTGGCCCTAAAACATTGGAGGGCTATGTGGTGGGAATTGAGGCTGAGCCTTCTACAGACCCGAAGAAGATCAAAAAGATTAAGGGGCTCGCTGTTGGCTCCCAGCCCATCTCTCCTGAACTATTGAAGCTGGCAACATGGATGGCCAGCTTTTATCAATGCCTTTTTTTAGATGCCCTCAGGGCAGTTTTGCCCTCCTGGACCCAAACAGCTCCCCGTACTGTTCAGGTTGCGTCCCTGAAAGCTCCCCTTGAGCCTGAACTCCTCGGGCAGCTGAGCAAATCTGCGCCGAAACAGGGGACTATTGCCACTATTTTAGCGCAAAGGGGAGCTATGGCCACCTCGGAGCTCCTAGTCCTTGCAGGTTGCACCCCAGCTCCCCTTAAAGGGTTGGTGCAAAAAGGTCTGGTAGAGCTTGAAGCCAAACC
>DIQB01000004.1:22875-34277 GCA_002427165.1 Firmicutes bacterium UBA5473
ACCTCAGCTGCGGGAGGCCATGGCAGGGGAAATAGAAAACAGTAAGCGGCCTATCCTCACAGGTGAGCAAAAAGAGGCTATCGCCACTTTGAGTCAACTGCCCGGGGGGGGAGTAGGTCTTCTGTGGGGAATCACAGGCAGCGGCAAAACAGAGGTGTATCTGAACCTGATTGAAGGGGTTCTGGCACAGGGAAAAACAGCGATCACCTTAGTGCCTGAGATTGCCCTCACACCTCAGATGGTCTCCAGGTTTCGTAGCCGCTTTGGCAATAACGTAGCAGTGCTCCACAGTCAGCTAGGAACCGGGGAGCGCAGGGACGAATGGGAGCGGGTAAGGCAAGGCCAGGCTTCTGTGATCCTGGGGCCTCGCTCTGCCCTTTTTGCACCAGCCCCAAACTTAGGGCTGATTATCATCGATGAGGAGCATGAGCCCTCCTACAAACAGGAGTCGCCCCCTCGCTACCATGCCAGAGAGGTGGCAATAAAGCGGGCTGAGCTCTCAGGAGCCCAAGTTGTATTGGGAAGTGCTACCCCCAGCCTTGAGAGTTTTTCCCATGCCCAGGAGGGGCGCTATCGGCTTGTTACCTTGTCTGCGAGACCAACAGGCCAGGAGCTGCCCAAAATTGAGCTTGTGGACATGCGCCAGGAGCTTTCAGAGGGTAATCGCAGCATGTTTAGCTTCAGGCTGCAAGCTGCGATTGGTGAGTGTTTGCAAGCTGGCCAGCAAGCAATCCTTTTTCTCAATCGCAGAGGTTTTAGTACAACTGTCCTTTGCCGAGAATGTGGACAAAGTGTGCGCTGTCCAAAGTGCGATCTTCCTCTAACCTTTCACTTCGGTCAGCAGCAGCTCCGCTGTCACTATTGCGACCATCATCGTCTGGCTCCCAAGATCTGTCCCCAGTGCGGTAGCAAAAAAATACGCCATTTTGGCACTGGCACCGAGAAGGTAGAGTCAGAGCTTGCACGGCTTTATCCAGGAGTACGCCTCAGCCGAATGGATGTTGATACCACAGGGCATAAGGGGTCTCATGCGCGAATATTAGGTGCTTTTCGCAAGGGTAAGACCCAGATTCTCATCGGTACCCAGATGGTAGCTAAGGGATTGGATTTTCCAAATGTGACCTTGGTAGGGGTGGTGATGGCAGATCTTACCCTAAACCTTCCGGACTTTCGCGCCTCTGAGCGTACATTTCAGCTTTTGACCCAGGTTGCAGGTCGCGCAGGTAGGGGAGAGAGACCTGGGAAGGTCTTCATCCAAAGCTACCTTCCAGAGCACTACAGCATTCAGGCTGCTGCCCACCATGACTATCTCAGCTTCTATAATCAGGAGCTTCCCTATCGTAGACGCCAAGGTTACCCGCCCTTTGCCAGGCTTGTGAACATCACCATCTCGGGACCGGAAGCGGGGGTGGCCGAGAGGGTTGCCATGGAACTGGCCGGGCAGCTTACAGGAGATCTGATAGGTCCCATGCCTGCGCCCTTTGCTGTGCTCAGGGGGGAGTGGCGCTACAGAATCATGGCCCGTTTCTCTGCTGATGAAGCTGTGCCAGCTGATTGGCTAGGGGCCCTTAAGACTTTGAACTATGCTGCCAGTGGCGTGAAAATAAGTGTGGATGTGGATCCCATTAGTATGCTTTAGCCTCCCGGATTTGTGGAGGCTTTTATTTGCTTGTGGCATGCAAAAGCGTTATAATTAAAAAAAAAGAGGAGAGACGTTCTATGGCAATGCTTCCCATCAGAAAAGGTACAGCTGATGTCATTTTAAGGCAGGAGGCAAAGCCCGTGCCTAAAGTTACCAAAAAGATTAACAAGCTGATCTCCGATATGCTCCAGACAATGTATAAATCAGATGGAGTGGGCCTTGCTGCCCCTCAGGTTGGTGAGAAGCTGCGAATTGTGGTGCTTGACGTGGGCCAGGGGCCTGTCTGCCTGATTAACCCTATCCTGGAGCGGCAGGAGGGAGAAGAGATAGACCAGGAGGGCTGCTTGAGTCTGCCTGGAATTGTAGGGGATGTGAAGCGGGCTGCGAAAGTGCGGGTTAGCGGCCTTGGCCCCAATGGCAAGGCAGTGCGCTATGATGCAGATGGTCTTTTTGCCCGCTGTCTCCAGCATGAGATAGATCACTTAGAGGGCATTTTATTTGTGGATAAAGCAAACAATTTAAAGGAGGTCTGAGGATGCGACTGGTGTTTATGGGCACCCCGGATTTTGCAGCCACCTCCCTCGCTGCTCTAATTGATTCCCCCCACGCTCTACTGGCAGTGGTGACTCAGCCAGACAGACCACGGGGCCGGGGACAGAAACTGCAAGCCTCGCCTGTGAAGGCCTTGGCCCAAAGTGCTGGCCTACCTGTGCTCCAGCCCCAAAAGGTGCGGGAGGAGGGTTTTGTTGAAGAACTTCGCGCTTTAGATCCGGATCTGATTGTGGTGGTGGCCTTTGGTCAAAAAATCCCCGAGGCGATTCTCTCGTTGTCTCCATACGGCTGCATTAATGTCCATGCTTCGCTTCTGCCCCGTTGGCGAGGCGCCTCACCGATCCAATATGCAATCATCGCAGGAGACGAACAAACAGGCGTTAGCACTATGTATCTAGACCAGGGGTGGGATACTGGAGATATAATCTTGCAGCGAGAACTGACGCTGGATCCTAAAGAGACCGGAGGTTCCCTCCACGATAAATTAGCAGATCTTGGGAGCCAGTGTTTGCTTGAGACAATTGAGAGCATTGCTCGGGGCACAGCACCGAGAATCCCCCAGCCCCACCAGGGCGCAATTTATGCGCCCAAACTGGACGAGGAGATTACCATCATTGATTGGCAGCAAGAGGCAGCTGTCATCGAGCGCGTGATCCGGGCGCTGAATCCCTTCCCTGGAGCGCGAACTTTTTATAGAGGAAAAATGCTGCGTATCTGGCAGGCCTCAATCGCAAAAGGGGCTGGGAAGATGCCAGGCACCATCCTCGCCACGGGATCCTTTGGCATCCTGGTCCAGGCCAAAGATGAGGCCATCTGTATTGAGGAGCTACAGCGCTCTGGCGGTTCAAAAATGGGAGCTGGGGCATTTCTCAATGGACATCCTCTTGAGGTGGGAGCTGTGTTAGGAAAAGATGCAGACTAACAACAACCTGGTGCTAGCAGCCTTGGTGGCTAGTTTGGGGGTATTGGGTGGAGTTTCAGCTTTGCTGCTGTGGCTCCTCTCTCGGGGCAGCCACATTGTGCAAATGGTTCTCACCATTTTTCTCTTGGTTTTTGCTGTGGCCGTTTTTTTGGGAGTGCTCTCTTTGGGGCTGATTTTCCTTTTGGCAAAGCCCCTACCCGCTTTGGAGCGGATGGCTCTTTGGGCAGTGAGTCTTCTCTATCCCTTAGCGCAAAGGCTCTGTGGCATCTTTGGAATCAGTTCTGAGGCCTTGGCACAATCCTTTATTTCCGTCAATAATCGGCTGGTGCTGCTTAAAAATAAGCGCTGCCAGCCAGGGGAATTATTGCTCCTTTTGCCCCATTGCCTGCAATGGAACGGGTGTCCTCATAAACTGGATACTGCTGCCCGAGGCTGCCACAGCTGTGGCCGGTGCCAGTTGGGGGAGCTGTTGGAGCTTCAAACTGAGTATGGGATTGGGTTAGCCATAGCTACAGGCGGCACATTAGCTCGGCAGGTGATTGCTCAAATGAGGCCTAGCTGTGTTGTGGCTGTGGCCTGCGAGCGGGACTTGCTCAGCGGGATTATGGAGACCAAACCTCTAGCTGTCTATGGGGTGTTAAATGAACGGCCCCATGGCCCCTGTTTCAATACCAAAGTTTCCTTGGTCCAAATCAGAGAGGCCATAGAATTATTTTTGCAAAGGGAGGTATAAACGATGTTTTATTTTGGTGATCCCACGTTTTTGCTTTTGATTCCAGCTCTGATTTTCGCTTTTTATGCGCAGAGCAAGGTGCAGAGTGCATTTCGTAAGTATAGTCAAATAGCAGCCTCAAGTGGACTTACAGGCTCTGAAGTTGCCCAAAGGCTCCTGGCCCGCTATAGGGTGGCTGATGTTACAGTTGAGCCCACAGAAGGCAGCCTCTCGGATCATTATGATCCTAGGCAAAAAACAATCAGGCTCTCCCCTGAGGTATATAACAGCTCCAGCATCGCAGCTTTGGGCATCGCAGCCCATGAGACGGGACATGCCATGCAGCATGCAAAAGGTTATAAGCCCCTATCTTTGCGCACAAGGTTCTTTCCTGTGGCAAGTATAGGTTCACAGCTGGCTTTCCCTCTCTTTTTTATGGGTTTTATTTTCGGGGGCAAAACCCTGATGGATGTTGGGATCGTCCTCTTTTCCTTGGCTGTGTTCTTTCAGCTCTTAACGCTGCCTGTGGAGTTTAATGCTAGCCGGCGGGCTGTAAATATGCTCCATGAGAATGCCATGATTGGGCAGGGGGAAGTGGCCGCCACCCAAAGAGTACTATCTGCAGCTGCTCTCTCTTATGTGGCAGCAACTGCCATGAGTGCTTTGCAGCTGGTGCGGCTGTTCCTGTTGCGGGGAAGACGGAATGACTAAAGCCACCCCTGCCCGCAGCTTAGCTTTGGGGGTACTATTGGCAGTGGATCGGGATGGGGCATACGGGAGCCTTGCTCTGCAAAAAGCGCAGCTACCCCCGCGGGAGCTGCGCTTTGCTACAGAACTAGTCTATGGCACCTTGCGGGAGCGCTCTCTTTTGGACTGGTGGTTGGAGCGTGGTACTGGCAAAAAAGTAGCGCAGCTGACGCCCTCTGTGCGCTCTAACCTACGCCTGGCATTGTATCAGTGTGCTTTTTTGGATTCCGTGCCCCAGAGAGCCGCTGTAGATCAGGCAGTGGAGCTGGCACGTAAGTTTAGTCCTAAAGCGGCAAAGTTCGTGAACTGGGCCCTCAGGGCCACTTTCCGGCAGAAGGAGCCCTTTGCGCTTCCGCCAAAGCAGGATCCACTTTTTTACCTCTCCACACGTTTTTCCCATCCCAGCTGGCTTGTGGAGCTATGGCTAGAGCAGCTAGGGGAGGAGGCAACAGGAAAATTACTTGAGGCGAATCAAAAGCAAGCACCTCTCATCATTAGAACCAATACTCTCACCACAACTCCTGAAAAACTGGCCCTCACTCTCCTGGAGGAGGGGATCGAGACTGTGCCCTGCTCCTTTGTGCCAGAGGCCCTACAGGTGAAGTGTGGACGGCCAGGGGCATCTGCGGCCTTCAGTAGGGGCCTTTTTTTAATCCAAAGCGAGGCTTCCCAGTTAGTCTCCCACCTCCTTGCGCCCAAGGCAGGGGAGCGGGTTTTAGATCTGGCAGCAGCACCAGGGGGCAAAACCACCCACCTAGCCCAGCTGATGGAGAACAAGGGTGAGATTATAGCCTGTGATCTCCATCCCCATAGGGTGGAGCTAATTGAGGAGAATTGTCAGCGGCTAGGAGTTAAGATTGTGGAGACAATCTGTGCAGATGGAAGGGAGATTCGAGGCAAGGTAGAGGCGCCCTTTGAGAAGGTGCTTTTGGATGCACCCTGCTCAGGGCTTGGGGTAATGCGGGGTAAACCAGATCTGCGGTGGCATAAAACTCCCCAGGAGCTCTCCACGCTGCCCCCTTTGCAACTGGAGCTTTTGGAAGCTGCAGCTTCTGTTACAGCTCCCGGTGGGGAGCTGTGCTATTCTACCTGTACCATTAACCGGTCTGAGAATCAGGATCTTGCAGCAGAGTTTTTGGCAACCCATCCTGATTTTCAGCCGCTGTCTTTAGCAGAAAGGCTACCTGAGGGGGCGAAACAAATAAAGCTGCTAGCCCATCATATGCTGCAGCTTTTGCCCTGGGAGCATGGGCTAGACGGATTTTTCTTTGCTTTGTTTAAAAGGATCAGCTGAAGGTGCAGCAGGGTAGGGGACCTCTGGCAGGTCAAGATTGAATTTGATTGAGATAAATCTGATGGAGGCCACAAGACAAACGCAGAGCATAATGGCCCAATCATTTGCCAGATCTGTGCGCAGCATCCAGGTGAGGAAGGTGGCGCCGAGGATCGCTGCTGTGGCATAGAGGCCAATTCCCCGTCTTAAGATGGCGGGGATCTCTGCGGCGAAGATGTCTCTTAGCATGCCGCCGGCTGTGGCTGTAAGGAAGCCTGTGAGGATACAGCCTGCAAAGTTAAAACCTGCAGTAAAACCTTCATAGGTGCCTAGGGCTGTGAAGATACCAAGACCGATGGTGTCGAAGATGGTGATGATGTTCATGTGTTTTAAGATATAGCTAACAAAGACAGTGGAGAGAGTTGTCACCGACAGTACTATTAGGAGATAAAAGGTGTTTTCTAAAAAGGAGGGTGGAATGCGTCCGATGATGAGATCCCGCAGTAGTCCCCCGCCAAATGAGGTGACAAAGGCCAGCAGCAGGACGCCAAAGAGGTCCATCTTTTTTTTCAGTGCTGTCATGGCACCTGAGATGGCAAAGGAGACCACACCGATAGCTCCCATCAAGGAGTAGATCAGCTCGAAGTAAGAGTGCATACAACCGCCCCCAGTAAATTATTAATAAAAGAAAGCCTCTTCGTCGAAGAGGCTTTTAATCCATGGTCGGGGCGCCGGGATTCGAACCCGGGGCCTCACGGTCCCGAACCGTGCGCGCTACCAAGCTGCGCTACGCCCCGCTACAAAGAATAGTATACACGAGGGAGGGGCAAAAAGCAATAGTTGTTTCGCAGCTATTAAAAAAGTAGAAAAAATCTAAAATTCACGGTACTCAGAAAAAAAGGTAGTTGATTTTCCCACCAACATTTTACAAGTTCCAGGCTGATCTTTTCTTTGCTCTATTCCATCCTTATCGATTTCTTTGCGAATTGGCAGTATGGAGAAAGGCCTTACACATAAGAAAAACGATCACAAGCGTGCTAATATTAGTATCGTAGGCTTGTTTTAAGAGCGAGATTGGAAATTTCACGCCTTCTTATGCGAGTTAACGGTTTTTCAGTAATAATTAGCAAATCACTAACTGCTTTAGGACGTTCACTTTAGCTCTCCGATAGCGTTGTAAAAATATTTTGTCAACCCTAGTTCAAGAGAAATAAAGCCGATGGTAACAGGCAAATGCAGTATTTACTCAGGAGGATTTTGGTACAAGGCTGACGAAGTAATAGATAATGAAATATCTGTGGTATGTTGTATAGGAGGGGACAGATGTGTGGCAGACTTTTCTCAAGGGTGGTCCTGTAATGTGGCCTCTGTTGGCGTGCTCTGTGATCGCCCTGGCTATTATCTTGGAGAGACTTATTTTCCTCAAGCGAGGCAAGCAAGATCCTGCTGGATTTCTCAGAAGGCTCGTATGGGCCATGGGACAGGGACGATGGGTTGAGGCATCATCCCAGGCAGACCAACCAAAAACATCTGTAGAGAAGGTAATTGCTACAGGGTATACAGTGTTTTTAAACGAGACCAATGGGAACTGGCAGTTTGGAGATCCTAACCCTTACCAAGAAGAGATTCTAGGACGGGTAGAGGAGGCCATGGAAGCTAGGGGTAGAATTGAAGTGGATGAGATGAGGCAGAATTTATCAATTTTAGATGTGATTATCACCATCAGCCCCATGCTTGGCCTTTTGGGTACAGTGACGGGTATTATTAAAAGTTTTAATGTGATTAACGCTTTAGCTGGAGCATCGGATCCACTGAAGCTGAGCGTGGGTATTGCTGAAGCTTTGATCACCACAGCAGCAGGACTTATTGTGGCGATCCCAGCCTTGCTTTGTACCACGTACATAAACGGTCTTATCGAGCGGAATGTGAGCCAGATGAACCGCTGGGGAGATGAGTTCCTAAGACTACTGCGCACAAAGCGAGGTGACGGGTATGAACATCCAGGCACCCCGAAAACGGCCGCGACTAGAGATTACTAATGCTGTAGACATTATGTTTTTTATGCTGGTGTTCTTTATGCTCTTTAGCACCATGCGTTCAGATCAAACGGGTCTTGATGTAAAAATCCCCCAGGCCTCCACAGGCGAGGCAATAAATGTGGAGGACCTGGTGATCTCCATCGATGCACAGCGGCAACTATACTGGGGAAACAAGCTGATTCCCCTAGGCGAGCTCCCGGCGATGATCGAAGGTCAGCTTCTGAAAAACCCCAATAGCAGGTTTATTGTGCAGGCGGATCGCACAGTCCAGTACGATGATTTAGTTCAGGTGTTAGATCGGGCACGGTTGGCAGGGGGCACAAAAGTGGCCTTGGCTGTGAAGCCTGCAGAAGATGAGCAGAGGTAATTACCGATGATGGTATTAGCACAAAAAAGACAAACTCTACCCCTGTGGTTATTAATTTCCATCTTTTTTCATATACTCATGCTTTTAATTCCTCTCTTTCCACGAGGCAAAGGCGGAGAGTTTTCCACAGTGGGGGAGATCGAGCTTGTGGAGGTGGGAAGCCCAGGTTCTGGCAGCCAAGTTGAAATTGGCGGCGGTGGGCTAGCTGCGCCCGACGCCATCGCTCTGCCTCAGACCCAGCCCCCAGGAGCCGAAATAACCCAATCCCTTGCTCCAAGCACAGTGGAAGTGGGAGCCCAGCAGGCTCCCCAGCTAGTGCAACCCGGATCTGACGGGGGCCTAGCCTCAGAGCCGAAGCAGGTGGCAACAGGCGAGCCAGCTGTTGGTGCTTTAGATAAACCCAGCACTGGTAGCAAGCCCCCAGGGGAGCTCACAGGCCCGGGCGAGGGCAGTGGGGAGAGTACAACTGCCTCTGGCACAAGCAAAGGGGGCACAGGCGCAGGGGGCGGTGGTGGAGATGGGGGACCATCAGTTCCTGGAGATGCGAAACTCATAGCTAGTACCAAGGCTTTGATGAACTTGAGGGGCAACACAATTAGCCTTTATACTATCGTGGAGCTGAGACCAGATGGCACATACAGGGTCCTCGAACCAATACAGGAGGGTAGCCCTGCCACCTCAGCTGCAAAAAGAGAGTTTTCTCGTATGGATGGAGAGCTAAAGAACTATGCCTATCACAAACCATACCGATTGAAGATAATTTTTAACTATTATCCTGGCAAAAATCAGGGACAAAGGGAGTTTCAGGTTTTAGACTAAAGTCAGTGCCGCAAGGCAAATAATGATCAGTTGGTGAAGTTAATGAGAAAATATTTGCCCTGGCTCTTTATTTTAAGTTTTTTGCTAGTAACAAGCGCCCAGGCTGCTGTGCTTGAGAATAATTATATCAAGATTATTGTCAACGACGGACCCTGGGATACAGGCCGCTTTACCTTGGAGACCACAGGTGGTGATCCAGCAAGACTTGAAGATGACTTCCAAGAGTTGCTTTTTGGAGGTGCAGACCCTTGGAGCTCTTATACCACCATCAGAATCGATGGCACGGACTACGTTTTCGGTGGTCCCACCCAAAGGCGAGCAGGCTTTGAGCTGCCCTATGGCCAGCAGGTAGCGGGACCCCAGGTGATTGGGGGCACCATCCAGACCACATATCGAATTGGGCCGCTGGAGGTGACTCAGATTCTGTCCATTGTGCGCTCAAATACTACAGGCCTCGACGATACCATGCAGATTCAATATCGTATTATCAACAAGGGGAGCCAGACTCATAGGATCGGCATCCGGCTCCTGTTGGACACCAAACTTGGCATGGAGGATGGAGCACCTATTCGTTTAGGCGAGCAGGTGATCAGCACAGAGACAGCTCTGGGGAGCGCTCAGATCCCTGAATTTTGGCAGGCCTTCGACAACCTGGAAAATCCTCAGGTTATTGCCCAGGGCACATTGCGCGGCGGAGATCTCACAGCGCCAAATGCGGTACTTATTGCCAACTGGGGATCTTTAGCGGACAAGAGCTGGCATGTTCCCCTCACAGGCCAGGGATTTATTCGTGAGGGAGAAGATGAGCCAGACACAGCTTTTGCCCTTTTTTGGGAAGGGGAGCTTGCTCCGGGCCAGGCCAAAAGTTATACCACCCATTATGGCTTGGGGGGCGTTACAATTAGCCGGGGTCGCTTAAGCCTCGGCGTAACATCGCCTCGGGAGGTAATTCGCGGCCAGAGCTTCAAGATCATCGCCTATATCGAGAATATTGAACAGGGCTCTGTGGAAAACGGCTATGTGCGGCTCGAGCTTCCTGGTGGTTTCTCCACAAGTAGGTCTCAAGAGCGCAAGCTAGGAAAGGTCGAGGGAGGCAGGGCCTTTACAGTTGAATGGACTGTATTTGCAGGGGAGATGGCCCGAAGTGGTGCTAGCTACACAGTAACAGTTGGTGGAGATAATTGCGAGCCTGTTACTGCCACAAGACAGATCACGATTGTGGGCCCCCCGCGGATTACACTCAACTGCGTTCCGCCTGCAATTGAGAAAGATAAAGAAAGATGGGTGTTAGCTGGCGATAAAGCCCGGGAGCCCATTTGGATCTTTCCTGTGAAAGTTGAGGTTGCAAATAGAGGGGATAGCCCCTCTAGCGTGGAAATAAACTGTAGGGATGTTGAGCATGTCGCTTTAGCCCTTCCCTATGATCGATATAAATTCATCGGTACCCTGGAGCCGGGGCAAAGCTACAGCTTTATTTGGTATTTTGCACCCCAGAGCTTCAGTGGTGCTACTGGTAAAATTGAAATTGTGGCAAAGTATATGGACTGGGAAGAGCGAGCCCGCTGCAGCATCTATTATCCTAAACTTAATTCACAGCTTTCCCTCAAGCAAAGGAAGAGCTCTGTGACTCCTGGAGACACTGTAGGTTTAGATCTATGGGTGCGAAACGCACCGGCTCTGGGATCTTATTCTGCTGTAGTGCTGTATGATCCCCTATTTTTGGAGCCTGTAAGTGTCTCTCGAGGCACAGCTGTCCGCGGGAGAGACTTTAGCTGGCAGCAGGTGGGAGAGGGAAGTATCCGCCTGGAGGGAAATTTGAATGAACAGCGGGATGTGAGAGAGGACACCTTGGCTACCCTCTATTTTAAGGCCCGAGTTCCAGGCTTAGCTGAGCTTAAGGTGATCCCTGTAAGTCCAGTTTATCCGCAAGTGGATCATATAATCAAGATTGAGGAGGCATCCAAATGAAACGCTTCCTGGTTTTATTTTTAATTATTTCAACGCTAGTTCCAGTTGCATTAGCTCAAGATTCTCAAGCTACTCTGCGTCAGTTAATCGATGAGGGCTACCTGCCTGCCCATGCAGATGGGTCGCTAGGCGAAGAGGAGCCTGTTGATCGTCTCACCTTCGCCAATACCATCGCAAGGCTTCTGCAAGCAATTGAGCAAACCTCGCCTCAAGCCCAGGAGGAGCTGCTACGCAACCTTACAGTTCAGCTTCAGGCAGAGCTTGCCAAGATGCTTGTGCAAACTAAACAATTTGAGGAGTCTCTCGCCAGGCTCCAGGCAACCTCGGATTTAGCCCAAGATGATTTGGTAGAGGTCACTGC
>DIQB01000004.1:34462-41606 GCA_002427165.1 Firmicutes bacterium UBA5473
GAGGCAAATCTTATTGCCATGGAGCAAAGCTCCCAGAATTTGTCCGGAGAGATCGCCTCAGCGAGAGAGCAGTTCCAAAGGGAGCTGTTGGAAAACAAAGGGCAACTAGCGCAAATAGAGGGGCAGATTTCTCAGGCCCAGGAGATCTCCGAGGCCACCTTCCAACGGCAAGGGGAGATGTTATCCGAGCTTGAAGAGCGTGCAAATACATTGCGCATGCAAAGCCAGGAGTTAGCTTCTCTTACCCAGGCTCTGGAAAAACGCAGTGAGCAGCTAGGTGGGCAGTTGGATCTTACAGCAGCAGCCTTGCACGAGAATGTAAATAAGCTGCAGCTGGATCTGAGCACCACTATGGCCCAACTCCGCTATACTGACAAAAAATTGGATTTAGAAAAACAAGCAACAGCCAAAAGTTTCGATGAGCTCACAGGCAACCTTAAGGCTTTAGAACAGGAGCTTCTGTCCCAACGGGGTGAACTTGCAGGCTATCAGGAACAGAGCAGGAGACGAGGAAAGCTCGGTCTTGCTTTTTCTGCAGTGGCAGTACCCCTCCTGTTGCTTTTCCTCTACTAGTATACTTTTCTAGGCCTCTCATACAATAAAACCAAAAGCTTGAAGGAGTGGATTTTATCCAGGATCTAAGAAGTATGCTGCCCCAAGAACTGGCAGCATGGCTGGTGGCCAGTGGTTACCCAAAATACAGGGCTAAACAGGTTTTCGGCTGGATCCATAAAACTGGGGTGAGCAGTACCGACGAGATGAGTAATCTCCCGCGAGAGCTGCGCAGTTTTCTCAAGGATCATAGCTTCCTTACCATAGGTTCTGTGGAAACCCAGCACAAATCAAAGGATGGCTCCAGCAAACTCTTGATTGCTTGGCCAGATGACCAGGTAGTGGAGACAGTTATCTTGCCCCAACGGGAGCGGTTGTCCCTTTGCCTCTCCACGCAAGTGGGTTGTGCCATGGGCTGCGCTTTTTGTGCAACAGGCAAAGGCGGCTTTGAGAGGCAGCTTACAAGCAGCGAGATCATAGAGCAGGTACGCCTGGCTGAAAGCGTAGCCCAAAGGCCTGCCACCAATTTAGTCTACATGGGTATGGGTGAGCCCCTTGCCAACTTTGATCAAACAATTCGTTCCATTGAGTTGTTGAATCATCCTCAAGGGAGAAACCTGGGGATGCGGCACATTACCATCTCAACCTGCGGCCTTGTTCCCCAGATTGAAAGGCTAGGGGAGCTAGGGTGGCAGCTAGTGCTGGCCATCTCACTCCATGCTGCGCGAGACGATCTGCGCAGTGAGCTGATGCCAATCAACAAAAAATACCCCCTCGCAAAACTGATCCCCGCATGCAAACGTTATGCCAAAGATACTGGCAGGCGGGTAACTTTTGAATATGCTCTCATAGCGGGGGTAAACAATGGTGAGAGAGACGCGAGAGCCTTGGGTAACCTTTTGCAAGGCTGGCTCTGTCATCTGAACCTGATCCCACTCAATCCGGTGCCGGGTCTGCCCTACAGACCCTGTAGCCCCAGTGAGATTCGGGAGTTTGCCAACAAGATTGAACGCATGGGAATCCCTGTTACAGTACGTGCAAGCTTAGGCCAAGATGTGGCAGCTGCCTGTGGCCAGCTTGGAGGAGGGAGAGCTGGGGATGAACATTTTAGAAAGAATTGAAGAGGGTCTAGAAAATCTCTTCGAGGGGTTCTTCCACAGAAGCAGGAACAAATTGGAGCCTGCAGCCCTGGCCCGCTCTTTGCTTCGCACCATGCAGCGACAAGGCAGACGGGGCGTGGAGAACGTTTATGTACCAAATTTTTTTCAGGTACAGATTGCCCAAAGCGAATACATAGAGCTTGAGCCTCTGATCCAGTCCCTGAGCGAAGAATGCCAACGCCTGTTGGCCCGACAAGCCCAGGAGCGGGATTACAGTGCTGTGGGCGCATTTGCAGTTGAAATAAGCCCAAACCCCCAGCTGCTACCTGGGAAATGGGAGGTGGTTACCTCTGCCTTTCGCAATGAAACACCTGAGCTTTCGGACGATAATACCAAGCGTTGGCGTCCAGGTGAGCTGACCCCAGCTTTTCAGCTCAGGGTGCTGGCAGGACCAGATACGGGCACTATTGTCACCTGGCCGGGGGAAAGTATCGCCATCGGCAGGGCAGTGGGCAGGGGCCTGAACCTCACCGATACCAACACCTCCCGGGAACACGCTCGAATTTTAGAGGCACCAGATGGCTTTTATCTAAAGGATCTGGGCAGCACTAATGGTACCTTTCTCAATGGCAAGAAAATAGAGCAGGAAAAACTGGTCCCAGGCGATGAGATCCGGGTTGGGGAGAGCATAATTGTTTGGGAGCGAGTGGAATCGTGGAACGCTTAGCAACATTATTGGGTTTATTAGTTACCATAGGTCGCTATCTGTTCCTTTTTTTACTTTACCGCTTCCTGTGGCAGATCTTTGAGGCCACAAATTTGCAGCTGGAGCCCAAAGTTTCAGGGGATATTTTCCTTGTGGTGACGGATCTGAGTGATCCCGACAGATCCCAACGCTACGTTTTTCAAAGTGAGTTGACAGTGGGCCGGGATCCGGAAAATAAGGTGATCTTGGCAGATCCTTATGCTGCAGGCCGGCATCTGCGCCTTTGGCGACAAGGCGAGCAGTTTTTTCTGAAGGATTTGAACACAACTTCAGGTACTTTGCTAGATGGCAGGCCAGTTCAGAGGGAAGAACCTGTTGCATTTACACCCGGCGAGAAAATTATGATCGGCACAACGCAGTTATGCTTGGAAAAAGCTGAAGCGCGTTCGCTGGACCGAGGAGGAGAATAATGCTCTCTGTAGGAGTCAAAAGCGATAAAGGGAAAGTACGGCAGCGCAATGAGGATTCCTACTGCGCCCGTGACAACCTTTTTGCAGTGGCAGATGGGCTAGGAGGGCACCTGGCAGGAGAGGTGGCAAGCAAGCTTGCCATCGATGAGCTGGTGCGCGGCATAGAGGAAAATCCGCTACCGGGGCTGGAGGAGTTTGAGAAAATATTTCATCAGGCAAACAGGCAGATCTGCCAGCTAGCAGAGGCCAATCCCCAGTATCATGGTATGGGCACAACCCTTACCGCTATTCAGATCCTGGAAGACAGGGTCCTGTTGGGCCACGTTGGGGATAGCCGCGCCTATCTTTATCGTGGTGGCGAGCTGTGCCAACTTACCGTTGATCATTCCTTGTCTGGGGAGCTATATCGGAAAGGTGAGCTTTCAGAGCAGGAAGCAGAACATCATCCCCAAAAACATGTTCTCACCCGGGCTTTGGGAACCTTTCAAGAGGTTGACGTGGATACATCCAGCTTCCGCTTAGGCGTAGGGGATCTCCTGCTACTTTGCACAGATGGTCTCCATGGGAAGGTATCGGGAGAGGAACTGAGCGCAATCTTAGCGGAGAGGGACGATCCCCAAATTACAGCGGAGAGGCTTGTAGAGGCAGCTCTGGCAAAAGGTGGCCAGGATAATATCACTGTAATCGTGATCAAAAACGATGAGGACGAACTGGTGGATTATGAGTTCTCTTTGGAGCTAGATGAGATTTTAGAGAAGTTCCAGACCCCAATAGGAGTTAGCTGAGTATGTGGATCACATTGGGTGGTGCAGCCATGGTGGGGGTGGCGGTGGTTAATCGCACACAGAACCTACCTCCAGGGGAGATGCTCTATGGTCCCCTGCTCCTAGTGGCCTTTCTTTTTGGTTCTCTCCTTTTGGGGGGGAAGCGAGATCGAATTTTATTGGCTGCGACCTATTTTCTTACCACAGTGGGTTTCGTGGAGATCTACAGACTGAGGCCAGATCTTGCAGCAAAGCAGTTGGGTTGGATCGCCCTTGGCGTTTTCGTGATGGCACTAGCAAGCCGTCTCCTCTCCAGCTACAGGTGGGTGGAGCGCTTCAAGTATCTGCTAGGCACAAGCGCTCTAGGGCTCCTTGCCATCACAATCATCTTTGGCAGGGAGGTTGGTGGTGCTAAAGCGTGGCTGAGGGTGGGGAGCTGGCAATTTGAGCCAGTTGAGATCGTGAAAGTGCTCTTGGTGCTTTTTTTAGCAGGGTACCTCCAGGAGAACGTGCTGCGAGCGAAAGCCGGTAAAAATCGACTTCCTCCTAGCTGGGCAGCCTGGGGACCTGTGCTTTTGATGTGGGGTCTTTCTATTTTGCTCCTGTTCTTGCAGCGGGATCTAGGGGCAGCTTTACTTTTAATAGGTATCTTCACAGCCATGCTTTATCTGGCAACAGGGCACGGGCTGCTTGTGGGAGCTAGTCTTGTTTTTTCCGGCTTTGCAGCGGTGGTCTCTAGCCTAATTTTTCCCCATGTGCGCACTAGGGTCCAAATCTGGCTCAACCCCTGGGCCCAGATCTCAGGTGGCGGTTACCAAATTGCCCAGGCCCTGTTTGCCCTGGCCTCTGGCGGCCTTACAGGTAGAGGCCTGGCTGTTGGCTATCCCCAGTTCGTGCCAGCAGCACATACAGATTTTATCTTCGTGGCCATCGCAGAAGAATTAGGGCTTTTGGGTGCAGTGGCAGTTCTCTGTGCTTTTCTTTTTCTGGTGGCCCGGGGCTGGCAGCTGGCTTTGGAAAAAGAGGATCGCTTGGGCTTTCTCTTGGTTGCAGGGCTCGTAAGCATTTTGGCGATCCAGGCTCTGATCATCGTAGGAGGCACCATCCGTGTGATTCCCCTCACAGGCATCACGCTTCCCTTTGTGAGCTATGGTGGCAGCTCCCTTGTGAGCAACTATTTTGTCATCGGGCTGATTTGTGCTATTTCCAGTCTCCCTGGGAAAGTTGCGGAAGGAATTAGTTAAGATGAAAGCGAGCCTGAAAAAATTATTTTTCCTTTTCCGCTTAGGGCTAGTTGTGCTCATCGGTGCCCTCACCTACTGGCAGATCATCGTAGGGCCCAAGGTCGCAAGCAAGCCTGAAAACCCTAGGATCTCAGCCCAGGAGGCAAAGCTCATTCGCGGAAAAATTCTCGATCGCAGAGGCAAGGTAATCAGCTCCCAAGAGGAAGGTGTGCGAGTTTACCTGGGTCCCGCTGCCCTGGCACCTCTTGTGGGCTATACTTCAGGGAAGAGGGGCAGGAGCGGTCTTGAGGCAACATTTGGTCACGAACTATTGGGTCAGCTACCGGCTCAGCGGTTAACAAATATTAAGCGCCGCATCTTGGGCCAGGAGCCCCAGGGCAGCGATGTTTGTCTCACGATAGACCTTCGCCTTGTGGAGGCTGCAGCAAACGCTCTGGGGGGCCGCCGGGGCGCTGTGGTGGGGGTTCATGTACAGACAGGGGAGATCTTGGTTCTGGCCACAAGCCCAGGCTTTGATCCCAACCGGATTGGGGAGAATTGGGAGAAGCTCGCCGGAGACAAGGCAAGCCCCCTTCTCAATCGGCCCCTACAGGGCCTCTACCCGCCAGGGTCCACGTTCAAGCTTTTGGTGGCATTGGGAGTGCTCCATTGGAACCTGGTTGGGGCTGATGAGCGTTTTTATTGCCCCGGTAAGATTGAGATAGAGGGAAAAAGCATTGAGTGTTTCCATGGCAAAAGGCACGGCTGGATCACTTTGGAGGAGGCGATGGCAGTCTCCTGCAATGTGACCTTTGTTAGGCTTGCACAGCGGCTGGGCAAAGCGAGACTCTATAAACTGGCTCAGATGCTAAGCCTGGAGCGAAGGCCACTGTTGGGCGTGCCCACAAGCCAAACTCGTCTCCCAGCGCAGGCGGGGAGGGGCAGCTCCACTGTGCCCCAGCTGGCAATTGGTCAGGGTTCGCTTTTAGTGACTCCTGTGCAGATGGCCATGCTTACGGCAGCCATAGCCAATGGCGGTACTGTCCGCTCGCCCTACCTCCTCTACCAGGCCAAAAGTGGCGATGTTGCCCTCTTGCGAGGCAAGAGCAGTTGGCAGCAGGAAATGTCCTCCGCGGCTTTCGCGCCACTACGTAAGTATTTAGAGGCTGCTGTGGAGAGAGGAACAGGGAAAGCTGCCAAGGTAGCGGGGCTTCGGGTAGCTGGGAAAACCGGCACTGCAGAGAACCCCCACGGAAGGCCCCACGCTTGGTTTGTTGGCTTTGCACCAGCGGCTAGGCCTGTTTTGGCCCTGGCTGTGGTGGTGGAAAATGCAGGGGAGGGCGGAAAGTGGGCAGCGCCTGTGGCTGGAGCAGTATTCAAAGCTGCTAAGGAAAGTGGGTATTTTTCCCACGCTGAATATTGAGGGAAGGGGAAAAGCACGTGGAAGGAACTATCCTTGGAGGTCGCTATCGGATAATTGAAAAGATCGGGGAGGGGGGCATGGCCCAGGTCTATCGGGCCCAATGCACCTTATTGGATCGCACTGTGGCGGTGAAAGTCCTGCGCCCCCAGTATGCTAGCGACGAGGAGTTCGTTGCCAGATTCCTCAGGGAGGCCCAAGCAGCTGCACGCCTTTCCCACCCCAATGTAGTGAATGTCTACGATGTGGGCAAAGAAGGAGATACCCATTATATCGTGATGGAATATGTGCCTGGGCAAACCCTCAAGCAGGTGATCTTAGAGCATGCGCCATTGGCTGTGGGCCAGGCAGTGAACATTGCCGAGCAGATTTTACTTGCCCTCCAACATGCCCATGGTCGGGGGATTATCCACCGGGATGTAAAGCCTCATAATATTTTAATCACCTCTGAGGGAAGGGTGAAGGTGACAGATTTCGGTATCGCCAGGGCTGCCAGCGCCAGTGGACTCACGGAAACAGGTATTGTCCTGGGTTCTGTTCATTATTTTTCCCCAGAGCAAGCCAAAGGACAGACAGTTGGCATTCAAAGCGATCTTTATTCTCTGGGCATTATTCTCTATGAGATGTTAACAGGCAGACTTCCCTTTGAGGGAGACAGCCCCATCGCCATCGCTCTAAAACAGATCCAACAGGAGCCCTGCTCACCTCATAAATATAATTCTTCTCTCCCCGGTTGGCTGGAAGGGGTTATCCTTAAAGCTATGCACAAAGACCCCCAAGAGCGTTATCCAGCTGCAGAGGAGATGCTTTTGGACCTGAGGCGTTGGCAAGCTGTGGGCGCAGATGCCACAACTGTCTTGGGCGCTGCCTCTGCCTACAGACCACAGAAGAAAAAACAAACCAAGCCTA
>DIQB01000004.1:41795-45494 GCA_002427165.1 Firmicutes bacterium UBA5473
CAGGAGCTTGAGCACTTCGAGATCCTGGTGGCCCTGGCCTTCTTTATTCCGGATCTATTGCCCCAGGTGCCAGAGGTGCTAGTGCCGGATCTGGCGGGCAGGAGCCTTCAGGAGGCAGAGCGGATCTTGGAGGAGTCCTCCCTCAGAGTTGCTATCCGGGGCGAGGTGTTTTCTTCAGATGTGCCTGCGAACCATGTGGTAAGCCAGGAGCCAGCAGCCAACCGGAAAACTAAGGTTAACCGCACTATCTGGCTCACCTTGAGCCGCGGTCCAGAATATTTAACAGTTCCGGAGCTGGTGGGCCAGTCTTTAGAAAATGCTCAACGTTTCCTACAACAGTCTGGACTGAAGATTGGCGATGTCCAGGAGCAATACAGCTCAACTGCTGCTGTTGGTGTTGTACTCTCGCAGAATCCTCCCTCTCGGACTCGTCTGGCCCGGGGAGCCAGTGTTGATCTTATCGTCAGCCGAGGCGAGGAGCCCCAACCTCAAACTGTTACTGTGCCTGCTTTTGTAGGCAAACAACAGCGGGAGGTTACAGCTGAGCTTTCTAAGCTAGGTTTGAGCATAGGGTCAGTGCGGGAGAGGCCCGGGCAGGTTCCTCCAGGCCAGGTTATAGAGCAAAGTCCCCTCCCTGGGGCTACAGTGCCTGTGGGCAGTTCTGTGAACTTGGTGGTGAGCAGCGGCACAGGAGATGCTGAGGCAGAGGAGGAGCTAGGCTATGTTCCAGGCCAGCAGTAAAGTTCTTGCCCTGCCTCAGCTTTTGGAAGCTGTAGCCAGGCGCAGAAAAAATGGGGAGCGGATGGTATTTACCAATGGCTGCTTTGATCTCCTCCACTGGGGACATGTGCGGTATTTGGAGGCAGCAAGAAATGAAGCGGATTTCCTAGTGGTGGGGCTCAATAGTGACTCTTCTGTGGAAGGATTGAAGGGCACAACGAGACCTCTTTTTTCCCAGAAGCATAGGGCGGAACTCCTCGCAGGTCTCGCTTGTGTTGATTATGTAACTGTCTTTTGCGAACCCACAGCCCAGGAGCTTGTAGCGACCCTCAGGCCCGAGGTGTATGTGAAGGGTGGCGACTATAAGGATCCCCATAGTCTGCCCGAAGCACAAGTGGTTTTGGCAGCTGGAGGGGAGATTAAACTGTTGCCAGGCGCCCAGGAGATTTCAACTAGCAGAATTATGGAGGCTATAGTTAATGGTGAGGGGAGATTATAGAAAAATGACCGTCCGCCTTATGGCGTGACGGTCATTATTTTTCTTGCTACCTCTGGATAGGCTGCAATAAAGAGTAGCTCTCGGTTGGTGAGGGGTTTTTGCGTATGCACGTTTGCATAGCGGACAAGTTCCAAGATCTTCTCTGCTTCCGCGTCGTCGCGAAACTCAATCTCAATTTTCTCGTAGACATTGCGGAAGCCTTTGATGCCACTGTATTCGCCAGTGGTGATCATGCGACCAGTCTCGATGATCTCCGGCTCGCCGCGGCCTAGTTCTTCGTAGTCAAAGAGCTCGTAGTTGCGACGGTCCTTCAGGGCACCGTCTGCATGAATTCCAGATTCATGGGCAAAGGCATTGGAGCCGACAGCCACTTGATTAATTGGGATGGGAACAGCAAAGGCGTATGATGCATACTTTGCAATCTCCCAGGATTTGGAGAGGTCAATGTTTGGATCTAGGCGATAGCGGCCTGTCATGCCACTAGATTTGGTAATGGCCAAGATTGTGGATACCAGATCCGCATTTCCTGCCCGCTCGCCCATGCCATTGATGGTGGTGTTAATGTAGGCATCCACTCCTGCATCAATTGCACCTTTCGCTCCGGCAACGCTGCAGGCAACGGCCATTCCTAGGTCATTGTGGCAATGGAGCTCGATGGGAATTTGCACTGCTTTCGCTAAGGCATGGATCCTGTCATAGAGTAAGAACGGATCATCGTAACCTAGGGTATCGCAGTAGCGAATGCGGTCTGCACCAGCATCACGAGCTGCTGTGGCAAAATCGATTAAAAAGGATAGATCAGTGCGGGATGCATCCTCTGCATTGACACCAATTGAGAGGGCGCCCTTTGCTTTTGCAAGTTTCACTGCCTCAATCAAGCCATCGATTATATCTTGCCTTGTTTTCCTGCCCTGGAATTTACCATTAATCATCTGCTCTGAGGTTGAAATGGACATATTCAGATGCTGGATCTCGGGGACTGTGTCAAAGCTACGTTCCACATCCCGAGTTATAGCCCTCAGCCAACCGCCAAGGCGGATGGGGGTGAGCACACCCATTTGCGCAAGCTCAAGATTAGCCCGCAAGTAGTTGGTCTCATGCCGGGTGATAGGGAAGCCAAACTCACTTTGAAAGATCCCCATCTCACCTAACATTAGGTTGATGATGGTTTTTTGCAGTTTAGCTAAGCCCAATCTGGATGTTTGGACACCATCCCGATTGGTTACATCAATCAAATAAATTGTGGCCTCTTTGGACATGCAACCACCCTCCTTTGTTTTTTTGTTGAAACGCCAATTGAAAGGCTCTGTGGCGTTTACAATAAATTTAGCTTATGTTACCATAAAGGGGAGTAAAAGTCAAGCAATAATTGGCAACAACTGTTTGTATATTCTCAATTTTATTTGAAGAGGAATTGCTTTTTATAGCTAGAAATAAAACTAGAGGAAACTCGCAAGGAGGGATTTTATGATCGAGATTCCCAAACCTACATTAGGCCGGCTACCCCTTTATTATCGCGCCTTGGTAGCGGCTAATGAGGGGGGCATTGAGATTCTCTCTTCCGCAGAATTAGGAGAGAATGCAGGTGTGGATTCGGCCCAGGTTCGCAAAGACCTCACCTATTTTGGACAGTTTGGTAGACCAGGGGTGGGTTATAATGTGGTAAATTTACTCGCAGAGCTAGAGCGAATTTTGGGTTTGAAAAATCCCAATGAAGCTGTATTAATTGGTGCAGGAAGATTGGGCATGGCCATTTGTAATTATCCTGGGTTTTCTCGCTATGGACTGAAAATCGTGGCTATGTTCGATGTGGATCCTGCCAAGATCGGTGAAAAGCTAGATGGACTTGAGGTATTTTCTTTGGAAAAACTGGAACGGATCGTAGGGAAGCTAGGCAGCCAAATTGGGATCATCACCACGCCTGCACCTTCTGCCCAGCAAGTGGCAAATAAGCTAGTTGCAGCCGGGGTGCGGGCGATCTGGAACTTTGCCCCTGTAAACCTGAAGGTTCCCCCCAGTATTATCCTTCGCAATGAGGATTTAGCCGTGGGGCTAGCCACACTCTCTCACTATCTTTCAGGAAAGAAATGAACATTTTTCTTCTTTCTTGCGTCTAATATGTAGTTGAAAGGAGCAGCTCTATGATCCGTGTAAGCTCCCTTGAAAAGACACAACACCACGATTCTAAAGTACCATTTCCGCAGCTAGTTGCCGAGTATAGGCGGCCAATTTACAATCTCCTCTATCGGCTTTTGGGCTGTGCAGCTGATGCAGAGGATCTGACTCAGGAAGTCTTTCTGAAGGCCTTTTGTGCCTATAGTCGTTTCCGTAACGATTCTAGCCACTATACCTGGCTATATCGAATTGCTATCAATTCCTTTCGAGATCATCTGCGCAAACGGCCCGCTGGCCAGAGCCTGTTTTGTGAGCCCGAGGGAGGGTACTTGGTGGAGGGACAGTTGGAACAGAAGGAGCTGGAG
>DIQB01000090.1:0-1754 GCA_002427165.1 Firmicutes bacterium UBA5473
GAGGAGGGGATTTGCCGGCTGGCCCAGATGGCCAGGGCTGCTGGCATCCACCTTTTGATTGCAACACAAAGGCCGTCTGTGGATGTGATTACAGGCTTGATTAAAGCCAACATCACCTCTCGAATTGCTTTTGCAGTCTCCTCTCAGGTTGACTCTCGCACAATTTTAGATATGGCAGGTGCAGAGCGGCTTCTGGGCAAAGGAGATATGCTATTTCATCCCACAGGTTTGCCCAAACCCATTCGGCTTCAGGGCGCTTTCATCAGCGACCAGGAAGTTGAGGCTTTGGTCTCCTTTTGGCTCCAGCAAGGTGAGCCGCAATACAATGAGGAATTCGTGGAAGCCATGGAGAAACCTACTGGCATCGATGCAGAAGAGGAAGAAGATGAACTATTTGGTGATGCCCTCAAGCTAGTTGTAGAGGCAGGAAGCGCCTCAGTCTCCCTCCTTCAAAGGCGGCTGCGGGTTGGTTATGCCAGGGCAGGCAGGATAGTGGATCAGCTGGAGGCCAAAGGCCTGATTGGTCCTTCTGAAGGCAGCAAGCCCCGGCGAGTGTTAGCTACAGCTGAGGATTTGGCTAAATGGGAAAGATAGGGTATATCTTTGAGGAAGAAAGCATAAATTTTAAGTGGACGGGCCGAATAGGGGGGAGGGGTTGGGATGAGAGAGATCGGTGAGTACTTAAAAAAAGAGCGGGAAAAAAGACAGATCAGTTTGCGGAAGGTGGCGGATGAGACTAAAATTCCCATTCGTTATCTGGAGGCCATGGAACGGGGCGAGGTGGAGCTAATTCCTGGCGAGGTGTATCTGAAGGGCTTTTTGCGTTCCTATGCCGAGGAGATTGGCCTGGATGGGGGTGCGGTGCTAGAGCGCTACAGGGAGCGGACACAACCAAAGGATACCGAGGAGCAGCCTTCAGGCGCAGCGGAGCTGAGGGGACGGAAAAAGCCCAGACGGGTATCTTGGCACTTGCGCTATGAGCGTGCTTTTGTCTTTGTATTGCTATTGGTATTGCTTATTGTGGCCATTATTGCAGCCTTTCGTGGTGGGGGAGGCAGGAGGCAAGATTTGCCTCAGCCCCAGCCCCAGGTCCAACAAGAGCCTCAGGCGTCAAAAGAGGAATCCGCACCAAGGCCAGAGCCTGCTCCCAAAGTGCTGGCGCAGGAACTGGAGATTTTTGCCCGAGACGAATGCTGGGTTGAGGCCTATAGTCAGGGAAAGCGTTTGTTTGCCCTGCTCCTTGAGCCTGGCGAGAGAAAACAGCTCTCTGTGCGCGAAAACGTAGCCTTGCTTTTGGGAAAACCTGCTGTGGTAAGGTTGAAATATGGGGAAGAAGAAGTCGGAGGTCTTGGCAAGGAGACTGTAACTGTTGTTTTTGATACTGAGGGAAACTATAATATCTACCGTGGCAGACGGGAAGAAGAATTTTCTAGGTAATAGTTTGTCTCACTCCCGAATATTAATAAATTGGGGGTGAGATTGTTGAAAAAAGAAAAGGGAAGTGCCACCGGTGCACTGATGACGATTTTGCTATTGGTGGGGTTTCTAACCCTTGGGGTCAAGTATTTTAATTTTGATGAGGCCTTAGCACCATTCGCTAGAAAATGGGAAAGTTGGCTTGAGTCAGGTTCCCTGCCTACAGCCGGCAAATTGCGGAGCAAAGCCAAGGGCAAAGAGGAGGGGCCACAGGTGGCCATCCTCTATGCCCACCCTGGTCAGTGTTATGGCAAACCTGATGTTTTTCATGTGCGGGG
>DIQB01000090.1:1881-5611 GCA_002427165.1 Firmicutes bacterium UBA5473
TTATGGCAAACCTGATCTGGAGGGTGCCGGGGAGATTGTAGAGGTGGGAGCGGAGCTGGCCCGCGCCCTAGAGGAGAAGGGAATCGGATTCCGCCACGAACCCCAGGTTCACGCTGTTAGTTACTCTGAGGCCGAAGCAGCTATCGGTGGGATCGCAGAGGAATTGAAACGCCAGTATCCATCTTTGAAAGTGATCTTAGATCTCCACCGGGATGCAGCGCCAGAGGTATTGCGTCCTACATATAAATTAGCTGTGGCGAAAGACGGTGCACAGAAGCAGTTGGCCAGAGTGCAGTTGCTTCTGCCCCCAGATCAGAGCGAACTGGGCCTTATGGCAGGAAAAATCTGGTCTCGGGCCGAGGAGGAGTATCCTGGTTTGATTCGGGGCATGCTCAGAACCGGTGGTCCCCAGGTATTGACAGTGATGATGGGTGATTGGCAGGCTAATACCCTAGAGCAGGCTAAAGCTTCCGCTAGCCTCCTAGGAGATCTGCTGGCCCAAGTATTAGATTGAGCGCTGGGGCAGGAAAATCCGCGTCGGTGGCGAATCTATATTTGGTGCTCGCCCTAGGCCTTTTTGGTGTATAGGAATTTGGCGGGGCGGCAGAATAAGGGTGGACTAGGGAGAAAGTAGGTGGCGGAGTGCTACAGAAGGTTGGCCAGATTCACCTGGTTGGCATCGGCGGCTCTGGAATGAGCCCCCTGGCACGAATTTTATTAGAGATGGGTTACCGGGTTACAGGCTCGGATTTAAAAAAATCCGATGTCACCCGTCATTTAGCGGATTTAGGTGGAGAGATTAAAATCGGGCATCGGCCTGAAAATATTCAGGGCGCAGAGCTGGTTGTGGCCTCCACTGCCATTTGCAGTGAGAATGTTGAGGTGCTAGCGGCAAAAAAAGCAGGCATTCCTGTGCTTCATCGCTCAGAACTACTCGCTTTGCTACTCAATGAGCGCTATGGGATTGCAGTGGCCGGAGTTCATGGAAAGACCACGACCACCTCTATGATCTCGCTGATCTTAGAGCGGGCAGGCTTGGATCCCACCATCGTAATTGGTGGGGAGTTGGGTGCATTAGGTGGGAGCGCTAAATTCGGACGGGGAAAGCACTTGGTGGCTGAGGCTGATGAGAGCGATGGCTCCTTTCTCCGTTATCGGCCTGTGGTGGGTGTAATTACCACCATCGAGCCTGAGCACTTGGAAAATTATGGCGGTAAGTTTGAAAATCTGGTGCAATCCTTCGATAAATATCTCCATAACATCAGAGATAACGGTCTGGCAGTCCTAGGGGTGGACAGCCCTATAGTTTATCAGCTTGCTCAAACTTGCCCTAGGCGTTATGTAACCTATGCCCTCCACAGGCAAGCTGACTTTCAGGCCACGGATCTGGTCTATAATGAAGGGCATACTACCTTTACAGCCTGGCAAAATGGCTCGCGTTTGGGGAAGGTGCATTTGGTTGTGCCAGGGGAGCATAATGTAGCAGATAGCTTGGCTGCCATTGCAGTTGGGATGGAGGTTGGCCTCAGTTTCAGGGAGATAACCTGCCATCTAGAGGAGTTTGTAGGTGCCCAACGACGTTTTCAACAGGTGGGTTTTGTGGATGATATCATGGTGGTTGATGATTATGCCCATCATCCCACAGAGATTAAAGCAACCCTGCACGCAGCGCGTACAGGTTGGCAGCGGCGGATCATCGCAGCCTTCCAACCCCACCGCTACAGCAGAACCAACAGTCTCTTTCCAGAGTTTGGTCCTGCTTTTGCTGAGGCAGATGAGGTTATTCTTACAGAGATCTATTCACCACCACCAGAAAAGCCTATTGTGGGTGTCACCAGCGAGCGGCTGGCCCAGCTGATTGAAAAGGAGAGCAACAAACCTGTGCACCTGGTCCGGGATGTGGCAGAGCTAGTTGATTTTGCTGCCCAAATTGCGAAAGCTGGGGATCTGTTTATCACTATGGGAGCAGGCGATATTACAAAGGCCGCTGGCGAGCTGGCTCGCAGACTTGCCGAGGAGCGGACCAGTAAGGTGATCTGAATGGAGAAGGAACCGCAAACTGAAAATAAGGAGCTAAAGCAGCTGGAGGGCTTGGTAGAGCGGCTTGAGAAATCAGTCACTGCCATGGAACGTGGTTATCTAGCGGAATACGTGGAATTTATGAAACGGCCCAAACGCGTCCTCTATTTTAATTTGGCGGCTGGCATCTCCCGGGGGTTTGGCATTGCCATCGGGGCCACAGCCATCGCTGCCCTGTTTCTCTACACCATGGGCAAGCTGGCGGCCTTGAATATCCCCTGGATTGGCAAGTTTATCGCAGAGATCGCCTGGATTGTGCAAAATAATATGCGCTTGCGCTAGGGGGTAGATAATCATCGATAGGGAGCAGTTGCAACAAGAGCTCAGAGAGTGGCAACAGCTAGCTGATAATATCCAAGCGGGCCTTGAGGAATCTCAATCAGATTCCCTCTCGGAACTTTCCACCTACGACAATCATCCAGCAGATATAGGGAATGAGACCTTTGAGCGTTCAAAGGATCTGAGTTTACTGGAGCGAGCTCGCACGCGGATTCAGTCCCTGGGAGATGCCCTTGCTAGATTCGACAATAAAAAATATGGGATTTGTTTGCGTTGCGGCAAGCCTATCCCCCAGGAGAGACTCGCGGCCATCCCTGAGGCAGAGCTATGTGCTGCTTGCCAAAAGGAAGTGGAGTCCGATTCCACTTTCCGGAGGCGGCCTATTGAAGAGGAAGTTTTAGCTGTGCCTTTTGCACGTACCTTTACCGATGAGACAAGCTCAAATGCTTTCGATGGTGAGGATGCCTGGCAAGCTGTGGCACGCTACGGCACATCGGAAACTCCCCAGGACGTCCCCGGCAGCGTTACCTATAATGATTTAGTCTCCGATGGGGATGAAGATATTGGTGCAGTTGAGGATGTAGAAGCACTCTCTCCGGCAGAGGAGGATCCGGACTCCAGTCCCCTCTTTGCCGAGCCAAACATAAAAAAACGGTCTATCAGAGGCCCCAAAAAAGAACAATAAAAAGCTGCGCCCTGAGTTCAGGGCGTTTTTCATTGGCGGATGATATCTTTAAATGGTATTGCTATCATTGAAATAGAGAGTATTCTTACCGTGTTTCTTAATAATCTTCTACAATGTTGTTTCAGAATTGAAAAATGAGAATCATGGAGGCAGATTTTTCATCCTTCTGGCAAAAATAGGAAGGAACAAATGAGATTCTGTCGAATAATAGAATGAGAATATGCAACTGCCGGTAGGAAGGAGGTGACAATTCCGCGCTTTACTGGCAGTGTAAGCATAAGGCCCTGGGAGGAAACATGGACACTCTCCAAAATGGGCAAAATTACACTCGGGGGAAAGCGAGGAAATAAGAATGAAAAAAACAATAGTAGCCTTATTACTAACTTTGGCTCTGGTGGGTGCAGCTGTTGCCGCTCCTGTAGAGCTGAAGGGTTCTTTGGGCACGGAGATTGAATACAGACCTAATGAAGATTTATCTGGAGCAACCTATCTTCAGCTTGGTTATCTAAGCCAGCTGAACAAGAATGCAAATGCTGTTTTTGGTTTGAGATGGCAGGCAGATGAGGATTTGAGTTACAACAATTGGTATCTTGGAGATCTTGATTTCTTCTATCCTGATTTTTATGCCTATGTAGAAGCCAATGGTGCTCTTTGGGATGGTGCACAGCCTGTGAAGATGACCATGGG
>DIQB01000090.1:5618-8117 GCA_002427165.1 Firmicutes bacterium UBA5473
AGGAACCCAGTTTCAATGACTGGTATGAAGGCGTTTTATTGCCTGGTCCTGATTTTTATGCCTATGTAGAAGCCAATGGTGCTCTTTGGGATGGTGCACAGCCTGTGAAGATGACCATGGGCTCACTTAACGTCAACTACTCTCCCTACATCGCCACTTTTGGTTATGATACCAAGTATTTTGGCCACCGCTGGAAGATTGGTGACGATTCATTTTGGGCGTACTACAATTTCAATGGTGTGTCTTTTGACAACATCAAGCTAGGTACCATCGATACCAGGCTTTTCTATGTTTTCGATAAGGATGTTGATTGGTCGGATTGGGATCCAGGGTTTGATCCGGCTGAGGGCAACACCTTTGGTATCAACTTCAAGGGTGCCTTCGATGATATCGACCTGGATGCCACCTTCGTAAAGAAGGGCGAGCCTGTGGCCTATGACATCGCAGCATCCCTCTCTCCTGTGCAGGATTTGGATCTGTCCGGTCACTTCCTCAGCGACGGTGTTGCTGACGAGGGCTGGTACAAGTTCCAGGTTGCCTACAAAGGCATTCCTAACTGGAAACTGGCTGCAACCTATCGCGATTTCTCACCAGAACTGGATTTTCTTTACCGTGACACAACTCCTTCAGTTGTGGATGGCGCTTTTGTAATGCCCAATCCCTACGTCTTAAACCAAGGTCTTGAGGGCTTGATCCTGAATGCAGCTACCACTTATGCTGGCTATGACTTCGCAGGCGAGTATGATTATGCATTCAAGCGAACTCATTTTATTGCCTCCAAGGACAACTGGTCTGCAAAGCTGAAGTTGACCAAGCCTGAGGATGAGGTAGAGAGTCTAATCGTGCTCCGTGGCCACACCACAAGCGACGTTGCACTCCTGAAGAACGTGAAGTTCGAGGGTGTTGCTGAGTTTGGGGAAGAGGCAGTATACGGTGGCAGCGCTACTTACGTTGCACCAATTGGCCTGAACGTAGTTGCAGAGTACTACAGCGACGACCTGAAAGATGATAATGGTCTAGGCTGGTATCAGACCTCCGGTCTTGCAATTCGTGCAGGTTATTACCTGGATTTCTAATCTTAATTGGCTAAACAAAAGAGCCCCGCGAGGAGCGGGGCTCTTTTTGTAAGGGATGTTTCTTTGAGTACTAATTTCAGCTCTTTTTCTTTTCTATTGGGCTCTTGAAGGCCATTTATGTCTGAATATTTACCCTGGTTTTTATTGTTCGTATAATCTTACCGATTAGAAAGTGGGGGTAATAAGAATGAAAAAGGTAGTAGTAGCCGTATTGTTAACCCTAGCGCTAGTAGGCGCTGTAGTAGCCGCTCCCCTGGAGCTTGAGGGTTCTTTGGGCACAGAGATTGAATATATACCAAATGAGGATCTTCAGGGTACAACCTATCTTCAGCTGGGTTATCTAAGCCAGCTGAATAAGAACGCTAACGCTGTCTTTGGTTTGAGAGGGCAGTCAGTGGGTGGAGGAACTGTTAACGATTGGTATCGAGGATATTTAATACATACTTTCGGTGCTCCCGGCACGTTTTATGCCTATGTAGAGGCTGATGGTGCCCCTTGGGAGGGTTCGCAGCCTGTGAAGATGACCATGGGCTCCATCAACATTGACTATTCTCCTTATATCGCTACTTTTGGTTATAACACTAAGTTGTTTCCTTTCGGGTGGGAGATTTCAGATGGCCTATATCCAGATCCTATGGGCTGGATTTACTATAATTTTAATGGTATTTCTTTTGACAATATCAAGCTAGGCACCATCGATACCAGGCTTTTCTATGTTTTCGATAAGGATTATTATAATTTTCCTCCTTTCGAGGAGGCCAACACCTTCGGTATCAACTTCAAGGGTACTTTCGATGTCGTGGACCTAGATGCTACCTTCGTGAAGAAGGGCGAGCCTATGGCCTATGACATCGCAGCCTCCCTTTCTCCTGTGAAGGAGCTTGATCTATCCGGCCATTTTCTCAGCGACGGCAAGGCTGAAGAGGGCTGGTACAAGTTCCAGGCTGCATTCTCCGGAATTCCTAACTGGAGACTGGCTGCAACCTATAGAGATTTCTCACCGGAACTGGATCTTCTTTACCGTGACACAACTCCCTCATTTGTGGATGGCGCTTTTGTAATGCCCAACCCCTATGCTTTGAACAAAGGTCTTGAGGGCTTGATCCTAGGTGCAGCCACCACTTATGCCGGCTATGATTTCGCAGGCGAGTATGATTATGCTCTACGGAATACTCAGGTTATAGCCTCCAAGGACAACTGGTCTGCAAAGCTGAAGCTTTTCTACGACAAAGAGAATGATGAGTTCGTAGATGAAGTAAAAAGTCTAATCGTGCTTCGTGGCCACACCACAAGCGATGTGGTATCCCTAAAGAACATCAAGTTCGAAGGCGTTGCTGAGTTTGGGGAAGGGGCAGTCTACGGTGGCAGCGCTACTTACGTTGCACCAATTGGCCTGAACGTAGTTGCTGAGTACTATAGCGAT
>DIQB01000124.1:0-3832 GCA_002427165.1 Firmicutes bacterium UBA5473
AGGAGTATCAAATGCAGCTCCTTATGTAGGACGGTTTGAGGGAGTTCTGCCGATTTTGTGGTAACAGTAGAAAGTAAGCTTGTTGACGCTCGCCCAGGGCAAGCCCGGTGCGATTCTTGGCAATCTATAATTCCCGTTCGTCCGACGGTATAACCCCTGCAGCTCTGCAAGTTCGCTGGTATCATTTCTTTAGCGCAATGCCTTGGTAACCTGAGGGGTAATATCCACCCCTCCCCAGCGCACTGCCTCTTTATATAAGACTACGGAAAGACGGCGGCTCCGCGCTATTTTCCGGACGCTGGCCGCCACTTCCCGCTCCAGTTTCAATTCTAACTGTTCTTTTGTTTTCAGGTACTCTTCATAGGCAGCTGCTTGCTGTTTTTCCTTTTCTGCTTCGCTCAAGCCCTTCTTTTGGGCAAGGTTTTTGGTTAACTGTTGGTATTTGTCTGCCAACTGCTTCTCATATAACTGGGCTTTGGGGCTCTCTTTGGCAACCTTAGCCATGTCTACAACCGCTACCTTACCTGTAAGATTACCTGCAATCCCAATTAGGGCCAATACTAGGGCGATGATACTTAGGGGCAAAGTCCATTTTTCCACTATAACTTCCTCCTTTGGAGCTACTTTTCTCGCTTTAGTATCTCCAAAAGATCGGAAGTCAAATCAAGTTGCCATAAAGACCATTCCCGCTTCTGACCAGGATTAATCACATCGAGCCTACCCACGCGTTTCTCTTTCCCTAAATCCCGTGCAAGCTGCTGAAGATCAGCCAAAATTTCTTGTTCCAAGATCTGGGCCTGCTTTTGAAGATTCGCCAGGGCTTTTTCTCTGCGCCCAGCCTCGTCTTCAATCTGCTTTCTGAAAGCAGCCTCTGCCTCCTCATCCCGTAGCTTACCTATCTTTTCTTGCTGGGTTTTGGCCTGAGCCTCAAGTTTAGCCTCCTGGGCCCGAACTTCACTACCAAAGTCTGCCTCCAGCTTTTGGCGGAGGGTATCTAGTTCAGAGCCGGCATTTTGCACTAAGGTTTGTTGGTATGCTTCGAGATTCTTCAGGTTTTCCTCTTGTTTGCTTGCAGCAAATTCCTTCAGCTGCGCAGACAGGGATGCTTCTTTTAAAGCAACGAGTTGCTTCTGTTCTCCATCGATTCCAGCTAACTCCTCCTCAACCCGCTTGCGCTCCTCCTCGCTCAATGGGAGATTTGCCAACTTCAGCTTCAAGTTCACAACCCGGGCCTTATTTTTATCTTGAAGACTAATCTCATAGTCCGCTAGCTCTTGTTTCATGGCACTTTCCTGCTTTTGAATTGTCTCCTGGAGCTTGGCCATGATCTCTTTTTCCCTGGATTGGAGTTTCTTTTCAATTTCCTCCATCCTGGCTTTTTCTTCTCGAGTTAGCTGTTCTTGGAGAATCTTTTGTCGGTCCTCAAGACGCATCCGGTATTGCTCCTGAATTTTCTCAAGCTGCCTTGAGAGGGTTTGTTCCAGTTTGCTCTGGTGTTTCAGTGTTGCCTGCTTGTTTTGCTCCTCAAGCCAGGCTTGCCAGTCTTGCTGTTGCCGGGTAAGCTCAACTTGGAGCTCCTCTAACTCCCGATAACGAGGATGAGCTTTGAAGGCTTGTTCTAGGTCAACTAGCCCAATAACCTGCTTTTTATAAGAGAATTCTATGGTAAAATCCTCCAAGGCTGGACTAGATGCTGTTTTTATTGCCCTCTGCCCTGTGAAATAAAAGCTAGCTACTGTGGAACAGACAAAAATTAGAAGATATAAAAGGACTCTTTTCACTTTATCCACCGCTCTTTTTACTTTTTCTTGCTGGGTGCCTTCTCATCCTTGCCCACTAGCGCCCCACCTTTGGCCAACACAGAGTCGGTGATATCCTGGCCGCCGTAGAAAAGCACATTCTTGGCACTTACGATGGTGAGCTTCTTTTCCTCTGCTACCTTCTGCACAGAACCGCGAATCTCGCTTTCCACTCGATCGGAAAGTTCTTTATCCTTCTTTGCCAGCTGCTCTTGAAGCTTTAGTCCTAGCTTCTGTTTCTCTTCGTCAGACAAGTTTTTGGATTGCTCTTGAAACTGTTGCTCTAGTTCTACCTGCTCGCCCCGAAGAATGCTGGTTGCATCCTTATAAGCGGGAAAATCCTGCATTAGCTTCTCTACGTCTACATACCCAACTTGCATGGGTTTGCTGGTTAGTTTGCCAACGAAAAAACCACCTATGCCACCGATCAACGCTGCTACCACTACTCCAACTATTAGCCAAGTCTTTTTTTCGCTCATTTTATTTTCCCCCTACGATTAAATTTGTGCTGTGAGTCTCAACCAGTAATTTTGCTCTAGATCCCCTACTAATTCTACAGAAAGATTATTTGTTTGTGTTCCCATGGATAACTCAAGGAGGCCTTGGTTAAAATTGCTCACCAGCCCCACTGAGTACTGTTGAAAGGAGTGAACAAAGCGAAACTGCAGCTGCCGATCGGCAAGTTGCAACAGACTCGTCACTCTTGTCTGAGGCGCCACCTGCCAACTGGTGCCTAGCTGCCAGCTACCGCTGAGGGTAGTCAAGGCCAGGGCGTTTTCTAAAAACACCTCTTGTCTGCCCCACAGAAAGCCATAGTGGGTCAAAAGGGCAGGCGAGGGTGCGCTAGTGCCGATGTTCAAGGATAAGCCTAGTCCCAAACGGAGATAACGGGAATCTAAAGTTAGCTTTACAGCTGTAACCTCCCCTGGTTCCAGGCCAAGGCTTGAGATGAGACCCCATTTGCGCATTGTGGGATGATTGTTTAGCTCCCTGGCAAAGCTATCTTGGATCTGCTCCTTGTAATGGCTCAAAAAGGCCAATGGAATCCCCACCAACGAGTGGGCCTGACTCTCTGCGTGGCTAGTAAAAAGCTGGGTCAGGGTTGCCGGCAATGTGCTGGAACTAACCCTTACAGCTAGAGAGCGCACTACAGGCCCCTGGGGGGTCAGATGAAGCACAATCTGGGTTGTGGCTCCCACCTTCAAATCCAGGTGCACGCCAAAGCCGGGAAGCTGGGTGGAGACCACCTGCTCGAGAACACCCAGCATCACTCCTTCTGCCCAATCTAAGGCAGCTACAGGCACACCTGCTAAAACCTCAGTGGCAACCTGGCTGAAGAGAGGTTCGTTTTCCTCTAGAAATTGCAACAGTCCAGGTGCCAGTCCTGTAGCGGCGATCTTAAGCTTCGCCTCCCCGATTAGGGGCTCCTGGGGCACGAGGGTGATCTTGAGGACTGTCTCGGCCCCGGGAGCTAGCTCTAGTTTCTCAATCTCAAATCCCCTAAGCACCATGTCAAAGACCTTCTGGATAGTGCCGGTGAAGGTTCTGCTTAAGGTCCCGACTGTTGTAATCCGCTGCCCAACTAAGACCTTCTCAGCTACGGACTTGAAGCTAAGGGAGATCCGCTCCTGCAGATCTGGATACAAGGAGCGGCCGGGCGGAAGTAATAGTTCCACCCGCACGCTCTGTACCTTTTCCTCGGTCTCAAAAGCCATAGCTGAAGACGCGAGAATCAATAGTAGCAGGCAGATCCAACCCAGCCTTTTCATGGTTAACTCCCCTCTTAAAATGGCTGGCCGATGCTAAAGTAGCTTTGGCCCTTGCCATCCTTACCCCAGCCATAATCCAAGCGGATCATACCGATAGGTGTATCGATCCTCAGGCCTACGCCTGCGCCAACTTTAATTTCCTTAAGGTTAACTTGTTCTTCATTTTTCCATGCGCGACCTGCGTCTGTAAAGACAACTCCCTGGAGGTTATCTGCCAGTTTAAAGCGATACTCAGCATTAGCCAAAATCTTCTTGTTGCCAGAG
>DIQB01000124.1:3997-20138 GCA_002427165.1 Firmicutes bacterium UBA5473
AGGCAGCTCGCCGATGCCATAGCCTGTGCTCAGGCGCAGGGCTAAAGTATGGCCTTTGCGCATTTTAAAGTAGCGGATGGATTCCTGCTCCAGTTTAGTAAAATCCTGATCTCCACCCAGGAGTCTCCCAGCAAACTCAGTAGTTAGAGTGTTGCGCCAGCCAGTGGTAGGATTGTAGGGGTGATCTGCTGTATTGTTATAAAGGGAGAAGATCAAGCTGCGAATCCTGGTTGCCCCACCGTCTTTAGGTGTATAGTTAGTATTGCGATATTTAGCATAAGCCCGGGTATAATCCGTCAGGGGTTTACCCAAGCGCAGATCAACACCACGGGAGACACCACTGCGATTGTCAGAGGATGTAGTCTCACTACCCTCTTCTCCAGCTGATTCGTCACTTCCATACTTATATCTAATATTGTAGACATTCACATCAAATGATAACTTCTGCGAGCCCAGACGGGGTTCGCTGAAGCCAAACTCAAACATATCTTCTTTGGTGCCGAATTGCGTGCGCAAATTTAGGCTTTGTCCCACACCGCGGAAGTTGTTCTCAGCAACCTCAACGTAGCCCATAAGACCCGAGGAACCATAGCCTGCACCTACAGCGGCAGTACCGGTCTTGCGCTCTTTCACTTCGATTTTCAAATCTACAACATCAGGATCTTCTGTGGGCTCGAAGTGAGGTACAACTTCATCGAAAAAGCCCAAGTTGAGGATCTTCCACAGATCCGTTTTCAGCTTGTTCATATTTAAAACATCGCCGCTGGCCATAGTGAACTCCCGCATGATCACGAAGTCTTTTGTTTTTTCATTGCCAGTAAGTTCAAGCTTGCCGATGGTTGCTTGGTTGAACTTCAATACCAAAACTTTCTGCTCGCTGAGGCCCACATCCACAGGACGGACCACAAGGCCATGCTCTTCCATGGCGAAATCAGTGATCTTTTTGATGTCCTCTTGGAGCATCACTGTATTGAGGACCTGACCTGCTTTTACTGTCATTAGCTCCTTGAGCTCTTGGGTCGGGATCCCAGCGCAACTTACATCCACCGAGGCAACTGTGGGGTTCTCCACCACCTGAAAGATCACTTTGATCCCATTTCCCTCAGGTGCGAATTTTGCAGAGGCATCGGAGAATAATCCCATCTCGCCAATTGCAGTCAGATCTGAGCGTACTAAGTCTTCCCGTACAGGCTCACCTATTTTTGAATTGGTAATTTTGGTCATAATCTGACCTGTTGGAACCTTACGATTCCCCTCAATAGCAAAACTGGTGATGGGGTAATTTTCGAGCTGTTCCTCAAGAGACTGAGTTGGGATGGAATCAGCTGCCTCTCCCAAGCTGGCGCTGAAGATTAGCCCGAGGATGACAAGGACTGGAACTAATTTCTTCATCTAAAATACTCCTCTCTAACTATCTGTTTTAGCATAAAGCACCTCACGGGCCAGCTGGGTTAGCTCGCCTAAATTGTGCTCTACTGTGGCAGGTTCCCGCTTGAGCTTCTCCACAGCCACAGGTTCTACAGGAGCCTCCACTACTTTCACCTGTACCTTCTGTTGGCTCTCTGCTCTCTGAGGCCCAGCCCCAGCTGGCTCCTCAATCTGAGGCAAAGCTGGTGATTCTTTGCTAGCAGCGGCCACTTTGGTTTGCTCCTTTTTCACACTAGGGGTGGGAGCAGAGGGGCTCGGTTTGGGGCTTTGTGGCAGAGGCTGAGCTTCTTGACGATCCACAGCTGGCGGATTTTTTGGAGTCTGTTGTACCACCTGTGGTCTGGAGCCTAGCTGCCAGAAAACCACAACTAGCACAAGAACACCTAGGGCCAACCCTAGGACCCAACCGCGCCTGCTCCGTTTGGGAGCCTCCTGTTGGCAAAGCTTGCCTGCACTCATCTCCCAGGCATGGCGAACCTCCGCCTCTACAAGAGCCAAATTCAGCTCTCCTCGCAAGGTATCATCCCGGGAGAAATCATTTTCAGCTCGCTCAAGCCACTGGCGAGCATAACGAAGATGCCCAAGAATTTTTTCGCGCCAATTATATTGGCTCACCCTTCTCCCTCCCAACTTAGTACTTATGAACACAATCCTGAACTTATGGGATTTTAGGAAAACCAAAAGCGGACCTATGGGCCCATCTGGGCCTGTCTGCTGCCCTAGTAGCGGTTTGGCAAGGGAATTTAACCTATTTTCACCTCAGCGATGAAGCTTGAGAGCATTCCTCGCAACCTGCGCACAGCGCGTTTTTGAAGTTTGTAGAGATAAGAGGCGCTGATCTGCATATTTTGGGCAACTTTTTGGGGCTGTTCCTCCTGGAGATAAACTGCCCGGACCACAGCCCGCTCCCGGCTAGGAAGACGCGAGAGTGCTTGGGCAACTCGATTTGTTAGCTCGCACTCTTCCATAATTTCCTGGCCACTTTTAGTCTCAAGGTCCTCTAGTTGGTGGCGATACTCATCAAGCGTGCTGACATTTTGGTTCTTGGCCGCTAGATAGTTAAGCATACGGCCTCGAATCCTGTGCTTTGCGTAGGTGGAAAAGTGCACTCCTCGCTTTGGATTGAAGGCCTCCACTGCCTCAATTAAGCCCACAGTGCCCTCCTGAATCAGATCCATCAGTTGATCGTCCTGGGCACCTAGCCTCATCATTAGCTTGAAAACCAGGGGCTGATAGGACTCTATAAGTCTGATGCGGCTTGGGCCGTCTTGCTCTTCTTTATACCTTTGCCAGAGCAAAGACTCCTCTGCCGGCTCCAAGAGCTCCACCTGACTCAGCTCTTTTAAATATAGATTGATTGAACGCACCGGCACCGCCCCTTAATTTGATACTGCTACTGTTGTTCGACCAGCAAAAGGAGAAATCCTTCCCCAACCGAGTTGTAAATCTTTGTAGAATGGGTAAGAACTGCCTTTAGAAACGAAATTTTGCTTCCAAGCTTAATGAGGATCCAGTCTCTTGATTCCACTGTCCTTTCAGCTCAAGGCTGGGATGGAGCCGCCAATCCAACTTAAAGGTCTCTTTTGGACGCAGCTCCAAAGTGCGCTCGTAGCTGAGGAATGCCCTTTCAGATAGCTGTTTGCCCAGGCGAATCTCCATCTTCTCACCTTTGGCAAAAAAGTTTGGTTCCAAACGAAACTCATCCAACCCTAAAATTTCTTCCAAAGTACGCTCTACTCCGCTGACAAACTGGGATTTAAATTGAGTATCTAAAAATCTCAACAGCTCATCACGCATCAAATACTCAAAAGATGACTCCCCTGTAGCTGTGCCTAAAATTTTGTCGATCC
Organism: Firmicutes bacterium UBA5473; assembly: GCA_002427165.1. Lineage (GTDB taxonomy): Bacteria > Bacillota > DTU084 > DTU084 > DTU084 > UBA5278. The sequence continues at coordinate 7,276 of DIQB01000124.1, forward strand.
GACCTGTAACTCCAAGCAGGGCTAAGATCTCCTCTTGGCTCAACTCCGGGAGTGAGGACAGCTTGAAATCCAGATTCTCCAGAGGCCCTGTCAGGTTCAGCTGGATTGTATATTTCTCCACCCGAGAGCTGGCGTTCACCTGCACTGTGGGCATTATCCCACGGTAGTCGAAGAACTCTGCTCTTGCCTCATCGATCACAAAGGACATCTCAAAATAATCGAAGCTACCCCGCTTGCTTTCAACCTGGCCACTCAGTGCCAAGTTACTTAAAGTGCCTCCCACATGGACTTGCCCTTGAAACCAGATATCAACAAGGTTAGTATATTTAAATAAGGCTTGCTCTTTGGTACTTACATCCACATCAAACAGCAGATCAAAAGGCATCTTCCCGCTGCCTGTAGTTGGAACCCATTCAACGCGAGCCTTAGAAACTTCAACTGAACCACTAAGCTTGGGAAGTGCAGCGGAACCTGTAAGCTTGATCCGACCATCTAAGAGGGCATCTAGCATTTTCTGATCCTGATAGCGAACACCATCGGCTCTGAGGGCCAGATCATAGCTCCGCGGTTTGATTCCCTCAAGCTCTACACCACCTGAAATATTGATCCTACCGCCACCCAAAATCCCATCAAGCTCCTCCACTACCAGCTGATTGCCGTAGAAGAGCAAGGCTGCATTTACCCGTTCTAGCTTACCACCTAGCATGGAATGCTGATAAGAGCCATTGTTAATCCTAACGTGGCCATGGAGCTGAGGCTGATTTGCATCTCCCAACAGCTTCAATTGGGCACTAACTAGCCCTGAGAGAGTCTGTAAATTAGGATTCAGTGCTGCCAAGAGCCGCAGATCTACTTGCTCCAGCGTCAGATCTAGATCCGTCTGGACCCCGGCTTTAGCAGCCTGGGCAAAGCCCACAGCCTTCGCTTCCTTATTGCTCAGAGGCAAGATCCCTGTCACAGAGAGGGATCCGCCATTTTGTTGAGCCTGAAGCTTCGTGATCTGAACAATTCCATCCTCAAGCTGGAACTGGGCATCCACCTGCCCTAACTTCAGTTCGCCTAGCTTGGCGTCCCCTGTATTAACTTGGGCGATAATTTTAGGTCCTGCATAATCCCCCATGATCTCAGCATTCAAAGAAAAGTTCCCTGACAAAGGTGGGATTTTATCACCCAAAAGCTCAGAGATAAGTGCTAGATTTAATCTCTCCCCCTCTACTTGCAAGGAAAGGCCAGAGGTGGTGACCAAACCTTTGGCCAAGAGCGTACCTCTCCCTTGGCTCAAAGACACAGAGCGCAACTGCACACTGCCCTCGGAGAGGACAACCTCCCCTTTGCCAGCCACAGGCAGCTTGCCCACTTTGGCACCCTTGAGGGAAAAGAAACCATCACCTGTGGGAGACTTGAGTGGACCTGTGATCTGAATCATGCCATCGAGGTGCCCTGACAAGCTCCGCTTGCCATCCTCCCACCCGGCAAAGGCCACTGTCTCCCCGAGCGGCACTCCAGTCACCTGAACCTGAAGATCCATTCTGGGGTCCTCGCCCCATAGTAGTTGGCCTGAAGCCAGAAGCTGGGATCCCAGCCACTGGAGCTTGAATGCTGTGAGTTCTAAAATATTATCCTCAAAATTAATGCTCCCAGCCAAATCTTCGAACAGATATTTCCCATATTGCAAACGCTGACTAGTTAGCTCTCCAACTACGGTAGGCGCGCTGAGAGTGCCTCCCACCAACCCCTGAAAGCTCACCTTACCATTTAGAAGCTCCAGCTGCTCTTGGGGAATGAAGGTTAGGGCAGCTAGATTAAGCTCAGGGGCGATGATCATCATATTCAATGCACCATCGCCGCTAATTGTTCCTCGGGCAGCCAGTCGGGAGCCGTTCTGCTCCAAGATTGCCCGCTCCAAAACAATAACGTCGCCCTGGGACTGGAAGGAAAAGCTTCCCCTAGAGAATGACTGCTGGGCTACCCTGCCCTCTAGCACATTGACATTTCCTACGGCTGTAATTTTGGGCAAAGTTCCAGTGAGCTGGATTTGCCCCGCCACTTTGCCTGCAATGGGCTGGGTAAGGCCTGCCAGCTCCATGATCCGCTCTAGTTTCTCCTCTTGTAGTTGCCACTTAAGATCAAGTTGCTTCGCAGCACCTGTAGCTAGGGAGCCTGAGAGCTTGTGGATGGCACCCTGGGAGCGAACTGTAAACTCAGGGGTGGAAAGGGTGTTGCCCTCAAAGCTAAGCTTGCCTTGAGCTTGTTGGATCTTCTGCCCTCGGACGCGCCCGTCAACTAATTCCACCTGAGCTATAAGGTTGGGGTCTTGCACAGTGCCCCGGATCTGGCCTACCAGATTAATTTTACCGTCTATTTCTTCCTGAGGCAGGGCAAGCTTTGTCCAGATCCCCAAAGGCAGCTGCTTACCAGTTACTGAAAGCTGCAAAGAGTTAGGATCCAGCCTTCCTGCTGCAGATAAGGTACCACCTGCTTGGGTCAAGGTTAGGTAGCCCAGCTGCAGCTGCTCCCCATCCCACAAGACGTTTGCCTCAGCCTCTGAGAAAGCTAGCTGTCCCACAGCTGTGGGACCTAAAGCTAGCTGGGCACTGGCATCTATTTTATCAGTCTGAAAACCCTCGCCCCTAGCCACGATCTCCCCTGAAGCTTTCCCGGCTAGGGAGGGTACAGCTGCTGATTGAAAAATCCCTCCCAAGTTCGCCAGATCCAACTCCCAGGCGCTGAGCTTTGACTGCCACAGAGGCTGTGGACCCTCAAAATCTAAAAGGACGAAACCCGCTAGCTTGCCACCAAGCGCAGCTGCGGTAACGTCATCAAACCAGATTTTTTTATTCTGAAAGCGAACATTGGCCTGTGCGCTTTGGATCAGCTGACCACCTGTGCCTGGAAGGTTCAAGGAATGCATGGTGACAGTGGCCCTACCCCGAGGGACTGACCAAGGACTTGTGATGGAGCCATCCTCCACTGTAAAACTTCCTCCCTGCCAGTTGCACGCCAGCTGGTTGAGGGTTATTTTATTGGGCTCCATGGCCACAGTGCCGCGGATTCCCTCCACAGGCGTCCCTAAAGCAGGATGATAGACTCTCCCATCATCAATTTCAGCGCTACCTGTGATTCGCAAGGCACCTCCTGTGCCAGCAAAAGCGAACTTTGCCTTAGCCCAACCATCTGCCTCAAGTCCCCGTGGTTTCCAATCAGGATAGATCTTAAAGACCTCAGACACTCTTCCTTGAGCCCTTACCGCTACATCATAAAGAGGACTAGCACCGAAAGTAATGGTGCCCTCTCCTTGGGCTATGGCCTGGTTTAGCTCTGCGGTGACACCTTGCAGCACCAGCTCTTTGGAGCCGGTATCCCAGCGGAATTTTCCAGCTAATCTCTTGACTGGCTGCTGCCAACCGGGGGGCTGCCAATGTCCTTCTTGGATCTTGCCACCAATCATAAATTGCACTTTGCCGCCAAAAAGGTTAATAGCTGTGGCCAGCTGACTATCCCAGATTCTGAAATCCAGCCGAGCCTCGCCTGCGTTGATCTTTCCCCACGATAAATCAAAACCCCTTTGGGCGATGGCATCTAAAAGGGATACTATTGAAACCTTTCCTGTCTTGCCCCGAAGATCGGAAAGCTTTCGCTCCAGGTCATAGGTACCCTGAAGCTCTAGGGGAAACTCTTCCCACAGGCCTGCAATCTTAATCTCTAGCTGAGGAAGATGGGCAAATGAAACCTGACCTTGGGAAAGTTTAATCTTTTCCTGTGGTCTGCCCTGGGCAGCGATGATGATAGTACTGTCTGCCACAGCTAGCTTGCCGTGGAAGGCTGCCTGTTCAGCAGGCTCACCACCTGGTTCCATGAACTGTGCAAAGTTCCACTCCCCGTCCTCGCCCTGACCTAGCCAGAGCTCTGCCGAAACCAGTTTTATCTGGGAGATGGTACCGACAAAATCCCTAAAGCGCAGGGCCTGCCACAAATTAATCCCCACCACAAGCTTTTTGGCACGCAACATGTCCTGCCTCTCGCCTGGTAGTTTACCAATACGCAAATTATGGACCTCTATGCCGCCGCGCATATTGAGCTTTAGCTCAGAGAGTTCCACGGGTCTGCCCAACTGCCCTCGGGCCTCCTGTCTCACTCGCTCTGTGAGGGCAGAGGTTAGGTACTGTTGGTTTAAATAGCTAACTGCAAGCCACCAGCCACCTGCCAAGAGGGAAATGGTAATTATTAGTTTGATTAATACTCTCTTGTTTACTGCGAAGCTCACTTTCCCTCTGCACCTCCCCTCTACCCTCAGTTCTATATTCTTGCCGCACCAAGCTGAGTCCTGCTACCAGAGCCATGTAGATGCTGCCATAAATACCAAATACCCACACCTGTGGAAGAAGATGGACATTTCCACTTTTATCCATTGCCATTATATCCTATTTGAACCTATAGCTGCAAGGATAGAACGGTGTTTTTGTCCACTTTCGCAGATCTTTTTCGTAGAAAAGCTGCCAAAGCTAGCTTTAACTTAAAAAAACACTGAGCCAACAGCTAGCTTTAGCATTAAACCTTTCAAATAATTTTGGCTAAAGGTAGCTTTCTGGGATAAAATCACTTTCCCCGCCTAAGATCTACCTCCAAAACGTATATAAATGCCCAACTGTTCCATAATATAGAGGAAGGTGAAAAAGTTGCAATACGAAACTCGCCACCGCTACTGCTTTTTAGGCCCCAAAAAGCTTCACAACAGGAGTTTTTATGTGCTCGGCCGCATTGAAGCCATGGTAGGAGAGGGAGAAAATAACCAGTTTCTCTCCTTCACCTTCTGCCCAGTAGCCATCTGGAAGCGGGGACTTTTGGTACAGTTGGAAGCCGATCATGATTGGAAAGACTATCTACAGAAGAAAATTTCAGAAATGGAGGGATAACCCCGTTGCGCAGTTTTAAGCGGCAGCTACTCAGTCCCAGATCCTGTGAGGATGAATACTCCACACGTACAGATCTCGCCCTAGAAGCTATGGTTGATGCCCCACCCCAGGAGGTAGAAAGGCAAAGGGAGGAGACCCAAGAGGCTGTTATCTCCCGAGTCAACATTAGATCTCAACAGGCAGCCCAAAGTATGGGTAAGCTCCCAGGCCTCTATACAACCATCGAATCACCAGTGCTCAGGCAAAGAAACAGGGAGGCGCAGCAGAAGGTAGCGGACCTTTTAGCCCAGGAATTAGCTAAGTTTATTAAACTCGAAGAGAACGATCACGTCTTTGTGGTGGGGTTAGGTAACTGGCAAGCTACACCAGATGCCTTAGGCCCGAAGGTTGTAGAACAGCTGATGATTACCCGGCATCTGTATAACATGGTGCCTCCTGAGGTGCGCGGGGGCTTGCGTCCTGTGAGCGCTCTGGCGCCAGGTGTCTTGGGACTCACCGGCATTGAAACCGGGGAAATAGTCCAAGGTATAGTTGAAAAAACAAAACCCAAGCTTGTGATCGCCATCGATGCCCTGGCAAGTCGCTCTACAAGTAGGCTTGCTAGCACAATTCAGCTATCTAACTCCGGAATCAAGCCTGGATCCGGTGTTGGCAACCATCGCTTTGGGATCACTAAAGAAAGCCTGGGTGTGGAGGTGATCGCCATTGGCGTCCCCACTGTGGTAGGCGCCGTGACAATCGCCAGCGAGGCTATGGAAGCCATCTCGAAACCTACGCCCAGACAATTACCACCGGGCACTATGCCTGTATCATTTGATCAACAAAAACAAGCTACCCTCAATAGACTATTGTCGCCCTTTATGGGCAACCTAATGGTAACTCCAAAAGAAATTGATGCCCTAATTGAGGATCTGGCTCAAACCCTCGCTAGCGGCCTCAACGCGTTTCTCCATCCTAAGTTGGATCTTGATAATGTACTACGATACCTATAGGACTTAGTCCTAAAATCTCCTCCCGGGTAGCAGAAGCGCTTAGATATTAATATTATGCAATAGCTAGATGCTACGAAGGGAGGCGCAATTATGCCCTATAGTTTTGCTGGCAAAAATACCGCTGATGTGCTCGCTGGCTTGTTTGGCGAAAACTTTTTGCTGATCGCGTTTTTAATCCTGATCATCTTCCTGATGGAAAATCAATCTCTATTTAAAGAGGGGATTTCCAGCCTCAATGGTAAAATCGGTTCTTTCCGTTCCATGTTAGATGCGGTCTCCGCTACAGTTTCAGCCCTGCAGGCAGTGGTTGATGCACCCAGTGCAATCCTCAACCCTGTTGTGGCTGAGTAAGGAGGTGCAGCATGTTACCATTTAGCACCTCAAAGGAGCGCTTTGACATTGTTGTCTTGATTCTCTTTCTAGTCTTCTTTGTAGACCCTCTCCTACCTAACCGCATTGCAAAAGCTGTCCAACAACTTTTTGTGAAGAAAGAAAAAGAGTGAGGCGATTCGCCTCACTCTTTTTTTATGGAAGAAGTCTTGCTGGCTTGATTGAGGGGTAAATGCGGGCCGAGATAAAACCTTCCGCATACTGAACACCGCACTGCAATCCTCGAAAGTTGCATTGGAGCTTCATCATCCCAATTAGATCCACATGATCATGCTCCTGCATCCACGAGACCTGGCTCCGATGGCAAGCTAACATCTTCGCCTTCAGCTCCATCGCCCCGCTAATATCAACATATTCCTCTGGCTGAAAACCAATTCCTGCCAAAGTGTCCATATAGTAGATAGGCGGCACACTATCGAAGGCAGGATACTCAGTTTTAAAGTGCGGGAGACTTGCGCAGAAGGCTGCATCTCGCACTAATTTGCTTGTGGCTACATGATCTGGCATGTAATCCTCAGGATTATGAGTAATGATCAGATCCGGTTGCGACCGGCGGATGGCATCGATAAAAAGGCCCCGGGTCTGGAGGTCTTCGGCGATGAGCTCTGCATCAGAGAGCCCCAAGGTAAAGACCTCAGCTCCCATAAGCTCGCCTGCCTCTTTAGCCTCAGCAATCCTGGTTTTGGCAAGCTCGTCTGGGGGTATATGATAATGGCCCTTATCACCATTGAGGGCATGGCAGATATAGACATCATGCCCCTCTTCTTTGAATCTGATCAAGGTTCCTGCTGCAACAATTTCGATATCATCTGGGTGTGCGCCTACAGCTAGAATCCGCATGCTTGAACCTTCTTTCTAAGACATATGAATCTCGACATCATCAGCAACTCCGCCTAACAAATTGTAGTCGGTGGGAGCTGTCTGCAGAATAGATCCTGGCACCAGGGTGCTTACAGGTCCGTGGGCAACTAGTCTGGCAATAAAGCGCTGCCAGCTAACGCCACCGCCTAGGTAACCATCAAGCCAGAAGCTCCGATGACGAGCACCTAGAATCTGGGCAGGTCCAATTGTGTTGGCTTTAGGTGGTACAGCTGACCAGTCACCACCGAAAGAGTGGAGAGCATTTTGCATGATGGTCATGGGGTGAAGCTCTACCAATCTCGGGCCGGCTTTTTTATAGCTTTCGATGTCATCGCCAAATTCCAAACCTATGTGAGCTTCCCAAAAGGCGATATGTCCACACCAGCCAATGCCGCCGTAGCAGACATCTGCTCCCCCTAGATCGTCGATCATCTTGCCGTAATCTTGGAGAATATCCTTGGTGGGGAAATAGATCTGATTTGCTGGTGGCCGCAGCTTAGGATCGATCTTCTCGATTAGGTTACGCTGCATAGCCATCTGGAATGATCCAGCCCACTGAGCTGGAGCTGTGTTTCCTTCTTCGTCTGCATACTCATCCATGTTGAAGCAATGGACGTGATGGCAGGGAATCTGAAATTCATTGATGATCCGGGCTGCAATCTCATACTGAGGAACAGGACCCACAGGCAGAATTCCCACAAAGTCTCTGCCCTCTTCTAAGGCAGTACGAATTCTGGTCACCAGATCCAAGGCGAACTCAATGTAGAATTGGTCCTTGGATTCGATGATCTTGATTTTGAAATCAGGATTGGGATGCTTAGTATAATCCTCTTTTTTAATTGCCCGCACCCGATCGAGTGCCTCCTGATCTCGGAAGTTAATGAAACGAGCCAAGTCAAACTTAAAATCCATTCTTCTACCTCCTCCTAGCAACTAGAAAGCTGCTATTTTTTATATGCGTTAGCCACCTTGAGGATACCATCGATCATAACCTGAATGTGCTCATCCTCATAAACTGGGTGGGTGGGGATAAAGAACGTCCGCTCCTCAAGCCAAGCTGCATTCTCGCAAAGCACCTGATCGTACTTTACAGACTCAGGATTTGTTAGAGGATCACGGAAAGGATATTTAGCGTTACCGAAGCCATTGTGATCAAGATAGGCTCGCTCTTTATAGCACTGGGGCCAAAGCACAGGTCCTGCAGGTACTCCTTCGGCTATTAGAGCATCAACGAAGGTTTGCTTGTCGCAGGTGAGCTCATCTAGATTCAAGACAACTGGGTAGAGCCAAAAGCCATTAACTTTCCCATCTACGTTGTGAGGTGGCAGGTATTTGATCTGGGGGCAATCTGCAAGCTCTCGATTGAGCATCTCGCCGTAACGCCATCTCCTGGCTAAGTTCCAGTTCTCCAGCCTTGCCAGCTCCCTTTGTCCAATCACAGCCTGCATCTCTGTCATCCGGTAGTTGAAACCAACCCGATTGTGAATATAAGGTAGTTTGGCCTCAAGCTCCAGCAGCCTCATCCGCTGCCGCACATCATAGCCGTGATCCCGGAAGGAGCGGCACTCCCAAGCTAGATCCTCATCATTTGTGATCACGCAACCACCCTCGCCACCTGTGGTGAAGGTTTTGCTCTGGCAAAAGCTGAAGGCGCCTACATGGCCGATGGTTCCGACCTTTTTGCCGTTGAAGGTGGCGCCAATAGCCTGGGCACAGTCCTCGATCACCTTCAAGTTATGCTTCTTGGCGATCTCCATAATTTTATCCATCTGGCAGACGTTACCATAGAGGTGCACCACAACAATACCCTTTGTGCGCTCTGTGATCTTCTCCTCAATGGACTCAGGTGAGATTGTATGATCCTCACGGTTCACATCTGCAAAGACTGGAATTGCTCCAGCTTGGCAAATTGAGAAAGAGGATGCGATAAATGTATAGGAGGGGACGATCACCTCATCGCCAGGTCCAATGCCGAGGCTTGAAATTGCCACGTGCAGGGCTGCTGTGCCGTTAGATGTTGAAATGCCGAAGCGGGCGCCATTGTAGCGGGCGAACGCTTCCTCAAAGTTAATTCCCTCATGACCTGTCCAATAGTTCACCTTACCAGTACGCAAAGGCTCCATAGCCGCCTGGATGGTCTCCTCCTCAAAAGCAGGCCACATGGGGAATGTACCCTCAAATACTGGTTTCCCTCCATCAATTGCAAGTTTATCTTTGTTGCATGCTGCCATTTGCAGCTCCTCCCTTCTTAGCCCACATAGGGCAACGTAAACATTCTTTCCACAACCATGGCTGCAGCACCAGCCAGCTCCCCACCTCCGTGAGGACCTGCTATCTGCACAGTCACTTCCCGGGTTCCAGGCAGGGCATGGGAACTGATATTCTCCTCAAGCTTCTGCAAAAGCTTTGCTCCCAGGAGAGATAGATCTCCTCCCAGTAAAATCAGCTGCGGGTTAAGTAGGTTACAAATATTAACAAGCCCCACGCCCAAAAGGGTTCCACAATAATCCAAAACAGCTAACGCCGCCTCATCACCCCCTTCCAGTTTCTCTCTGAATTGGGAATAATTTATTGCTGTGCCAGTTAGACTTTGATATCTGGCAAGTAACCTGGGGATGGAGATCAAAGTCTCCAAACAACCCCGGTTGCCACAGCTGCATTGGGGTCCTTGCCAGTCGATGGACATGTGGCCAATCTCACCTGCAAGCTGTCCACTCCCTCGCTGGATTTCCCCGCCTAACACCAATGTGGCACCGATACCATAGCCTGCATGGAGGTAAATAAAGTCTTCCTCGCCACGCTCCAGTGCCTCCCGGAAGATGGTCTCGCCTAAAGCCAGGGCAATGCCGTCGTTTTCCACAACTACTGGCAGGCCCAAAGCCTCGTTTAGGCGGTCTGCTAAGGGCAGATGCTGCCAGCCTAAATATGAAGAGAAAAGCACCCGGCCAGTTTCAGGGTCAACAAGTCCTGGGATGCTAATCCCAACACCCAACACATTCTCTCGCTCCTGAGCCTCTAAAAAAGCCTTCAATTGCTCAGCCAGCTCCCCTAGCATTCCTGGTCCATCCTGGCTTTTGAAAACCAGGGGATGCTGCTGGAGGATCTGCCCTTGGAGATTACAGAGGGCGAACTGGCCTCCCATAAAACCAACTGCCAAAACCATGTTTCCTTTGGCATTGAGTTCCAACATTCGGGGTTTGCGTCCGCCTGTAGAGGAGCCCTCTGTCTCTCGCAAGAGGCCCATGGATAACAGCTCCTCTACTGCTGCCCCCACTGTGGTGGGGCTCAGCTGTGTGAGCTTTGCCAATTGATAGCGAGAAAGAGGAGCCCGCTGACGGATCAGGCGCAAAATTAGTGTCTGATTATACCTTTGGACAAATTGTAAGCTACCTTTTTTTACTTCTCTCATTATAAATCCGCAATTGTGGCTAATGCTGCTTCCACAAGTTTATCGCCAGCATCTTCCTCGAGCCGGCTCCAGCCGGCAGTGCGGGGTTCATATCCTCCCTCAGTAAATGCTGTTTTAGTTGGTACATATCCTAGATAATCATTGCAATAGGTAATCAGGATCGATGGTGCTTTGGCTTTGAGGGCTAGGCCAAACTCCACAAAGACCTCGGCCCCCATAGAGAAGAGGTAGAAGTCACCAAGGCCGATGCAGCCCACCTGGGCTTTAGCTTTGCCTTCCTTTTGCTGCTTCTCCCACAGGGATAATAATTCCAAAGCGTAATATTCATCAGGTACGCCATCCACCAAATTGAGCCTGCCCCGCTGAATCCCCTGGCTTGTCTTTTGAGCCCAGGCCAGTTCCTCTTGGCTGATATGTCTGAAATCCAGCTTCAGCTTCTGCTGAGCCGCTGAGAGGGGAACATCTTCCTTCAGATCGAAAACCCGATTCAAGGCAGCTAAGGCTGTGGCACCTAAGATCGTGCCGATCCGTTTGGCCTCGGTAAAGCCCCTGCCTTGTTTGGGATTTTGATAATCAATATGGTTGATGTTGCCTGTGGCGCCATTGGCAAATAATACCTCGCCGCCCCAATTAGCCTCTAAGAAGCGAGCTGCATAACCTGGCCAGTCTCCAGAAAACAAAAGGTTATCTCCAGCGAGGATGGCCGGGTGCAGTGCATAGCTAACTACGGTGGCCAAAGGTGCGCCTGCTATTGATTCAAATCGGAGCACAACCAGTTCTGGATCGATGGGACCTGCAGCGCCCCGAATCTTCTGGGGTGGGATCTCCTCCCAGTTCATGGCCATGGTACCATCGTCGCGCCAAAGGCGCCGATTGTGAGCAACTGTATCCTCAAAACCTTTTCCAACACCAAAGCGCGCAGGCTCAAGTTTTCGCTCTGCCTCTCGCGCAACACCAACAAGCTTTCTGATTAAATGAGCATTGTAGGCGGAGTCTGTTGGTGTGTGAAGTCCTAAGATGCTAGGGCCAGAGTGAGTATGGGTGCCCCAGATCCAGACGCCCTCCAGAAGGAAGCCATCTCGAGCAAGCTCCTGGCGCACAGGCTCTGTTACCTGAGCCGTAACCCCGCACAAGTCACAGGCGATGAGGGCAATTTTCTTGCCGTTGTTTTCCAAGACTAGCGCTTTGGCAAATAGCTCATCGTGTGTGCCTTGGGAAACATCATTTCTGACGTTTCCGTCCAGGGCGATCCCCACATGTGGCGTAATATTGGCCTTAGCTGCTCCCGCTAGCAGGGACATGCTATTTCGCCTCCTCCAAACTTACAACCTGACCAGTTTTGGCAGAGGTGTAAATGGCCTCCATCAGCTTCATATTCCTCAGCGCATTATTCAATCCATTGGTCGGCATACGGTTTTCTCCGATAGCAGACACAAGCTCTGCTATCTGCTGTTTGTAGATGTTATCTCCTGTAATATCCAGAACCTGAACATTGCCCTCTGAGCGGACCTGGGCTGCATCATAGCCCTTATCATCTTCCTCAAGGCGCAATGTGAGTTTGCCATCTGAGCTTTGGCCAATGCTTCCTTCTGCAACAACGCTACCTCGGGTACCATAGAGCTCCAAAACATTGCTAGCAGACAGATCCGGCACATTGAAGTTATTGTCCACAGTAGCATGGGCGCCGCTGGCGAATTTAAGCAAAATTACGTTGCTATCCTCCACTGGATAGTCATGAGTTAGAGAATCTGTGAAAGCAGAGACTTTCACCACAGGCCCAAAGAGCATTTCCAACAGATCCACGCAATGGCTGGCAAGATCAACTACGCTACCGCCACCACCCAAGGCTGGATCCTGCCTCCAAGCGCCCTCAATTGGTGGGTACCAGCATGTGAGTTGGGCCCGACCAAAGACAGGCTGTCCTAATTTTCCTTCTGAGAGCAGTTGCTTGATTTTTTGGTGCGCTGTATGGAAGCGCATCATAAACCCTAACTGAAACTTCACTCCTGAGCTCTCCACAACAGCTGCTATCTCTGCTGCTTCTTCAGAATTCAGGGACAGAGGTTTTTCGCAAAGGATGTGTTTTCCAGCTTTAGCCGCGGCAATCACGTGCTGCTTATGTAAAAAGACAGGAGTTGCAATATAGACTGCATCCACATCTTTATCAGCGAGCACAGGTTCTACCTCGGTATAGCTTGGGACTTGGTAATGTTTGCCTAATTCCTCGGCAAGCTTCGGGTTCGCGTCAACCAGGGCAACTAGTTGCGAGTTTTCTTCTTTGAGAATTCCTTCAGGGAT
>DIQB01000081.1:0-4154 GCA_002427165.1 Firmicutes bacterium UBA5473
CTGTGGCCAAGCAGTCTGCCTCGACTATTGTCCCCTGGCGGAAGCCCAAAAGACCACAGATTGTGAGATTGTCAGCCATACTTTTGAGCTCTATGGCTATTGCAATAAATGCCGCAAGGAGGAACGAAAATGAAAAAATGGTACTGGACTCTGGCAATAATCGCAGTATTTGCAGCTGTCCTTCTCTTCATGGACCAAAAACAGACTCAAACAACATCCAATAAAATACAGGTGGTAGCTACCATCTACCCACTATGGGAATTTACCAAAACAATAGCAGGTGATGATGCCCAGGTGGAACTGCTACTACCTCCAGGCTCTGAGCCCCATCATTGGGAGCCCACAGCCCGTGATTTTGCCAAGCTATCCCAAGCCAGGGTTGTGATCTGCCAGGGCACCAACTTCGAGCCTTGGGTAAAAAAATCAGCTGGGAGCAATACCCTAATTTATGAGGCTGTGCCCGAGGGACCCGATCCTCACTTTTGGCTTGATCCGCTCCTGGCCAAAGATCAGGTGGGAAAGATCGCATCAAGCCTCGCCAAAGCTGACCCTGCAAACGCCTCCCTCTACAAAGATAGGGCAGCTGAGCTCGCCCGAAAACTAGAGCAATTGCACGAGGAATACTCACAGAGCCTGGCTCAAGCGAAGATGCGCACCTTCATCACCACCCATCAGGCTTTCGACTTTTTAGGGAATCGCTATGGGCTAAACCCCATAGCCTTGAAGGGGCTAGCTGCAGAGGGAGAGCCCAGACCAGGTGATCTGATGCGAATAACCCAGCTAGCAAAAAAAGAAGGAATCCGGATCATCTTCCAAGAGCCCCTGGAAAACCCCAGGCTCGCGGAGGTCATCGCTCAAGAGATCGGCGGCGAGACAGGGGTGCTCCATCCCATCGGCGCCTTGACTCGCGAGGATAGCAAAAATGGTGAGGATTATTTCTCCCTGATGCGTAAGAATCTCAAAGAATTAAAAGCAGCTTTAGCAGGTGAAGACAAGTGACAGCCATCGAAGTTTTAGACCTCTCCTTTGCCTATGGAGAGAAAACCATCCTCGACAATATCTCCTTCACCATCGCAGAGGGAGAATACGTGGCAATTTTGGGCCCCAATGGCTCAGGCAAAAGCACACTACTGCGGCTCATGCTGGGTCTTCTCGAGCCCCAAAAGGGAACGATCCTGCTTTTCGGACAGGAGCAAGCAGGCTTTAAAAATAAAAACTGGATTGGCTATCTCCCCCAAAAAGCCAACTCTTTTGATCAGCGCTTTCCTGCAACTGTAATGGAGGTTGTAGGGATGTATGGAGGGACAGAAGAGGAGCACCAGTGGGCCCTACAGCAGGTAGGCCTTGAGGAGAGAAGGCATGACCTCATCGGCAAACTCTCAGGTGGCCAGCAGCAGCGGGCGTTAATTGCCAGGGCCCTGTGCGGCAAACCGCGGCTTTTGATCTTAGATGAGCCCACAGCAAGCCTGGATCCAAATACCCAGCACGACCTCTATCAACTGCTGGGAGAACTTCACAGCACACTGAACCTTTCCATCGTGCTGGTTTCCCATGATCTGGCAGCTGTAGCCAGGGAAGTGGAGCGAGTGATCTGCCTCAATGGAGGATTATTCTTCCACGGCAAAAAAGATGATTTCTTCGCCCAGGAAGAATTTGCCCGTCTCTATTCCCATCCTGTCTCCTGGATCAGGCACAGAAGGGAGGCTCTATCGTGAACTGGCTCAGTTTCGCCTTCATGCAAAGGGCACTACTCGCAGGACTCATGGTGGGCATGATCTGTCCGGTCATGGGCTCTTTTTTAGTCTTAAGAAACATGACCCTGATCGCAGATACCCTCTCCCATGTAGCGTTAGCAGGGGTAGCAGTGGCACTTTTAATAGGGGTCTACCCACTTTGGGGAGCATTGGCCGCCACAGTCATGGCAGCCTTCTTTGTGGAGAAATTGCGCAGATCCCAAGAGCTTGGAGGGGACTTGGCAATTGGGGTTGTTCTTTCAGGAGGATTGGCTGTGGGGGCCATCCTCCTGAGTTTGAGAAACCTCAACTCCCTAGATCTATTCGGTTTCCTCTTTGGCAATATTCTCGCTGTCACAAAGCTGGATCTAATCTTAATCTGGCTGTTGGGGGGTATTGTGGTTGCAGTGGTCTGGCTGTTATATAAGCCATTGCTTGCTGTAACCTTCGATGAGGAGGCAGCACTCGCACGGGGGCTCCCTGTGGCAAAGCTAAATGGTGTCTTGATGTTCTTGGCTGCCCTCACAGTAGCTTTAGCCATGCGGATGGTTGGGGTGCTACTTATCTCGTCTTTGATGGTGCTGCCGGTAGCTGTGGGCCTGAGAATAGGCGGGAGCTTCCGCTCCTTCCTCATTTCAGCAACGGCAGCTGGCGTGATCTCATCTTTGGCTGGACTTTTTTTAGCTGCCACCTTAAATCTTGCCCCTGGCGGCAGTATTGTCTTAGTATCTTTGGGGCTATTGGGGCTAGCCTCACTGAAAAAAAAGCAAAAAGGCTGACCCACTCTTTGGGACAGCCTCCGAGAATTCCTGTGCATGTTAAATTTTTTCCATTGCAGGCACGTTGCACCAAAGTATACAGGCCGCTAGTTTACCAGATTGGCTTGAATAATTCCCAATATCAAACCACCTGCAGGTTACTACTGCTATGACTCTTTGCCTAAACAGCACTTTTTATACTTCTTACCACTACCGCAGGGGCAAGGATCGTTTCTACCGACTTTCTTTTTGGCAACACCGGGGGCGCTTCTAAATATAGACCCCTCCCAATCTATACCGTCTCCACTCGTACCATGAGGAAAACCACCCTCAGGAAGGGGCAAGAGTTTTGACTTTTCCTTCTTATTGAAGATCTCAAAGGGGGTATGTCCTCTATTTTCCCATATCCTAGTATTGTTGTAGAGATTCATAATAAGCGACATTATTTCTCTGATATTTGATTCGTCGTTAAATGAAACACCACGTCGATTAAATTCATCCATTACAGCATCTAGCGAAAAATCCAAGGCACAGGTAAACTGGATATCATCGGTAAGCTCATCCGCTTTTTCAGGATCCCTTACCATATTCTCCTGAATATAGGTGTATAATTCCTTATATTCTTTGGTTCTCTCCACGTATGAGTCATCTGCATACTTTAAAAGATTCTTTTTAGATGGAATGTAATACGGCTTGTTGGCCTGCTCTGCTTTCAGCCGAGAGAAGGAATCATCAACAAAAATTGCTTCGTGTACAAAGCACTCTTCCATATACTCGAAATGCTCACCTTGGATTTGCTTAAAGCAATTAAGGTCCTCTAGACTGATACCTTTTTCATTTTGCTGATTATAGATCTCTACAACCTTTTCCAGCGACACTATACCATACAAATTTGTGGTTGCTCGAATATACTCTAAAATAAGGTTATCCATCAGTTGCCTCCTTTATATTCACACTCATTGTAAATAGCTTTCTAGATCAACAGTACGTAGATTCATTTTCAATAGATAGTATCCATCCAGAATGTTTTTGAGGCAGATCTCTAATCCCCAAAATAATTTTTAATAACGCAGAAGTCGGTGTAGCATAAACTACACCGACTTCAATTGTTTTCCCAGTTCAGAGCGGCTTTTGAATCTCCTCTAGAAGATCGGATTCAATTTCAAGCTTGCCCTGCGGTCGCTACCTACGGAAACAATACTAATCCCTGTTCCCACAAGCTCTGAGAGCCGCGCCAAATATCTCCGAGCTGCCAGTGGCAGATCCTCGAGATTTTTGGCACCAGTTGTGTCCTCCTGCCATCCCTCCAGCTCCTCATAGATGGGAGTGCATTTCTCAAGCACGTTGAGCCGGGTTGGAAACTCCGTGAGCACTTGATCGGAGTCTGGCAGCTTATAGCCCACACAGACCTTGACCTTAGCTAGGTGATCTAGTACATCTAGTTTCGTGATGGCCATGGTATCGAGGCCATTGATCCGCACTGCATAGCGCACCATGACCGAATCGAACCAACCGCAGCGACGGGGCCTGCCTGTTGTGGTACCGAATTCTGCTCCCATCTCACGGAGAGTTTTTCCATCCTCATCATGAAGTTCTGTAGGGAAAGGTCCTTTTCCGACTCTTGTGGTATAGGCTTTTGCAACACCTATCGCACCTGTTATGA
>DIQB01000081.1:4282-6282 GCA_002427165.1 Firmicutes bacterium UBA5473
GTGGTGTAGGCTTTCACCACACCCACCACTTTTTTGATCTTGGTGGGGCCGATGCCCAGTCCCACTGTGGCGCCGCCAGCGGTAGGCGAAGAAGACGTTACAAAAGGATAGGTACCATGATCAATATCCAGTAAGGTCCCCTGGGCTCCCTCGAGCAATACCTTGCGACCCATGGAGATAGCTTCATTCACCAGGCGCGATGTATCTGTAACGTAGGGGCGGAGTCTTTCTCCAGCCGCTGCATACTCATCTACAATCTCCTGGAGGCTTAGAGGCTCTCCGCCATAGCTTTGGATCTCCTTGTTCTTCTGGGGCAAAACTTGCTCCAAAATTTCTGTAAGAAAGGCTCGATCCAAAATATCCCCGAGTCTGATGCCCACTCTCCCAACCTTATCTACGTATGCAGGTCCAATTCCCCGGCCTGTGGTACCAATCTTGTTATCTCCGCGGCTATCCTCTTCTAGATTGTCCAAAACCCGGTGGTAGGGCATGATCAGATGCGCATTCTCGCTGAGCCTCAGGCCCGTGATCTCAATTCCCTGGGCTTCTAGTTTCTCCATCTCACCTAAAAGCACCAACGGATCGATCACTACACCATTGCCGATGACGCATTGGGTACCTGGATAAAGAATACCCGACGGAATCAAGTGGAGCTTGTAGGTTGTCCCGTCCGCTACCACTGTATGACCGGCGTTGTTTCCTCCTTGATACCGCGCTACAACATCAGCTTCCTGGGCTAGGAGATCGATGATCTTACCTTTGCCCTCGTCGCCCCACTGGGCGCCCACCACAGCTACTGCTGCCATTTTATCACCCCAAAACTTTCTTCTCCCAAGAGCACAGCCAGCAAGCTGGCTGTCCCTTAATTTAGAGAGGCTCCGGGCCTTTTTATTGGCACCTGAAGGGAACCCTTTCCCTCCTCTGGTGCAAAGGCCAGGCCCATGGCCTCTTCCACTGTACTTACAGCGATGATTTCCATTCCAGATCCTGCAGGAACATCCAAGGCATTCTCCTGAGGCACCAACACCCGTCTGATGCTTGCCTGCTTGGCGCCATATACCTTCTCAGGAATCCCGCCTACAGCCTTCACCTTGCCGCGAATGGAAACTTCACCTGTCACAGCTAGATCCTGGTATATAGGCCGATTAGTAATGGTGCTGGTGATGGCCAGAAGGATGGCGAGACCCGCTGATGGCCCGTCAATAAGACCACCGCCCACCACGTTCACATGGAGGTCATAGTCACCCATATCCTCCCCGGTGACCCTCCTTACCACCGAGGCTGCGTTGAACACCGAGTCCTTGGCCATACTGCCTGCAGTCTCATTGAAGCGAATCTTGCCCCGGCCTTTCTCCCTTGCGGGAAAGGCCACAGCCTCGATTTCAATCAAGGACCCTAAAAAATTGCTCACACCAAGGCCAAAGATCTTCCCTACCTCTTGGGTCTGGGAGGCCCGGGTGAGGGCATAGGGCGAAAGCCTGCCTAGCTGGACCACCTCTTTGACGTCATCCACACTGAGGCACACCTGTTTGGCAGCGGGATTCTTATAAAGAGCCACCCCATAGGCATCGGCTAGGATGTTGGTGGCCTTCCGGCCCTCGATGGTGTAGTTGGCGATCAGCTCCGCTACACCCTCCCCCAGCTCCAGCTCTAGCTTTCCTGCTGCCTGCCCGATGATTCTCTGGATATCTACTGGCGCCAATGGCTCGAAGAATACCTCTGCGGCCCGTGATCTGAGAGCGGGATTCAGCTCGCTGGGATCTCTCGTTGTGGCGCCGATGAGAATAAAATCCGCAGGTGCCCCTTCTGTAAACAATTTCTTGATATACTTGGGCACATTGGGATCATCTGGGTCATAGTAGGAGGAATCGAAGTTAACTCTTTTATCCTCCAGTACCTTCAAAAGCTTGTTTTGCAAAATGGGATCCATCTCACCGATCTCATCGATAAAGAGCACCCCACCACTGGCGTCTGTGACCAGCCCCAGTTTTGGCTCTGGT
>DIQB01000081.1:6438-13584 GCA_002427165.1 Firmicutes bacterium UBA5473
AATGGTACCCCACTGTCCACCAGATCCCTCCTGGCACCTTGGTAGATGGGATCGTGCACTGAACCCAAAAGGGGGTTGCTTACCTCCCGAGGATCCCAGCGGAGAGTTGCCCCATCCACCTCCACGAAGTTGGCATCCTGGGCAAAAGGTGTATAGCCAAGCTTTTTGGCCTCCTCCAAGACCAGTCTTGCCACTGTGGTCTTCCCCACCCCAGGGGGACCATAGAGAATCACATGCTGGGGATAGGGAGAGGCGATTTTAGCAAGCAGGGACTTGATCGCACGCTCTTGCCCAATAACTTCCTCAAGCCTCGCGGGCCGTAAGATCTCAAGGGCGCTTTTGGAAAGGCCTTTTCTGTCTAGCTCCTGGAGAGCTTCTAGTTTTTTCAAGGTTTGAGCATTATCTACAGCTCCCTCTTCCTTTAGGAGTTGTAGCTTGATATCCCGGACGTATTCTTCGTGGCGATCTTGCATTCGCTCTGCCACTTTCCGCTCTAGCTTGTCCTCGACACTACGTCTGGCAACTAGCTCTGCCACTTCTTCCTCGATCTCACCTAAAATCCCGGGGATCTGCTCATAGGTGGGTACCTCGCTGATCGTGGGATCTTCAAAGGCAACTCGCTCTAACCCCAGGACCCGTTCTCCTATTTCTCTTGAACGGAGCAGATCCACAGCTTCCAGTTTATTGGCCTTGAGGATCAGCTGGTCTGAGCCGTAAAGGTTAGCCATAATTGTATAAAGTGCAGATACCTGCCGGAAGAGTTGATCCCGCTCTACCAGCTGACGGGTCTTCTTCGGGGTCAAAAGCTTTCTGACAAAATTAAATTGCCGCAATCTATTTCCTCCCTAGTCCTCGGCTACTAGCTCGGCTGTTACCTCTGCTTCTACCCCTGGGTACAGCTTAACCCTAACTCTATGGGAGCCAAGGGTCTTGAGGGGGTCTCCTAGCTCAATCTTTTTTCGATCTACTTTCAGCTTCAACTGTTTACTAATGGCAGCGGCAAGGTCTTTGCTAGTGACAGAACCAAAAAGTCTGCCACCTTCTCCCACCTTCACAGCTAGCTTCACGGACTTGCCCTCCAGCTTTCCTGCAAGCTTTTTAGCATCGTCCTCTTCTCGCTCTTGGCGTTTCTCTTGGACCTTCTGTTCCTGTTTCCAAGACTTCAGGTTACCACCTGAGGCCTCCACAGCTAAGTTACGGGGGAAGAGAAAGTTGCGAGCGTAGCCCTCAGCTACATTCACAAGATCTCCCTTTTGTCCTAGCTTCTTTACATCCTCTTTTAAGATTACCTTCATCTTGTCACCTCCCAATCACGGGGCCCGCTCTAGTTTCCTAAAATCAAACCAGGTATCGAACAGGCCTAGAAAAACTAATAACTGACCAAAAATGAAAAAGACCATCATCAACAATAATATTTTAATACCGCGAGCAAAGCCCCATTTGCCAAAAAGGTTGGCCATGACCGCCAGGCCTTGCAGGCCATAGAGGAACATAGTAATGACATAAATATTTAGACTTAGCTTGTAGATGATGGTACCTCCTCCGAATCCTGTCAGGAGGAAGGAGGCAATAAAGATCCAAACAAGGTACCAAGGGAGCCGCCAACGGGCCAAAGGTGGCAGCTGAGCCACTTTTCCGCCCATCCTCCCGATGATCTTGCGACTTACCTGAAAGTTAATCATAAGGAGCATCATTACAGCTAACAAAAGCATTGAGGGAATTGCTACATCCAATAGCTCGCCGATGGCCTTTTGCATTTGCTCGAGCATAGCTTGCTGTTGCGAGCTAAGATTTAGGGATTGGTAAAACTTCATCGCGCCTGCCATAGCCTCATGCATGCCCTTTTGCATCAGAGCAAATGCATCCTGCCCAAAGGCCACTTTCCCCAAAAACCAGAGAATCACCACCCCTAAAGTGCCCGCAAGTAAGGACTGCCCAAAAAGGCGCCACAGGGGTTCTTCCTTTTGCAAGGAGTTTCCCATCACAACTCCCATTAGGCCATAGAAAAATAGAACCGCAAAAGCCAAAGGCAATTGCCCTAAAAAGCCCAAGAGAATGGCTGCGGCAAAGAGAGGCAAGACTGCCTTCCGCCAGCCATGCTCATAGGTGAGGATGGTCAGAGGCAGAGGCAGTAGGATGAGACTGATCTCCCCTCCGATGGGCAACATGCCCAGAAGGGCCATCACCACTGTTACAGCGGCTAGCATTGCTCCTCGGGTTAGCCATTTCAGATTCACGAAAGTTTTCTCTCCCCTATCTGTCCACTTCTCTCAAGGAAATAATGGACAAGATTCGTATAGTCCCCATACCACTTTTCCAAGTTGCCTCCAGAGCTGGCCTCTGAGCGTGCTTCCTCTAAAATCTGCCGATCTACTTTCTTCAGATCCAATCCACACCTCTGAGCTAGGAGGTAGCCTGTAAGCAGAAGCTCTGAGAAGGCACAGAGGAGGTCTTCCTCATCGCCCACTAGCATCTGCTGCATGATCTGAGCGTTCGTGGACAGCAGATCTGCTTTTAGGTGCTCGATGGCTTTAACTTTTCTTGCCACGTCAATTCCCTGTTTAGCAAGGGTCATCAAGAATCGCCTCCACCTATAGTAGTTCTCCTATGACCCTGTATTTCCTTCTCAATCCTCGGAACAAATCATAGCTCCTGTGGCAGGGAACGGAAAAAAAGAAGAGCCCCAGGGGGCCCTTCTGTTAGTCCATAGTATATGGCAACAGGGCAATATGCCGTGCTCTTTTAATAGCGATGGTTAATTGCCTTTGGTGCTTGGCACAATTGCCTGTGATCCGTCTGGGCAGGATCTTGCCCCGCTCGGTAATAAAACGGCGAAGTTTGCCGCCATCTTTATAATCTATTTTTTCTACTTTATCTACACAGAAGGAACATACTTTCCTTCTGCCTCTGCGTCCGCGTTCGCGTCTGCCGCTCAAAACCCTTCCTCCTCCCTAAAATGGAAAGTCATCTTCTCCGGTTCCGCCTAGATCGCTGAAATCGTCCTGAGGAGGAGGGCTACCGCCGGCTTGGTTGCCGCCACCCTTTTCTCCCCATTCAAGAAAACGGACATTTTCCGCTACCACTTCTGTCATCCAACGTCTGGTGCCATCTTGGGCATCGTAAGAGCGAATCTGCAATCTGCCATCAACCGCAGTCAGTCTCCCTTTTGCTAGATAGTTGGCACAGTTTTCAGCTTGCTTTCTCCAGACAACAATGTTGATAAAGTCTGCTTCTCGTTCCCCTTGTTGGTTGGTGAAGGGACGATCTACAGCCAAAGTAAAGGTTGCCACTGCCACCCCACTTTGTGTATACCGCAATTGGGGGTCAGCTGTAAGTCTGCCGATGAGAATTATACGGTTGAGCATTGCACACCCTCCTTACTCCTCTACTCTAATTAATAGGTAGCGGACAATATTGTCAGATATCTTCATGATTCTCTCCAGCTCTTGGGCGGACTCCACTGTGCACTTGAAATTGCTCAGGATATAGAAGCCTTCCCGAATGCCGTCGACTTCGTATGCTAATCTTCTTTTGCCTATAGTCTCGGTCTTCTCGATCTCTCCTCCACGAGAGGTAAGAATTTCCTCAAACTTAGCAACCTGTTCGCTGACGGCATCTTCCTCCAGATTAGGAGAAAGGATATACATCAACTCATAAGCGCGCACGGCGCTCACCTCCTCCCTTTGGCCTCAGGCCCCAACCTCTAGTTGGAGCAGGGAATTTGCCCGAGATTTCTCAGGCAAAGAAGCGGCTAGGCCGCTTCTTACTTAAGCTCTACAGAGCCACCAGCCTCTTCAATCTTAGCTTTGATTGCTTCGGCCTCGTCCTTGTTAACGCCCTCTTTGATTGCTTTTGGAGCGCTGTCAACTAGATCCTTGGCCTCTTTTAACCCCAAGGATGTGAGCTCACGTACTGCCTTGATTACCTGAACCTTCTTGTCACCAGAGGAAGTCAACACTACATCAAAGGTTGTCTTCTCCTCAGCTGCAGGAGCTGCTCCACCTGCGGCAGGAGCTGCAGCAACTGCCATGGGGGCAGCAGCGCTAACACCAAACTTGTCCTCTAGCTCTTTTACTACCTCGGATAGCTCCAATACTGTCATATTGCTTATCGCTTCAATGAGTTCTTCTTTAGTCATCTTAAAAATCCTCCTTTTTTATGCTTGTTCTTTCTGTTCTCTAATTTGATCTAAGGCCCTGACAAAGCCTGTGAGGGGTCCTGCCAGGACTCTAGCAAAGCCACCTACTGGGCCCTGCATTGCTCCAAGGAGCATGCCAAGGAGCACCTCGCGGCTTGGGAGCTTAGCTAGCTCGCCTATTGCCTCGGTATCAATTATTTTACCCTCTAGTACTCCCACCTTCAGCTCAAGCTGTTTGTGGTCCTGGGCAAAATCACTGAGGATTTTGGCTGGGGCAACAGGATCCTCGCTACTGAATGCGATGGCAGTGGGTCCCACAAGATGTGGTTCCAACTCTTCTAGCTCCACTTTTTTGGCGGCCAGGGTAGTTAAGGTATTCTTGACCACCTTATACTCGATCCCGGCTTCCCTGAGCTTCTTGCGCAGCTCTGTAATGTCTTTAACATTCAGGCCGCGATAGTCTGTGAGAACTGTCAGCTGGCTAGCTGCCAGTTTCTCAGATAGCTCCTCAACTATTGCAACTTTTTCGGGTCTCGCCATGCTAATCCCCTTCCTTGCGGAAAGGTTTACACCTCCTTTCCACAACAAAAATGCCCTGATCGCCAGATCGGGGCATACTAATCCCATAATAAAGGTATTATGGTTAGTCTGCCTCGGCAGGATTTATGGGTGAACCCACCTGCTGTCTCTGGCAATATTCAATTTTCCTATTCAGCTATAAGTGAATGAGGATTAATCCGCACACCAGGTCCCATTGTTGAAGAAACTTTAATTCTCCGCACATATGTCCCCTTAGCAGCGGCGGGCTTGGCCTTGATGATAGCTCTCATTAGGGTTCTGAAGTTATCCTGGAGCTGCTCTTGGCTAAAGGATGCTTTCCCAATACCAACGTGGATAATCGAAGATTTATCAACCCTATATTCAACCTTACCTGCTTTGATCTCCTCAATTGCCTTTTCAACTTCCATGGTGACGGTACCGGTCTTAGGGTTTGGCATCAAGCCTTTGGGGCCGAGAATTCTTCCCAACCTACCCACGACACCCATCATATCTGGGGTGGCTACTGCTACATCAAAATCGGTCCAGCCTCCCTGGATCTTCTGTGCAAATTCATCTGCGCCTACGAAGTCTGCACCTGCAGCCTCTGCTTCTTTGGCCTTTTCGCCTTTGGCGAAAACCAAAACCCGAACTTTTTTACCAGTTCCGTGAGGCAGAACCACTGTACCGCGGACCTGTTGATCAGCATGTCTGGGATCTACTCCTAAGCGAACTGCCACCTCAACGGTTTCATCAAACTTGGCAGTTGCCTTTTCCTTAACCAGCTTTAAGGCTTCCTCGGGAGAGTATAGGGCCTCTTTGTCGAAGTCCTTGACTAGCTCCTGGTACCTCTTACCTTTTTTCGGCATTCATATCCCTCCTGTGGTGCGTGCGGCCCTGAGGCCTCCCACAATTCTTATTATCCTTCTACAGTAATGCCCATGCTGCGAGCAGTGCCTGCAACCATTCTCATGGCTGCCTCTACACTTGCTGCATTGAGATCTTGCATCTTTAGCTCGGCAATCTCCTTAACCTGTGCTTTGGTTACCTTGCCAACTTTCTCCAGGTTAGGAGTGCCAGATGCTTTGTCCAACTTTGCTGCTTTCTTCAAAAGCACTGATGCCGGTGGTGTTTTAGTGACAAACGTAAACGAGCGATCCTCGAATACTGTGATCTCAACTGGGATCACCATTCCTGGTTGGTTGGCTGTCCGCTCGTTGAAGCTTTTCACAAACTCCATAATGTTCACACCGTGCTGCCCTAGGGCAGGACCCACAGGTGGCGCTGGTGTTGCTTTTCCGGCTTCGCACTGTAGTTTAATGATTGCCGCTACCTTCTTGGCCATTGTCCCCTCTTCACCTCGTTTTCTAGTCGATCTTCTCCACTTGCCCGTAGTCAAGCTCAATCCTAGTATCGCGGCCAAACATGGAGATAGTGAGCCATAATTTGCCGCGCTCTGGGTTGATCTCCTCAACTTCGCCTTCGAAGTTCTGGAATGGACCTCTGATTACCCTGACCCTGGTGCCAACTTCGTAATCCACCCTTGGTCGGGGCTCTTCCATGCCCATTCGCTGCATAATGCTGCGCACTTCATGCTCTTCCAAAGGTGAGGGTGTGTTGCCAAACCCAACGAAGCCAGTGACACCTGGTGTGTTGCGTACAACGTACCAGGATTCATCTGTGATGACCATTTCTACAAGAACGTAGCCAGGGAAGATCATTCGCTGAACTACCCGTGATTTACCATCCTTGTATTCCAGTTCTTCTTCTGTGGGAACCAGGATCTGAAAGATCCGATCCTTCATGTTCATGGTTTCCACGCGCTGTTCAATATTTGCTTTAACTTTGTTTTCGTAGCCAGAGTAGGTATGGATTACATACCAATTTTTTTCTTCCATATCCAAGTGGGCCAAAGCCCTACACCCCCAGTATTCCCAAGACACCTAGCAGCTTGGCGAATACCCAGTCAGCAGCTCCAATAAACAAAGAAAAGACAAATACAATGATAATAACAACCCACGTGTAAGTTTTGAGTTCTTTACGGTTGAGCCAGGATACCTTCCGCATTTCGCTTTTCACTTCGCGGAAGTACTTGCTCAAGCTAAATTTGCTACGGGTTGCAGCCCCGGCCATGGCGTTCACTCCTTAAGTTTGTTTACGCCCCTACCGCGTTTCTTTGTGCTGAGTATGCTGGTGGCAGAATTTGCAATACTTCTTGATACTCAGGCGATCGGTTTGCTTCTTGTTCTTTGTGGACCTATAGTTCCTTCGCTTACACTCTTCACAGGCCAAAGTTATCGCCACACGCATTTTTTTCCACCCCCAACTACGCCCATGGTCCACGGGACGCATAAAGTCACTCTTAAAATTTATCATATCTTGCCATAACTGTCAAGAAGACCATTCGTTTAAAATGGACAAAAAAAATGGAGCCCACGACCAGAATCGAACTGGTGACCTCATCCTTACCA
>DIQB01000081.1:13750-15494 GCA_002427165.1 Firmicutes bacterium UBA5473
GCTCTACCTACTGAGCTACGTGGGCCCTTTGCAAATGTTTAATTGTAATCTTAGTATATCAAAAGTTTTGCTTCTGTCAAGCCCCTTTTTATCTTTTGCACGGGTAATTCATGATGCTGTGGATGCATTAATTCTGTGCATAAATGAATTTCACACAAAATCAGGCTGAGTTTCCAAGCCTTCATCTACCTGTTTCCCGAAAAGGTTTTCTTTCCACCTATCCAACCTTATGATATAAGGCCCAGATCAGCTCCTCATTAACCTCATTGATATTGAAATCCCTATAATCCTGCATTTGGCCCCATTCAACTAGCATTTCATGATCCGGATGCGCGGGATCGCCAATTGCTTCCAAAAACTCTTTATAACCGCCTCTACCACCAACATCTTCAGGAGGACAGTTGCCTTTCCCACCGATGCAGAGGGGGAAATTTATCGGACAATTCCTAATCACTTTTTCAACCCTAACCTGATGATCCCAATAATCTCCGAAGTCATAGACATATTCAAAATCCTGGTATTTGAACAAATAATCCGTTAGCTTGGTTTGGGTATCTTTCAAAGTTGGATAATCAAAAAAATCCGGCTTACGATCAAATATTATCTCATCGTCGTTAACAATACTCACTTCAGGCTTTCCAGCATCAGGGAACACGAACTCATGCAAATGATAACCTTGCCAACCCATAGCGATTTGAATTACGAAATGGAGCTTTTCAAAGGTCACCCTGCTGGGCACATACACTCGTCGCCAAACCTTTTGCCCATCCAGATCAAGGGTGATTAGCAGCTGAAAGACTTTGGTTAAAAATAATTTTTCGGTATTAGCAAAATCAGCTAACCCTGTATAGAAGATCCCCTTTGGCACTTCATACCCTTCGCCAATTTTATAACGACCGGCATTGACTATAAAACTGAATTCAAGTTGATCCATGTCCCTTCGCTCTAAGTCTTCCCTGCAGCTTTCAACCCTTTTCGCAAACTGATTCATAGACGCGACTATTGAGCGATTATTAGTTTTTGTGAATGTAGCTTTGCCTGCACTTTTAATATAATCCTTGGCTATGTTAGCTGCTATGCCTTCATTTAAAATAGCATCTGCAATGGCATCGGCTGCTATCTTACCAAATCTTTTAAGCTGCGGCTCTTCCAGGTTATATAGCAATACACAATACCGCGCTTTATCATTAACCAAAATAGCAGCTTTCCGGGGCCCTACATCAAATAAATTTGCATGCCAGGAAAAAAGCGGGTCTTCCTCTACTCTTTCCCCAGGCACAATATTCAGTTCATCCAATAGCTTTTTTGTACAACTAATATTCACTTGCTTCAGATCCTCTCTGAATAAATTCAGCTTCCCGACGAAAAATGTTACCTGCCAAACACTGCCCAGAAATTAGTGAATACCAATGCCGCTAAAGATAATAAAGCCGCGATTACGAAGCTGGTAACCCATCTGGTGGTAGAAAGAACATTCTAACAAAGAATTCGATTTGAGGTTGCCAAATTATATTCCTGCATAGGGTCTATTCTACATTCTTTTGTTAAATCCTCTTTTTTTACCACTAAATGTAACCCCTGGGGGTGCATTTACTATTTCAAGTAGCGTTTTGGACGCAAAATTACGATCGCCCCTTGAAATTCATTGAGGTACGTGGTAGAATATATTTGCTGTGGCCTCGTAGCTCAGAGGATAGAGCAGCGGTTTCCTAAACCGTGTGTCGCAGGTTCGACTCCTGCCGGG
>DIQB01000081.1:15612-19269 GCA_002427165.1 Firmicutes bacterium UBA5473
CGCAGGTTCGACTCCTGCCGGGGCCACCATCTTTTTAACATCAATAAGTTAAGGTTCTGGATTTTCCAGGACCTTTTTGTATTAATCTACAAGTAAACTTGCCAAAATCCTACCTGCCATTCTAGCTCTCCCAATTACCTCGGCGCTCGCCATCCCTTGAAAGGGCTTTTTTATACGCTATAGCATTCGGCTACTTCGTAAGTTGTCCTCGGCTATGTTCTTCAATATAAGACAGTATTGCCCATTTTCTATCGCTTGTTTTAAGCGACTGCCAAGGGATCGTCAAGCGATTGACAATCGATTAGCCAATTAGCTTTGCTTGAACTAGACTCTGAAAAAACTCGAAAGCTCAAATACGGGCTCTACTACTTTCGCTTCTCTTGTGGCATTCTTCATGCCGGTACCTTTGTTCATTCGCGGATATCCCCATAGGTGCACCTCTTAATTCACCTTTGTATCTCCAAAATAGGATGTAGCGATTCTATCCAACTTCGCGGCAATGAGAGGAAAAGCAATATTTAAATCCAGCGTCTTAACGCTGATTTTGTTACCATTCATCTGAAAGTCGCAATCAGGTATTATGGTCTCCTCAGTTTTTGCATACAAAAGCATACCCGCTACATTACCGGTATTACCAGAATCCTGATTTTTAACGTAAGTAAAAATCTGATACAGGTTATTAGAGTGAAGCGTACGGCTATCATATTGGTCATGAACTTGCAAAATATGAGAATAATACTTGGTGTCGATAATAAGAACTTTCTCGTCATTCCTCAATGTGATGTCCGTCTTCATAATTGGCAGGAAATCTATAACGCCGTCATCAATGTTCCATGTAACTTGGGAAGCTGCCGCCTGTAAATCGGGATGGTGATATCTAAAATACTCTAGCACAAATTTTTCATATAACCGCGACATATGTTGTTCGTCCAAGAACGTAGCCATTTTATATTCGCCTTTGTCGGTTGACAGCAACAGACCATCAAGAATAAAATAGCAAATATTCAACAACATTTTGTAACTATGATTGTTTCTTTGATACCGTAGCCTATTCCATTGGATGCAGGATGGGTCGATCAAATCTACCTCGTTAAAAAATAACATTGTTTTTTTCAATGCTGTTCTATGCTTCGCATTCTGAGATAGTTGACTTAGAAGGAGAACCGCTGTTGTTTTTAATATCTGGTTAAACAAGTTATTTACGGATAACTCATCATATTCGCAGGAAAGCATTTGTTTTCGTTGTAATTTGTTATTGATTGTCCAGTAAATATCCAGCTTTCCACGCATCACAGAGAGATTTTCACATCTAGAAATATATTCCCGGTATAGGCCCTGCTTTAACTGCTGCGCGACACCTTTGGCAAGGATAGCAGCAAACAGATCCTCTATATTTTCAAACTCTTCTGCCATAATTTCATCGTAATTTGATTGCTTCAGCACTTGAAATGCATAGGTGAGCATATAATAAATATTTTTGATAAGAATGCCCTTATCATTAGTCATAGAAAACACCACGCAAAATATTTTCCCAACGCTGCAGTTTTGTCGCCTCATCGAACCAATACTCGCTCAGCATCGGAAGGATATCATATTCTACCACCTCCATCATCCACTCATCGGTACATTCCTTCTGGCCGCAGAAATAGCTGTGGCCAATGGAGAAGCCCTCACCGAGGGAACTGTCGGCTGCAATTTCTTTATTCAGTTCTTTGATGCGCTCAATCAGGGTATTGAATGTCTCATTATCAAAGCCTGCCTGATATTTCTTAAACCCATCAGAATTGAAGCCAGGCTCCATTTCGAAAAAGCAAAATCGACGGCGCAGTGCATAGTCGATCATAGCTAGGCTGCGGTCTGCAGTATTCATCATACCGATGATGTACAGATTCTTCGGAACCGTAAACGGCATTCCGTTATAGGCAAGCGTGGCCTTTGTACCACGGTAGTCCTTTTCAATCAGCATAAGCAGCTCACCAAAGATTTTACTCATATTACCACGATTGATCTCATCGATAATAAAGAAGAACGGCTTGTTAGGCCTATTCGTTGCCTTCTGACAGAACCGATAGAAAATGCCGTTCTGTAATTCAAATCCATCACCCTGTGGCTTATATCCCATTATAAAATCTTCGTAGGAATAGTTCTGGTGAAACTGGATGAATTCAATACTGCTATCATCCTTTTGTCCCATCACGGCATAAGCAAGACGTCTTGCTGCAAAGGTTTTGCCAACACCCGGAGCACCCTGCAAAATTAAGTTCTGTTTATTTCTTAACAGGGAAACAAGGGTATCAAAACGCTCACCGTTCATATAGACTTCTTCCAAGAATTTATCCTTGGAATAAGCTTCAAAGGTTTCCTTTGGAGCAACAGGATTTTCTTCGCGGATTAAATCCATAATAAAATCATATTCGCCCTTTGTGAGCTTGAAAAGACTACCCTGTGGATTTATGAAGTATTCCATCCGCTCCA
The DNA here is from genome assembly GCA_002427165.1 of Firmicutes bacterium UBA5473. Taxonomy (GTDB): domain Bacteria; phylum Bacillota; class DTU084; order DTU084; family DTU084; genus UBA5278. The sequence goes on from DIQB01000081.1 coordinate 18,088, forward strand.
GTTCCGGGCAATTTTTCAGCGTTGCATAATCAATAGGTGTGGCGAGACCCTCAATTTTTTTAAAATAAAAATTTTCACCATCATTTTCCTGTGATACTTTCGCAAGTGCCACAACCTGTTTCACTGGATATGATTCATATCCGATAACAAGGTCACCTGCTTTTGCATCTAAGAAATTCTGGAAGATACGGCGTTTGTTGCCGCTATCGTTGTAAAGCGTATAACTTTGCGTTTCGCCAATTCCCATATCGGAGAAACTCCAAATTTTTGGATTGGCATTTAACCACCAGTAACCATGATTATCTGTGCTATTGTGTAATAGAGAATCAAGCGTCAGATCAAAATACGGTTTTAGAATCAGTTCCTCAAACAGTGGTTTTTCCGATTCGCCGATCTGAATACACGTGGAGTTATCATTCGGGGTCCACAATTTCTTTGTATTCTTATAGGACGAGTAATCCTTTGATTTTGCAATGATGGTATATTCTCGTTGGTACCAGCCATCTTCTTTCTCGGGGTTCAATGTCACATCATCAGTTGTAATCTGTCCAAGAAGCCGGATGCTATTACCATAGCAGAGGAAAAAATAGTCACCTTTTTTCATGGAGAGCATAAAGCTCTTGCCTTGGCTCACCTTGGAAGTAGCCTTAGCTTTTGTATCCTTGTGGACTACGATGACACGGTTAGATTCAAAAACCTTTGCTTCCGAGTCTGAAATGAAATCCGTGCCATGGCTAATTTTCCATATTGTAGGTGTTCCGTCGGCATATAAAGGTATCCCGGAAAGGTCAAACTGATCCAATGCTTTGCTCAGTTCATCGCGTAGTTTCCAAATATATATACCATCTGTTTTTTTATCTGCATACTTTCCGACATATAGGATCGGCCACCATTTTGAGTTAGCTGTATCCTTGGCCATAACAGGGCATCTAGTTGCGTTGGCAACTCGTTTTGCAAGTGAGGAAGACCCTGCGTTATAGAAGTTAATTGCTTCACCATATTTATTTGAAAGCTGTTTGCAGGTAGCCATACCGCCATGATCTTTTATCCGCTTCATTATTTTAAGGCTATCTGTGGTAAATACAGTTTTATCCGCAAGTAGCGTTAACCATTGTTCTGTAGAAATATTCGGGCTGTAATCTGCCGGGAACCATTCTGCACTATCCTCAACAGGTTTTTTAG
>DIQB01000081.1:19548-20047 GCA_002427165.1 Firmicutes bacterium UBA5473
TCAGTCAATACCGATCTGAGCAATTGTACCAGCTCATGATCTGTCGCCAATTGCTTGCAGATCTCATCATACAGATGAAACCCACCCACAAGATTTACAGAGGATGCGCCCTTTTTCGGTATGAAATCACTGTCTAGCTCTTTTGCAACAGCACGGCACTCGGAATACTTGTAGATATAATATTTATCCGGATAGCGAAGCCATAGATATGTACTTATGGAATTTAAATTTTGATAGTGCTGTTTCCAGGTGCCATCATCGCATTTCACCCGCAGCGCTTCCGCATCAGATTGAAATTTTTCAACGCGTTCCTCAAAATACTTGGTTTCATCAAAAAGAACGATGAACATCGCCCTGACAGCTTCCGCATCCGCTTCTGCAAATCCCTTAATCGTACGCCTTGGAAAGTTATTCACGGAGGCAAGAAGAGTGTGGGTCTTCTCAGTGGCTTGCCAGAACATATTTGAAAAATCCGAAGCATTAAGATCCCAGTGCTCTT
>DIQB01000110.1:0-180 GCA_002427165.1 Firmicutes bacterium UBA5473
TCTCGCCACAAGGGAAAGTGGCGAGTAAAGCGGAAGGGTGAATATAGCATAATTGAATGGCAGAAGGGGGCGAGGGAGTTCACCTTAATCGGTCGTGAAGATTCAGGTTGTCTCATCAAGATTGCAGAGTCAATAAAATAATAACGGAGGATTTATTATGAAAAAAAGGGTATTATTATT
>DIQB01000110.1:420-627 GCA_002427165.1 Firmicutes bacterium UBA5473
GCTTTCCTCACAATCCTAGCTTTCACTACTACCAGCTTCGCAGCCTTCACCCTTGAGATCAAAGCAGATCCGCAAACTGCACCTAGTGCACTGTTTGCAGGGATTGTCGCTAACTATTTCGGCGTAGACACCAAGGTGGTCTTAGACGTCCGCAAACAGCTAACTCCCATTGAGGTCATCGGCTCGTTCTATTTGGCAGGGGAAGAG
>DIQB01000110.1:751-4656 GCA_002427165.1 Firmicutes bacterium UBA5473
GGGTACATACCTCAATCAGTCCCAAGGGGATTTTAAAAAAGGCCGGGGCTGGGCCAAAATGAAAAACCGCGGTCATATTCCACCAGGACAGCTGAAGAAGATGGGCAGGTATCCAACTGGCGTCTCCCATGAGCGGGTTCTGTTCATTCGGTTTATGGAGGATTGCTATCGGATTCCAGAGCGAAAGGTTGTAGTGTGGCTTGGTTATGGCATGTCCTATGATGAGCTCATTTTGTGCGCGAACTTCGCCAGGCGGGCTCAGATTTTACCGGAGCGGGTTGTGGAGCTCAGACGCTCAGGCAGGGATTGGGATTGGCTGTGTCGCACCTGGAAGGTATCTAAAAAGGAACTGGGCTCCCTTGCTACACCTTATCGCTACGGGAAGAAGATTAAGGTAAAAAAGTAGTAGGAATTAAAGAAGAGCTGGCCGCGCCAGCTCTTCTTTTTAATTTGTAAGGGAGCGCAGGGGAGCGGGGATTCTACCGCCACGCTTGATGAAGATAGAGGCGGCTTTCTCTTTCATCGGCATCACCGGCGCATCGCCTAAAAGTCCTCCGAAGCTGATCATCTCGCCAGTTTTTTTGCCAATTGCCGGGATCACCCGCACAGCTGTGGTCTTATTGTTCACCATGCCGATGGCCATCTCATCGGCGATTAGGGCCGAGATAGTCTCAGCTGGCGTCTCCCCTGGAATGGCAATCATATCTAGGCCCACGGAGCAGACTGCAGTCATAGCCTCAAGCTTGGAGAGGGTTAAAACTCCCGCTTGCACTGCCTCAATCATGCCTTGATCTTCGCTTACAGGAATAAAAGCACCACTGAGTCCGCCCACAGCAGACGAGGCCATGGTACCACCTTTTTTCACAGCATCATTGAGCAGGGCCAAAGCCGCAGTAGTGCCATGGGTGCCGCAGATCTCCAGGCCCATAGCCTCAAGGATCTGGGCCACACTATCTCCTGCAGCAGGGGTAGGGGCTAAGGATAGATCCACAATCCCGAAGGGAATATTCATCCTCCGAGACACCTCTCTGCCCACAAGTTCTCCCATGCGGGTGATCTTGAAGGCTGCCCGCTTGATGGCCTCTGCCACCCCACCTAGGTCAAGGTCGGGGATGGATTCCACAACAGCACGAATCACGCCAGGACCGCTAACGCCTACGTTAATCACCATTTCTGGCTCGCCTGCACCCAAGAAAGCGCCAGCCATAAAAGGATTATCTGTGGGGGCATTAGCAAAGACTACAAGTTTGGCACAAGCCTGCCCCGCGGAAAGCTCAGCTGCCTCTTTGATAATTGAGCCCATTTTCGCCACGGCATCCATATTGATTCCAGCTTTAGTGGAGGCAAGGCAGATAGAGCTACAGACTCGACTTGTGGTGCTTAGAGCCTCAGGCAGAGATTCGATCAGGGCTAGATCTGCATGCGAGGCTCCCTTCTCAACCAAGGCACTGAAGCCACCGATAAAATCAATGCCGCTTTCCTGGGCAGCCTCATCTAGAGCTTGGGCTAAAAGAGGAAAGAAATCCCTATGTCCTGCAGCTAGGGCTGCTGCACCAAGATCTGCGATGGGGTTGGTGGCAACCCGCCTGTTGACGATGGGGATCCCCAGCTCCCGCTCTACCTCATTTGTTACCGCCACTAGCTTCCTAGCCTCGGTTGTTACTTTATCCTTAATCTGCTGGGCCATCAGCTGGGGGTCGGGATGGATGCAAGAGCGCAGGTCAAGTCCTAAGGTTACAGTGCGAATATCCAATAGATCGTGGTTGATCATGCGCACAGTCTCTAAAATTTCTTCGTGATGATAAAGCATAGTTTTAGCCTCCTAAACCCTGTGCATAAAGCGGAAGACGTCTTCTCGCTGCACCATGATCTTGAGATTAAGTTCTCCTTCAAGCTCTCCCAGAGCTTTCTCCAAGGCTGCAAATCGCTCACGATCAAGCAAGCTGATTTGCATAATCATGGTAAAGAGGCCACCTGTCATCACTCGTTGGCTTAGATCGATAATATTGCCCTTGTGGTCAGCGAGAATGCTGCTGACTCGGGCCACGATCCCAACCTGATCCTGACCCACAACTGTAATCACTAAATTCATAATCTCACCTCTGTTTTTCCTCCATTATAACAAAAAAATGCAATTTGGGAAGAGTAAATCCAAGATTGGGCAGGATTTTGCACACTTTTGGGGAATATAATATGGGATAAAACGGGAAAAAGAAGGTGGGAACAAAATGGTAATTACCCCCGAGAAAACAAAACAACTGGCACAATTAGCACGTCTCGCTCTTTTTGGGGATGAGGCAGCAGAATTCGCAGAACAGCTTTCTGGAATTCTCACATACACTCAGCAGATTCAGTCCCTCAATACAGAGGGCACCGAGCCTATGATTTATCCGCGAGCCACAAAAACCATCATGCGCGATGATGTGGTGGTGCCATCCCTCTCGCAAGAGCAGGCTCTGGCTAACGCACCCCAGATGCAAGATGGCATGTTTCGGGTGCCAAGAATCATCGAAGAGGAATAGGAGGGCACAACTAGTGGAGTTATATCAAAAAACCGCCCATGAATTAAGCGGGCTCTTGGCGAAAAAAGAGATCAGCGCCCGGGAGCTAACAGAAAATGTTTTGGCCCAGATTCAGAAAAAAGACAGTGAACTGGGCGCTTTCATTACAGTAACCGGCGAGAGAGCCCTGGAAACTGCCCAGAAGGTAGACGAGCTGAGAGCCAAGGGAGAGAAACTGGGGGCCTTAGCTGGGATCCCCCTGGCAGTGAAGGATAACATCTGTACAGAGGGTATTCCTACAACCTGCGCTTCGAAAATGTTGGCAGACTTTATCCCTCCCTATAGCGCAACTGTGATGGAAAAGTTATCCTTACTACCCCTGGTAGGTAAAGCCAACTTAGATGAGTTCGCTATGGGCTCATCCACCCAAAGCAGCGCCTTCCATCCCACGCGCAACCCCCATGACCCAAAGCGGGTTCCAGGAGGCTCCAGTGGTGGGCCTGCAGCTGCAGTGGCTAGCGGCGAGGCAATCATGGCTTTAGGCACAGATACAGGCGGCTCTATCCGCCAGCCAGCAGCCTTCTGTGGAGTGGTGGGGCTTAAGCCCACCTACGGTAGGGTCTCGCGCTTCGGCGCTGTGGCCTTTGCCTCCTCACTAGATCAAGTGGGTCCCATCGCCCGGGATGTTGAGGATGCAGCATTGCTTCTGGAGGCAATCGCAGGCCCAGACGCATTAGATGGAACAGTTTCGTCTAAGGCAGTGCCCGATTTCCGTGCCTCCCTCAAACGTGGGGTGCGGGGGATGAAGATTGGGTTACCAAAAGAATACTTGGCTCTAGAGCTTGCCCCGGCAGTGCAGGAGAAGCTTGCTCAGGCTCGAGAGCATCTGGAGGCTCAGGGAGCCCAGTGCGTGGAGGTATCGCTACCCCGAAGCCAGTATGCTGCGGCAGTGTATCATTTAATTGCCTCAGCAGAGGCAAGTTCAAATCTTGCTCGCTTCGATGGTGTGCGCTATGGTCATCGGGCAGAGAATTGCCCAGATACCCTCACCATGTATCTGCAAAGCCGCAGTGAGGGCTTCGGGCCTGAGGTGAAGCTGAGGATTATGCTGGGCACCTACGCTTTAAGTGCAGATGCATACGCGGACTTCTATCAGAAAGCCCAAAAGGTAAGAAGGCTTATCGCAGATGATTTTGCCCATAGCTTCAGCCAGTGCGATTGCCTACTTTTGCCAACTACAAGTGGTCTACCTCCCTTGCTGGGACAGGAGCTGGAGCCACGAGAATCATATACCGCAGATCTATGCACTGTCTCTGCTAATCTAGCTGGGCTCCCTGCTCTCTCGCTCCCCTCTGGGATGAGTGAGGAGGGGTTGCCAGTGGGCTTGCAGCTTGTTGGCAATCA
>DIQB01000110.1:4942-6586 GCA_002427165.1 Firmicutes bacterium UBA5473
TGGAGGTGAAATAAATGGAATACGAGATCGTAATTGGCCTTGAGGTGCATGTGGAGCTTAAAACCAAGTCTAAGATCTTTTGCAGCTGCTCCACAGCCTTTGGCTCTGAACCCAACTCCCAGGTCTGTCCATTTTGTCTCGGGATGCCTGGGGCATTGCCTGTTTTGAATCAAAAAGTGGTGGAATTTGCCACCCGAGCCTCCTTAGCTCTGGGCTGCACAATTCATACCAGCAGTATTTTTCATCGTAAAAACTATTTTTATCCTGATTTGCCAGCAGCCTACCAGATTTCCCAGTTCGATCAGCCCTTGGCAACAGAGGGTAAGATTGCACTTACAGATGGAAATATTATTGGCGTCACCCGGGTGCATATGGAGGCGGAAGCAGGAAAATCCACGCACCAGGGAGATAATATTCTCGCGGCAGAGTTTTCCTTGGAGGATTTCAACCGCTCTGGGATTGGTTTAATTGAGATCGTCTCCGAACCAGACATTAGATCCCCTCAGGAGGCCAAGGAGTATTTAGAAAGGCTGAAAGCCATTTTAGAGTATACTGAGGTCTCTGACTGCAAGATGGAGGAGGGGTCCCTGCGCTGTGATGCCAACATTTCCCTGCGACCTATGGGGAGCAGTAAATTAGGCACCAAAGCAGAGTTGAAAAACCTCAATTCCTTCCGGGCAGTGGAGCGAGCCTTGGAATATGAAGTGGAAAGGCAGACCCAATTGCTCGATAGAGGAGAGAGGGTTGTCCAGGAGACCAGAAACTGGGATGAGGCCAAGGGAATTACCTCCTCTATGCGCAGCAAGGAGGAGGCCCATGACTACCGCTACTTCCCAGAGCCGGATCTACTGCCCCTGGAGCTGGAGCGCTCCTGGATCGAGGAGATCCGCAGCACACTCCCAGAGCTTCCCCATGCTCGGGCAGCGCGTTTCCAGCAGGAGTATGGGCTGCCCCAGTACGATGCAGAGCTACTTGTAGGCTCAAAGGCTTTAGCTAACTTCTACGAGGAGACAGTGTCCCTTTTCCCTGAGCCCAAAGAGGTGGCAAACTGGGTGATGGTGGAGGTACTCAGGCTACTGCGTAGCTCAGAGCAGGAGATCCATCAAAGCAAGCTTACTGCCAAAGGCCTGGCAGGGCTTCTGAAGCTTGTTCAAGATGGCACTATCAGCGGCAGTGTGGGGAAAACTGTGCTGGAGAAGATGTTCAAGACAGGTCAAGAGCCTGGAGAGATTGTAGAAAAACAGGGTTTGTCCCAGATCAGCGACCAAGGAAAGTTAGAGGAGATTATTGCCCAGGTTGTGGCGGCTAACCCTAAATCCGTTACCGACTTTAAAGCAGGCAAGGGCAAGGCCATGGGCTTTTTAGTGGGACAGGTGATGAAACAGACTCGTGGCATGGCCAACCCCCAACTTACCAATAAACTCCTAGGTGAGTTTTTGAAAAAGCAATAAAGGAGAGGACTAGCATTGGCATATCGGATTACTTTAATTCCCGGAGATGGGATTGGACCTGAGCTTGTTGAGGCTGGACGCAGGGTGCTGGAGGCAACAGGCGTCGCCTTTGATTGGGATCTGCAGGATGCAGGCACCGAAATTATGGAGAAGGAGGGCACACCCCTCCCGCAGCGGGTGATTGATTCCATCC
>DIQB01000110.1:6686-9950 GCA_002427165.1 Firmicutes bacterium UBA5473
GTACACCCCTCCCACAGCGGGTGATTGATTCTATCCGCGAAAACAAGGTGGCACTGAAGGGGCCCATTACTACCCCAATCGGTACAGGCTTTCGTAGTGTGAATGTGGCACTCCGCCACGAACTGGACCTCTATTCGTGCCTGAGGCCCTGCAAATCATATCAGGGTGTGCGCTCTCGCTATGAGAACATCGATCTGGTTGTGGTACGGGAGAATACAGAAGACCTCTATGCAGGGGTGGAATTTGATTCACTTTCCCCTGAAGCCCGTGAGATTATCGCTAAAAGTGGCGGTAAAATTAATCCTGAGGCTGCCATCTCCATCAAGCCTATTTCGCCAGCAAATAGCCGCAGGATTGCCAAGTTTGCTTTCGATTATGCTGTGGCCAATAACAGAAAAAAAGTTACAGCTGTGGCTAAGGCCAATATCATGAAGTTTACAGATGGGCTATTCTTCCGCGTTGCCAGGGAGGTGGCCCAGGAGTATCCGGGGATTGAGTATGACGAGCGCTTAGTAGATAATATGTGCATGCAGCTGGTGCAAAAACCAGAAAACTACGATGTGCTGTTGTTGCCCAATCTCTATGGAGATATTGTTTCTGATGTCTGCGCAGGCTTGGTTGGGGGACTGGGACTTGCTCCTGGTGCCAATATTGGCGAGGATGTAGCCTTGTTTGAGCCCACTCACGGTTCGGCACCTAAATATAAGGGCCTCAATCGTGCTAACCCCATAGCTTTCATCCTCTCTGGGGTGATGATGCTCAGGCATCTAGGTGAGAATGAGGCTGCAGATAGGGTGGAGACTGCTATTGCCGATGTGATTGCTGAAGGGAAGAATGTGACCTATGATCTGAAGGCGGATCGGAACGATCCAACTGCGGTTGGTACGCAAGAAATGGCAGATGCAATTATTGCAGCGATGAAATAAAACCGGAAGGCCCCAGGCATTCTGGGGCCTTCCAGGTTCCCTAATTGGTGGGCAGTTAGAAGGAATAGCCGATTGTGTATCCTAAAAACGAGTGAACTTGCGTTGGGGTGTCTCCACCTAGAGGCTGATCAAGTCGTGCACCAACAAAAACCTCTTGGGTGAAGCCTTGTACTAGCACCCATTTGAAGCCACCTAAAAGTGCAGGCCGGATTAGTGTCTCTTGTTGTTCCCCCTTACTTAGCTGGAGTTTTCCTCCATACCAGGGGCCTGAAAAACTGGTCATTGTATATCTGCGCAGACCAGCGCCCACAGCCCAATAAACAGGTTTTCCCAAATCATTGTCCCAGTTGAGAGCTCCATCTACCAGTACCGAGCCTAAAGGGGATGTTTGCCCTTCCACCTGAAGGTTTATTCTACCTGCAATAAACCCCCATGGTTCAACTTGAAATGTGCGGGAGAGGGCACTTGTTGAGGGGATAACTACAAACAGAAAACTTAGCAGCAAAAAGGTGCATAAGACTTTTTTCAAAGCGCATTCCTCCTTGTAATGGATGTCGTAGTATATATTCTGCTTGGGCTACTGGTTTCCTCCTAAACGATCTAGGGATTATTATTTTCCCTATCGTCTGAATATACCCTTTTCCAACTAAAAATATCCTCCATTTGGAAAATAAGTTTATGGAGATGCCTTGCGAAGAGCGTAATCGTACATTATACTAGAGGCAAGGGGGAGGATATCTTTGAAAATTACAAGGGAAATACCGTGCGTGCTTTTGGGAAGTTTCCTTTCTGCTTTTATGATCAATAGTGTTTTAATTCCTAACCATTTTTTGGCAGGGGGAATCTCGGGTCTTTCCATCCTGCTGCATTATACTACTAGTTTGCCTGTAGGTATGTTTGTATTCGTGCTTAATATCCCTTTGTTCGTTTTGGGGAAGCGCTATTTTCCATGGGCTTTTATCTATCGGAGTCTTTTGGGAATGCTCTCTTTTTCAGGAGCGCTTTTCCTTACAAGGGGTCTTTATAGCTTCCAGAGTACTGATCTGTTCCTGGTAGCCACGTTAGGGGGAGTAGGCTGCGGGATTGGATATGGTTTAATATATTCCAATCGTGCCACAATGGGAGGCACGGATATCGTTAGCATGATTCTTTGCCGTAGGTTTTCTCTGGGTTTAGGAACCATTAATTTTGCCGTGAATTTAGTTATTATTTCAGCATCGTTGTTTGTTTTTCCGCTGCGGCTTGTTGCCTATACTCTCTTTTCCATGTATGTCACGAGCCTGGTGGTAGATCGCATGCAGATAGGCTTGAATGAAAGTAAAACAGTGTTTATTATTAGCAACAAGCACGAGCTTTTGGTGCCTGCCATTATTAAGAGCTTGCACCGGGGCGTCACTTTGCTTGAGGGTCAAGGAGGATATACTCATGATGATAAAAGGGTAATCCTCACTACAGTCAGTCTTTTGCAGCTGTCAAGGCTAAAAGAATTGATTCAAAAGGTTGACCCCAAGGCTTTTGTGATTGTTTCTGGCACTAGTGAAGTGCTAGGTAGAGGGTTTAAGACTATTCAAGATGAAATTTTCGATCTTGCTTGAGGAGATTAGAGAATATGAAAAAAGATAATTTACTTCACCTAGTTATGTTGTTTCACAAATTTATAAAAGTGTCCCTGTTTGATTCACTATCTTCAGATGGGGAGGAAATAACAAGTTCGCAGCTTGTTTGTTTGCGTTATCTCTATCTTAATCCCCATTCCACTGCAGGAGATCTGGCAAGGGGGCTCAGCGTGAGCTGTGGCGCCTGTACCAGGACCATGGATCGCTTGGAACAGAAGGGGTTGGCAGTGCGAATGACAAACCCTAAAGACAGACGGGTTCAGCAGATGTCCCTGACCCCAAAAGGCAAGCAGCATGTTGAGGATGCTTCAAAGCAGCTTTGTACTAGATTTCAAAAGATGATGAAGAAACTTACTCCCCAGGAGCGAACCGATTTTGAGAGCATCCTTTGCCTTTTCTTAAACAAGGGGATAGATAATGAAGAGATCGCAGAGGAAGTTTGCCTGCGCTGTGGTATACTACATATGGTTGATTGCCCTGCCAACTCCAGCAGCCAACAGAGAATGGGAATGGAAGGGTAAGCCAATAGAGGTGCTAAGTACCCAAAATTGAGAAGAGGTTTTGTCTGGGGGTTCAAAATCGTCTTTGAGAAATCCCCAGAAGGAGTAGTGCACCTGGGCTCGAGCCCAGGTGCAGGTAATCGAAGCTGGGGAATTAAAAGGCCCACTTGGGGTCCGAGTTATTAATAAAGATGCTTTTTATAGGAGGCATCTTTTTTATTT
>DIQB01000110.1:10118-11512 GCA_002427165.1 Firmicutes bacterium UBA5473
TCTTGTACATGAAGCCCGTCTAGAAAGGAGGCACCCTGACTTTGATAGGTATCATCCCAGAGACTTTGCAAAAAATCGAATTGGCTTGCCAGGTGAAAACGCAGCCAGCCAATTGGAGCCTTAGGAGAGGGAAACACAGAGGGCTCCGGATACCGGGAGCAGGTGGCAATCTTCTTAAAACCACTGTTTCCTCCCAGAGGCTCCTCGCCTCCACTTCCCTCATGAAACCAGAGCCAATTGGGCTCCATGAGATTGAATTTCAGGGCACCATCTGTGCCATAGATCTCAAAGCGCAGTTCGTCCTCACTACCAGTTGCCAGGCGAGATGCCTCAATTATGCCCTCAGCCCCCAACTTCAGCTTCACCATCAGCAGCGCCACATCATCCACATCCACCTGGCCTAGCTGTCCATCACCTTGGGGTCTTTGCTTAATGTATGTGGGCAGTGAGGCAAAAACAGCCTCATAATCACCCAAAAGAAACCTCACCAGATCAATTAGATGGGAGCCAAGGTCGAAGAGGGCCCCGCCACCACTTTTGGCTTTCTCAAGGCGCCAAGAGAGGGGACGGCTGGGATCTAAATAGCCCGAATGCAGATATTGGGCGCGAAAATGAATAACACGCCCCAAAGCCCCCTGTTCGATTAATTCCTTGGCCCGCAATACTGCTGGCACAAAGCGGTATTGGAATGCAAGTTGTCCTCTAAGTCCCCTCTCTGCGGCCAAAGCTACAAGCTCTTTTGCCTCCTCCTCGTTCATAGCAAGTGGTTTTTCCGTATAGACATGCTTACCCGCGAGCAGTGCTGCCCGAATGATTGGGTAATGGAGGAAGTTGGGGGCACAGCAATCTATTAGATCAAGCTCGCTGTGGGCAACAAGCTCGCGGTAGTCGCATGTAGAGTACGGCGCCCGGCATAAAGCTTGCGCTCGCTTGCAGGATTCTTTAGATGCTGCAGCTACTCCTAAAACCTCCACTTGAGGTGAGGGGGAGTAGAAGTAGGGCAGGGCGTCGTAGCAGAACAGATGCACACGTCCAATGCTGCCGGGGCCAATTAGGCCTATCCTTAATGGTTTCTTAATTGCTACCACCTCTAAATTATAATTTAATTATACACGTCCACAGGGCAATGACTGTGATCCAGATCACTGAATTTAGAGTTGATCGAGGCGAAAATAAGATCAGTAAATCATCTGCGAGGAATCAACCTAGCCCACTTAATAACATTTGATAGTAAGACGAGTGGAATTCCTGCAAAAAAGGCATTGCTCTCCAATCAAAGCGTTAACTTCAGAAGAAGCCCGCAGGAGAACTAATGCCCTATCAACATATTTTAGCATAGAAAAAGGATTAGCTCAACCATCGGGCTAGAATTGATAGCGTCAAGTCATTGTAGG
>DIQB01000079.1 GCA_002427165.1 Firmicutes bacterium UBA5473
GGACTTTCTGCAGTGCAATCATTCATGCAAGCCCTAGGATCGATCTGGTGCGGGTAGAGGAGGATCTTGAGCGGGAGGCTGAGGGGATTTTAGCTAAGTTTAGTGAGCATCAGTTCAGCTTACTGATGCCACAAGTTTCGCCCTGATGAGAAAGCGTAAAATTGCTGAGGCATTTGCTTTTGATCGTCATTTTTCAATTGCGGGCTTTGCTCTAATTCCTTCCTTGCAAGGGATATAGATAATGCAAATCAAAGATATTTTTTGTACATAAAAAACCCCAGGTTTTGGAAACCTGGGGTTTTTGCTTGTTTTCTAGGGCTATGCTGGTCGTTGTTTGCCTAAAAAGTAGACCCCCAAGGCGCCAGGGCCCACGTGGGATGAGATGATGGGGCCGGCTAATTGGAGGAAGATCTGTTTGGGTCCCACTTTATCTTGAATCATGGAGGCAAGCTCCTGTCCATCTTCTAAGCAATCCGCGTGGGAGATATAAACTACCTCGTCTTTGGGATTTTCAAAAGCTTCAGCCAGCTTCTCTACAAGGAAGGTTAATGATTTTTTGCGGCCTCGGATTTTGGCAAAGGGAAGGATTTGGCCACTTTTATTCAAGTTTAAAATAGGCTTAATGCTGAGAATGGTGCCGGCAGCAGCTAAGGCTGCGGAAATTCTGCCGCCACGCTTGAGAAAATTCAGATCATCCACTGTGAACCAGTGCTGCACCCGAGTGCTTTTGTCTGCTACCCAATTATATACTTCCGAAAGACTCTGGCCACCTTCCTTCAGCTTCGCTGCAACCTCCACAAGCAGGCCTTGTCCCAGGGAGCCGCTGCGGGAGTCTACCACCATAATTTTTTGTTTAGGGTAGGAGGAGGCCAGCTTTTGGGCAGCTAACTTTGCAGTGTTATAGGTGCCACTGAGCGCACTGGAAAAGGCGATGTAGAGGAGATCCTGTCCACTTTGGAGGACAGAAGAGAAGATTTGGGTAAAGGTGCCCAGGTTCACCTGAGCTGTAGTCGGCATCTGGCCCGAGCGGAGTTTCTGAAAAAAAGTTGTTAGCTCCAGCTCTTGACCACCGGGCAGATCACGATATTCCTCATCACCAAAAGAGAAAGTGAGTGGTGCCACATGGATTTTTTTCTCCTGGATTGTGGCCAGGGGTAGATCACATGTGGAGTCAGTTACAATCGCATAATCTTGCATTTATAATATCCTTCCCCTATCTTGCTAGTATTTACTTCCATGTTACCAGGGTTTCGGAAACATGTAAAGAGAATTTGGAAAAACACTGCAGGTCTTCATCAAGCTACAGGCGCGGAGGGAAGCGGGTTTGCAATCAGGTTGCTCTTTCTTTGCCGAAGAAGAAGACACCTAAGGCCCCTGGGCCGCAGTGGGATGAAATAATGGGGCCGCCGCTTTGCAGGTGAATCTTTTTGGGCCCTACCCTCTCCTGGATCATGGAGGCTAGCTCTTCTCCGTCTTCCAGGCAATCGGCATGGGAGACGTAAATAACTTCCTCTTTGGGGTTTACAAAAGTTTCAGCTACCTTCTCCACAAGGAAGTTCATGGACTTTTTCCGGCCTCGGATTTTCGTGTAGGGAACGATTTGCCCCGCTTTATTTACATTTAAGATGGGTTTAATATTTAAAAAGGTGCCGGCTGCAGCGAGGGTCGCGGAAATTCTGCCGCCTCGCTTGAGAAAATTCAGATCGTCCACTGTGAACCAGTGCTGGGCAGAGTAGCGCTTTGCCAAGAGGCTCTCATATATCTCCTGGAGGCTTTGTCCACTTCGCTTCAGCTTCGCTGCAAGCTCTACAAACATACCCTGGCCCATAGAGCCGCTTCTGGAATCTAGCACCATAATTTTCTGTTTTGGATAAAGGGATGCAAGCCTCTGGGCTGCCAATTTTGCGGAATTGTAGGTTCCACTCATAGCGCTGGAAAAAGCGATGTAGAGTAGATCCCCTCCTCCCTGGAGGATAGAGGAGAAGAGCTTGAGAAATGTTCCTGAATTTACCTGGGCTGTGGTTGGCATCTCCCCACCACGCAGTCGTTGGAAGAAGGTGGCGCTATCTATCTCTTGTCCTCCTGGCAGGTCCTTGAATTCTTCGCAGCCAAAGGAAAAGCTTAACGGCGCTACTTGGATTTGTCCATCTGCCAGTGCCTTTGGAGACAGGTCACCTGTGGAGTCTGTGACAATGACAAAATCTCGCATTTAAAATACCTGCCCTCTCTATCTAGTATTTGATTCTATGTTAGCAGGTTTAGGTATCAATGTAAAGGGTATTTGAAAAGATGTTGCAAGTTTTCTAGAACGTGGTATAGTAAGGTAGAGACAGGAGGTGTTTTTGTGCAAAAGGCTAAAGAAGAAGTTTTAAAATGGACCCGGGAAATAAGTGAATATAGGACCCCAAGCTGGGAGTCCCTGCCCCAGATCCCCTTATACCTAGATCAGGTAGTGAGCTTTCTGGAGACACAGCTCAAGGACTTGCTTCAAGATGAAAATGAAAAGACTATCACCCCTTCTATGATCAATAACTATGTGAAAAAAAAGGTGATTCCGCCACCTATAAAGAAAAAATATGATGTTCATCATCTGGCGCGGCTGTTGGCCATCCATACCAGTAAACAAATCTTGCCCATCAGCCAGATCTCTAAATTCCTCAATCAGTTTTTGGTGGAGGAAAAGACCCAAGAGGTTTTAGAGGAGTATCGCCAAAAACAAGACCAGGCTCTGCATACTGTAGCCCAGCGCCTGGGAGCAGAATTGGAGTCCTGTCCCCCTCAGGAGCTTGAGGAGATGCTCCGGGGGTTAGTCTTAGAATTTGTCTTGCAGGCAAATAGCATGCGGATGGCAGCGGAATGTATTATTGACGCGCTGCCAGAGCAGAGCCGACATAAGGAGAAAAAAAGTTAAGCTAAGAAACAGCTTCCATAGCAAAGCCCCAGGACCGTCCTGGGGCTTTGCTGTACCTATAGCCCAACGCAAAGAACTATTATTAAAAAAGAGGTTGCAAGTTTATAAATACATGTTATACTGGTATTGGATACTAGATTAAACGTGATGATAGATACGAGAAAGGAAAAGGCAATGCTTGAGAAACTTGTTGTTTGGGGGGATTCGCTTCTCAAGGGGGTCATCTTCGAAGCGGGGCGTTACCAAATCTTCAAAGATAATTGCATGGCCCAGTGTGCAGACTATTTGGGAGTTAAGATTCAAAATAGAGCTCGTTTTGGCTGCACATCTTCTAAGGGAAAAGAAATCTTAGGCAAAGATTTAAGGCAAGAGCAAAATATTTCTGCGGCAATTATTGAGTTTGGCGGCAACGACTGTGACTATAGGTGGGAGGAGGTAGCAGCAAATCCTAATGCTGACCACCAGCCAAATACTCCTCTTGAGCAATTCGAACAGAACATTCAACAGATGATTTCAGCGCTAAAGGAGCGGGAAATTCCTGTGATCATGATGTCTTTGCCTCCCATTCATTCCCAGCGGTATTTCAAGTGGATTACATCGGGGCTAAATCGGGAAAGTATAGCTCAATATTTGGGGGATGATCTAGAATATATTTATCGGCATCAAGAGCGATATTCCCTTGCTTTAGGGCGGCTAGCATATGAAAACAACTGTACTTTTATTGAGCTGCGGGATGCTTTTTTAGTGCGAAATTACAGTGAGCTACTTTGTGCCGATGGGATCCATCCCAACAAAAGGGGCCAAGCTTTGATGCGGGATGTGTTTGTGGATTTTGCGCAAAAGCATGCTTTGGCTACTATTTAATAATCACAGGTTATCGATTAAAAAGCGAGTTTTTTGGAGGGATTAAAAAAGCCCAGGTATCTGGGCTTTTGTGGTTTGGGTTATTGGGAGAGCTCTGCAAGGTCGCCAACTTGGACTGTTTTTCCAGCCTCTGTTTTGGTAATCACACCCACTGACGCACCGTCGTAGACTTCGGTGATTTTAATCTGGGCGATATCCTCTTTCACCACCCGGATCACAGCGCCTGTAGAGGGGTCTTTAATCTCTTTAACTTTGCGCTGCAGTTGGAAGATGTCGTCCTTCTGGACTTTATTATTCTTGCCTACAGTGAGGGTTACCTCCTTGCCGGTTACATCAGCCACAAGGCCACTTATAACTCGATCTGAGAAAGCTTTCCCTTCCATGTCTTTGGTTTTATCCACGATCCCCTTCACAACCTGGCCTACAGCTGTGGTTGTGGCTTTGCCTAAGATCGTGGTATGGAACTCTGTGCTTTCAAAGGAGAAGTCTTGGAAAGTTCCAAAGAGGGAGCCCAAAGCGAGATTGCGTGCCTTATCTTGACCGTCCCCTCTGAGGGCGGTGATGATCTCGCCTGTTTCCACGTTCACCAGGCGTAGATCCAGCTGTACCGTGGCTGTGGATTCCCCAACCTCGCCTACAATGGGGAGGCGGATGCTTTTGGTTTGCAGATCAAAGCGGGTAACAGTGCCCATGAGTAGCAGTTGCACACCCAGGAGTTTGCCGATGCTGGCAGCTGTGCTGGCATCCACAAGGCCAGTTTGCCCCAAAACTTGCTCCCCTAAGACTTCTTCTAAGCGTTCCCGCTCAAAAACTGAGAACTTGCCATGGTTTACAAGGTCTGTGACTACCATGTCACTGATGCCAGTGCCAGGATCCCAGGACCAATCCCACCAGGTTGAGGTTTGGCCCATTTTAAAGGGGAGGACTGCGATTCTAATTTTGGCAGGTGCGGCAAAAGTCAGTGCGGAGCTGAGACAGACCAATAGGACCAACAGAGAGCTGATCAGTTTTGATTTTTGCACCATAATCAATCCCTTCATTTGATAATAGGGTAGAAGCTGCGAGAGAAGTTATTTAAACGAGGCTATACATCTGTTTTTTGATGATGCACCTCCGCTCGATGGAATTTCCTTCCTTTATATATCCATCTCCAGTTTATATATAAATTGTGAGTTTTGTCAATAGCAAAAAGCTTGTCTTCGGCAGGAAAGAATTGTATCATGGGGATAAGTACTTTCGGGCGAGTTTTGCCCTAGGATTAGGAGTGTAGAAGGTGGGAACTTACATTGCGTTAAGTTTAGGGGATCTGGCTTTAGCTTTACTTTTGATCGGGATCACCATATTTCTTTCATATTGGCAGAAGTTAGGACTGGGGCGAGACTTACTCGTGGGTACAGTGCGCTCTTTTGTGCAGCTGATGGCTGTGGGTTATCTTCTGCAGGGAATTTTCGATTTGCAAAAATGGTACCTGGTAGTATTGGCCTTGTTTGTGATGATTGCAGTTGCAGCCCGCACAGCCTATGCAAGACAGAGTGTGCGCTGGGGTGCTCTTCCTGGGCAAATGTTTGTAGCTATAGGTGCATCCAGCCTTTTGACGTTGGGTTTGGTGGTGCTGCTGATCCTGAAGGTGCAGCCTTGGTATAATCCGCGGTATGTGATTCCCTTAGCTGGGATGATTATCGGCAATAGCATGACTGGGGCAGCTTTAGTTGTGAATCGCCTCACAGGAGAGATTGAATCACACAGAGGGCAGATTGAGGTTGCACTGTCTTTGGGCGCCACATCAAGACAAGCTGTGGCACCATACTTGCGAGAGGCGCTCCGCTCGGCTATGATGCCTACAGTTGCCGGGATGATGACAGTGGGGATAGTGCAGCTGCCCGGGATGATGACAGGGCAGATTATCGCCGGCACCCAGCCTGCTTTGGCTGTGCGCTATCAGGTGATGGTGACCTATATGATTGCAGCTGCAACTGCCCTGACAACTATCGGTGTGGCTCTTCTGGCTTATAGTCATTTTTTTACGCGAGATCATCAGTTAGTGGGAGTGGAAGATCATGGAAATCAGGCTTGAGGGAGTCTCTCTGAGTTTAGGTGAGAAGAGGGTGCTTGAGGATTTGAATTTCGCTTTTCCTGCCCGCAAGATTTCTATTCTCTGGGGTCCGTCTGGGGCGGGGAAGTCCACTGTGCTCAGGCTCCTCAACAGACTTGTGGACCCCTCAGAGGGCAAGATTTACTTAGGGGAGAAGGAGATTGGGCTGTGGCCGGTGCTCATGCTGCGGCAACAGGTGGGGATGATCTCCCAGCT
>DIQB01000104.1:0-1213 GCA_002427165.1 Firmicutes bacterium UBA5473
GTTGTTTTTGTAGCCTAATTTCCCCGAAAAGTGTAAAAAGGAGCCGTAACCAGGGGTGGTTACTGCTCCTTATCAGAACTTAGAAAACTATATCATCCCTTCTACCTCCGTGTATTTCTCGTCTAGCACTTCATATACCAAGCTTAAGAAGGCATAAACAACGGAGATTGAGGTAAACACTATTGCCACTTCGTCGTTGACGCACATGCAGGGTGAGTAGAGCTTTATCAAATTTCTTGTTCTGCCAGGAGCAGTTTTTCAAAGACGGTCAGAATACTACCCCTTACAGCTGCTTGCGTAAAGCAAAGGCGGAGTTCGTTGGGAAAACCTTGCTTCCTTGGAGAGAGAAGGTTAATTGGAAGTTGGGGTGTATTTTTAAGGAAAAATGAAGAAACAATAGCACCCTTTGGATCATATCAGATAACGAGAAGATGGCTAGAGCCACAGGTGATCTAATAGGTATTTTGCCACTTGCTTTTAAGGCCAATCAGGGAGATAATGAAGGTGCAGAATTGAAAACGGGGTAAAAACTGATGATGATCCTTGGCCTGAGGGATTCAGGCTAAAAATGAACAAAAGGGCAGCCGCGGCCTAGGGCCGCAGGCCGCCCTTTGTGTTTTCAGAAAGTGAGGTTACCCATGAACGTTCTTCTGCGATTGATAAAGTATCTCCGTCCATATTGGAAATTTGCTGTGCTGAATCTCTTCTGCGCTCTTTCGGCTGTGATTCTGGGGATGTTCTCACCTTGGTTACAAAAGCTGGTCATCGATCAGGGGATCATCGGTGAAGAATATCACTTGATCTTCAAGCTAACCCTTTTAATTGTTGCTTTTGCCGTGGGCAAGGGCCTCCTCAACTATGCTGTGGCCTGGCTTCAGGAGTTCATCGGCCAAAATGTTACATCAGACCTACGCTGTAAGCTTTACAACCACCTGCAAAGCCTCTCCTATAGCTACTACGATCAGACGCAAACCGGAGAGCTCATGAGCCGGATGGTGAGCGATGTAGAGGTAACCAGAGTCTTTTTAGCAGTTACCCTTAACCGAATTGTGATCATCATCAGCACTGTAGCAATTATCTTCTTCACAATCTGGCGCCTCAACTGGCGCCTGACCCTAGTCTCCTTAGCCCTCTCTCCGGCTTTGGTAATAGTTGCCCTGCGTGTCCATCGCAAGCTAAGACCTGCCTGGATGGCAATCCACAGACAAATGGC
>DIQB01000104.1:1420-2138 GCA_002427165.1 Firmicutes bacterium UBA5473
AGCCTCACCACTGTGGTACAAGAGAACATCACAGGGGTGCGGGTGGTAAAGTCCTTTGCCAGAGAAGACTATGAGGTAGAAAAATTCGATCATGAAAATAAAGGGGCTCTCGACAAGCACCTGGAGCTGGCCAAGATCTGGGCTAAATCTTTTCCCTTGATGGATCTTCTTATGGAGGCATGTGTGGCTCTTATGGTTTGGTATGGAGCCCGGGAAGTGATCTTGGGAAGGCTAAGCTTGGGCTCTTTGGTTGCTTTCAACGCCTACCTTTGGGCCCTGATTACACCCCTGAGGCAACTTGGGTGGCTTGTGAATATATTCGGTCAGGCCATGGCAGCAGGCCAGCGCCTCTTTGAAATCCTCGATACGCCTTCCCAAATAGTGAACTCACCCGCAGCCCGGGACATTAAGATCCAAGGGAAGGTAGAGTTTCGCAATGTTACACTCACCTATGATGGGCAGACTGCCCTTGAGGGAATCAATTTAGATGTATCACCAGGTGCCACTGTTGGGATTTTAGGTGCCACAGGCGCCGGTAAATCAAGTTTAATTAACCTGCTGTCCAGGTTCTATGAGCCCCAGATGGGGAAGATCCTGATCGATGATATTGTTATCCAGGATTTTAAGCTAGAAAGCTTAAGAAGCCAGATCGGGATCGTTCCTCAGGAAACGTTCCTTTTCTCGGCGAGTATCAGAGAGAATATCGCCTACGGCAGGC
>DIQB01000104.1:2288-3881 GCA_002427165.1 Firmicutes bacterium UBA5473
CGAGGCAACAGCGGAAGAAATTCGGAGGGCAGCTGAAATTGCCCAAGCTTCGGAATTCATCGAAGAGTTTCCAGATGGCTATGAAACCAAGGTGGGCGAACGGGGAGTGGGGTTATCCGGTGGGCAGAGGCAGCGCTTGGCCATAGCCCGAGCCCTGCTACTGAATTCGCCGATCTTGATTTTAGATGATGCCACCTCTAGTGTGGATATGGAAACAGAACTGGAGATCCAACAGGCTTTAGGCCAGGTTCTGGGCAAGCGCACCACCTTTATTATCGCCCAAAGACTCTCTGCGGTTAAAGATGCGGATATAATCGTAGTTTTAGATGAAGGTAGGATCGTAGAGCGAGGCACCCACCATGAGCTTATGGCTAAAAATGGCTACTATGCACGTCTTTATGATCTGCAGTTTAATCAGTCAGGGCTAGAACCAGCCCTGGCTGCACGCTAGGGGGAGAGAGGAATGCAGCGGAATTTTGATAAAGATGAAGTGGTAATGAAGCCCTTCGATCGGGCACAATTTATGCGACTATTACGCTATCTTGCTCCTCATAAAAAGGCCATGGCAGCCTCCATTGGCCTGATGTGCATTGCAGCTGTGGCAGCACAATTTGGCCCTTATTTTTTCAAGATTGCCATCGACGAGGGGATTCCCAATCGGGATTTTCAATTGATCAATTACCTAGGCTTGGGCTTTCTGGCTCTAGCCTTTGTGAACTGGCTTTGCGCACGCTGGCGGACGCTGATTATGTCCCGGGTGGGACAAAGTGTGCTCTACACAATGCGGATGCAGCTTTTCAGCCATATTCAAAGTTTATCTTTTCGCTTCTATGACAGTAGACCTGCGGGAAAAATCATGGTTCGGATTACATCAGATGTGAATACCCTCAATCAGCTACTTACAAACGGTGTTGTGAATATGGTCTCGGAACTATTCAATCTGGCTGTGATCGTAGTGCTGATGCTATCGATGCATACGAAACTTGCCCTTCTTTCTTTTACCATCTTGCCGATTTTAGGGGTCTTTGCTGTGGCACTGAGGCCTCAGATCCGCCGCAGGTGGTACAAGGTGAGATTGAAACTCTCCAATATTAATGCCAATCTCAATGAGAGCATTATGGGAATCCGAGTTACCCAGGCTTTCGTTCGTGAGCAGAAAAATCAGCGTCATTTTGAGGGTTTAAATGCTGCCCTTCGAGATTCTTGTATGGATGCGATCAAACTTAATGCCCTCTTCATGCCTATAGTGGAGATCATAGCTGCCGTAGGAACCGGTCTTGTAATTTGGTATGGTACAGGGATGATTCGCACAGGTGTCCTCACTGTGGGGATCCTGGTGGCTTTTCTAAATTACCTATGGCGGTTTTGGGCGCCAATCAATATGCTAGCGGATTTTTATACCCAGATCCAAACTGCCATGGCATCTGCCCAAAGGGTCTTTGAAATTTTGGATACCAAACCTGAGATCAAAGATGCACCTGGTGCCATAGAGCTACCACCGATCCGCGGCGAGGTTGCTTTTGAGCATGTAAACTTTGGCTATGATCCTGGCCAGGTGGTGCTTCGTGATTTCTCCCTGAAGGTAAAGCCAGG
>DIQB01000104.1:4159-9132 GCA_002427165.1 Firmicutes bacterium UBA5473
GAGTCCCTTCGCAGCCAAATCGGGATCGTGCTTCAGGATACTTTTATTTTCTCAGGTCCTATCCGCGAGAACCTTCGCTATGGGAAATTGGATGCCTCGATGCAGGAGATTATTGATGCTGCGCAGATTGCCAATGCCCATGAGTTTATTATGAACTTTCCAGAAGGCTACAGCACAGAGGTAGAGGAGAGGGGAGCTAAACTTTCTGTGGGACAAAGACAGCTCTTGTCCTTTGCCAGGGCACTTCTTTTGGATCCCCGGATTTTGATCTTAGATGAGGCTACCTCGAGCATTGATACTGAAACTGAGATTTTGATTCAAGAGGCCCTAGCGCGGCTCCTAGTAGACAGAACCTCCTTTGTGATTGCCCATCGTCTCTCTACAATTCAAAATGCAGATCAGATTGTGGTAGTGGATCATGGGAGAATTATGGAGCAGGGAACCCACAGGGAGCTTCTTTGCCGCAAGGGTATTTATAGAGATCTGTTTGAGGCGCAAATGAAGCCAGGGCTTGTGGGGAGTTAACTTAGCAAAATAGCGCCTCGACGCAAAGATGCGTAGGGGCGCTATTTCGCAGGAATGCATTCATATGGTGAATAGTATGGTGTGTGTTATATTAAGATTAGAGAAAGATAGTTGCTGCAATCAAGAAATAGTTGTATTCAGCTGGGCAAAGAGGAGTTTTAAAAGCAACAAGTAACTTTAAATTGATCAGGGTAGATTTCTGATCTTGAACGAGAATAGACCCATTACAAAAAAGGATTGCTAAACAACGACCAGCCTGCGAAAAAGAAAAGAAGCCAATCCCTGTCGAGGGGTTTCTAAAGGTATTTCATAGGTCCTGCAAGCCTAACACCATCAAATTGTAGCGACGTCATCAGGCGTTACATCATAGACTATTTTTGAGATGCGTCGGGATCTCTGTGGAAACGATAAGAGTAAAGAACGGTTTTGACTGTTCCGTTTTTGATTAAAATAAAATATGGTACAAAATAATTGACTTCCCCCACAAATGGAGATATAATTACTGTGTACCATTATTGTTCAAAAATGGAGAGTGGGACATTTGAACGCTTTCAACTTAATACCAAAGCTTATCAGAGCAAGCTTTGATTCAGACAGAAAAACAATAGAAGCCCTTTCTTTGGCAATCATTAAAAGAATAAAGAAAGATCATCCTGATACAGCTGGGGAAATAGCGAAGGCTCTTACTTATTCTGGTTTTGACAACGCTACCGCACGTTCTTTGGATATGCAACCGTTGCCTGTTGATAGAGAAACCAGGTATTCGTTGGTAAAGCTAGAGGAACCATCTGAAGTTCTAGATCCAATATTAGAGGATTTTGCTCGTAAGGAGTTAGATGATTTTTTAAAAGAGCGTGAGTTGATAAACACTTTTTTAGAAGAAGGAATTACCCCACCTAATAGCATTTTGTTGGATGGTCAACCTGGTGTCGGGAAAACATATATTGCCAAGTGGATATCATACAAGCTTAATCTTCCTCTAATAACATTAGATTTGGCATCATCAATTTCAAGCTATCTTGGGCGATCAGGCCAAAACATTAAAAGCATTTTTGAATATGCAAGATCGCAAAATGCTGTACTATTTCTTGACGAACTGGATGCCATTGCTAAGCGGAGAGATGATACAGGTGATTTGGGAGAACTCAAACGTTTAGTCAACGTTTTATTAACGGAACTGGAATCTTGCCCCAGCACATGTATAATAATTGGAGCAACTAATCATCCTGAGTTGTTGGATAAGGCAATATGGAGAAGGTTTGATAGAAGTTTGACTATTCCAATGCCTAGCGAAAAGGAAAGAGAAAAATTGATGCTACGGCATCTAGACAAATATGTATCACGCCTAAAAAAAGAGACTTTAGCCTATCTTAGCAAAAATATGGTAAACATAAATGCAGCCGACGTTTGTAAGTTGTGTGAGCATATTAAAAGACAATGTTTATTAAACCCAGAACTTTCCTGCGATCTAGTGGCGCTATCTGAGTTTTGTAAAATCACCCATTTCCCATCAAGGGAAGAAAAGGTGTTAATTTGTAAAACTTTAAAAAATGAATTTGATGATTTGTCACAACGAGACATTTCGTATATTACAAACATTCCTTTGACATCTGTTTCGAGATATTTATCCATAAAAACAATTGTAAAGGGGGTGTAATGATGGCCAAGAAAAAACATCCGATAATTGCACACGGAGAATTATATATAAAACCAATTTCAAAAAAAGGTAGTGGGGGACCTAAAAAGATTCCTCATGAGTATCCTTTCGCAAAACAAAAAATGGTGAATGATCTTGAGCAAATATCTCGAGAAATTCATGAAAATAGGGAAATTTTTCTGGATGAGAAAATAATTTGTGTACGAATGGAACCTAAGTTTGAGGCAAAATCATATGTACCCTCTTCCTTAATATTATCTAGAGAGAATATGGTTATAGTTGGAGGTAGAAAGTATACCTTCGCCGATAACAAAGGTGAAGAACAATCTGCGAAGCTTTATTTTATGAGAATGAACGATCAAGGCATTCAATTACTTCGCCACACTTTAGAAAGTGGATTAAAAGATAATATAGAAAACTGGCGTAACCAAATTGGATCTATACATTCATTAGATCTTTTGTCTCCCGAAGAAAAAATTATGGGGTTTCCTAATGATTGGGAAAACGGAGTTGTGGAGATTGTATTACATCCAATCAATAATCAACGGGGGAAAATGATTTCAATTTTCTATGAAACTATTGGCATTCCGCAAGAACGCACAGCAATAAAAAGTTATGAAGGGGGTCTTACTTTTATAAGCGCCAAATGCAATCGGGATGAAATAGAAAAAATTAAAAGGTTCAACCCCCTAAGAGCGCTGCATCCACTTGGCCGAATTAAGATTGGTCCACTACGTAGTAATGTTCGGTTTGAAGCTCCCACTGTAGTTCCAGCCAAAAGAAAATCAAAAATCACAGTAGGTGTTTTTGATGGTGGTGCTGATGAAAGCGTTCCGCTTTTAAGAGGATATACAAAAACATATAAATGCGTTGAGAGCCCCTCTGATCCCGAATATCTTGCGCATGGTGTTGCAGTGTGTGGAGCAGTTTTACATGGAAATCTTGCAGGAAAATCAAAAAGTGATATCCTACCGATTCCCAGTGTATCGGTGGATAGCTTTAGAGTTTTGCCATTAAAGGATACTGCTGATTTCGAAGCGGCTCTTGGTTTGTATGAGGCAATTGATGTAATTGAAACTACTGTAAAGGATCGTCCGGACATAAAGCTCTATAACCTATCGTTTGGCCCTCAGGGTGCAATAATTGATGATAGTATTAGCCGTTTTACTTATGTATTGGATAGGCTTACATACGATGTTGCAGAAGGTGAGATAAATCCGCTATTTGGTATAGCAGTTGGAAATGATGGTGATCTGGAAGACCCTTTCAATCGTATTCAGGCTCCAGCTGATATGGTTAACGGTCTTGGCATAGGAGCGTTTTCTTATACACCTGATGGTCAAAAAACGCGAGCATCATATAGTTGCATTGGTGCTGGGCGGGAAGGTGCAAAAGTTAAACCCGACTTTCTTGAATTTGGTGGAAGTCCAGAAAATCCTTTTGTTTTGGTTGGGACACAGCCCAATACTCTATCATCGGGTTCTGGAACGAGTTTTGCTTCTCCTCTTGCTGTTGGTAAGATTGGCAGATTAATGGCCCAATGCGAAAAAATTGTACCACATTTAGGTAGAACCCTTTTGATACATAATGCAAGCATTGATGAGGGTTTGAGCCAAGACGAACAAGGATATGGTTTTTGTATTGAAAACGTGGATGACATTTTAACATGCGAAGATAAAAAGGTTACTATCTTATACTCTGGTACGCTTGAGCCAACGCAAACGGTAAAACTCCCTATTTTTGCTCCTGAAATAAATAGTGTGAGGGGGAATGTTAAAATAACATGGACCATTGCGGCCATTGTGGATCCTTGTGCCAACGATCCTGACGCGTATACTAACAACTGCATTGAGGATGTGTTTATTCCGCATGAATTGGTATATCATTTTACTAAACAAGGATTCAATAAATATAGACTTAACCTATCCAAGCCAGAAGATGCAATCAAAGCAGGAGAACTCTTAAGCAAAGGATATAATAGATCGGAATTTCCTGTTAGCAAGCCTGCCAAAAGGAGCTGGAACGAAACAGATCTTAGAATGATCGATTTAAAATGGGATACAGTCATAAGAAAAGGGCAGTCCATGCGAGGTTCATCTTTACTTAATCCACATTTAACACTTCGTGCGATTGGAAGAAACGAATATGAAGTTAGAGAGCTAAAATATTTTGTAGCCATTACGCTTGATGCTCCGAGATATGTCGGAAGCCTGTACGATGCTATACTGCAAAACTATCAGAATCTAATACCCATCGAAATCAGAAGTGCCAACCGAGTGATGGTTGAAATTGAATAAAACGTTTTTGTGCAATCAGTTTTAGCTCTCTTTTATCGCTGGTTTGATATAATTGAGAAATCTATACGAATACCATATATATCTAAGGTTTATATCTGGGGTTTCAATTTTATTAATGAATATCCTCTGCATTATTTTTAGCGATTGTCGCATATCCCGTTTTTCCCAACATGAATTTTGTCTGATATCTAGGCTGAATACTATATGTGGTTAGGTTAGAGAAATTATCGGCTATGGTTTTGAAAGTATCAGGGAACTCCTAACATGGTTTACACAGTTCGTCAAAATCATGTGTTTTTGATGGGTCTTGGTTGCTTAAAACAAGGTAACCATTAAGCTCTAGCAATAATAACAGATGACTTCTATCGGAATAGGATGCCCAGTCAAAAGGTGTTCGGCAGATTGTAAATCCATTTCGGCGTGTTTTTGCGCTCGCGGAAGTCATGTTCTTTACTGACAACTACATCTACAAACATGGTTTTCTGATCGCGGAT
>DIQB01000104.1:9376-13185 GCA_002427165.1 Firmicutes bacterium UBA5473
CAGTGCCGTACGCATAAGAATCGAAGAGAAGAATTTGTTTCACAGGCACGGTATCGATTATAATGTTTTTTAAGATGCTTAGCTCATCTCTGATTTGCTTTTTCATACCAGTGCTTCCTTCGTCTTGAGGACAAGGAGCTGGACTGCACAGAAAAATGTTGCTTCCCTCAGAATGATCATCATTATTGTACTCTTGAATTTCGTCGAAAACAATGAGTGCTTCTTCCGGCTTGATGGATACGCCACTTACCATCATCAAATTTTGTAAGATGCGATCTACATCCTTTGTTGATTCAAAGAATTGTTTGTATCCTCATGTTCATCAAAGTTGAAGTAGGCAACATTGTGAGCTGTCTGCCAAATTCTTGAAGCAGCCACGTTTTGCCAACCGGACGTCTTTTAAAATTAGCGGTTTGCGGTACTTTGATTCTTTCCATGCCAGCATTTTTTTAAAAACCAGTCGCTCCTTAATACTCACATCTCACATTTTTATAAAGATTTTAAGTCCCTCGATCACACTTTTATATTGTTATATGCGATACCATAGTTAAATGCAAGTGAAACAGATTAATGAACTATCCCGAATTTGTTTTTTGGAAGGAAAAGTTAAAACCATCTATTTAATGAGGATGGATTTGAATAATAATATAGTGTGAGGAGAGATTCGTTATGAAAGAGGTAGTTCATCAAGCTGATCTATGCGTTGTCGGGGGAGGTCTCGCAGGCATGAGTGCAGCCATCGCTGCAGCTCGCGGTGGAGCAAAAGTTGTCTTGATTCATGATCGCCCAGTACTGGGAGGAAATGCTTCTTCTGAGATTCGAATGTGGATCTGTGGTGCCCATGGTGAAAACAACCGTGAAACCGGGATCGTAGAGGAAATTGAATTGGAGAACTTGTATCGGAATCCTGCTCCCACCTATGGTATTTGGGATAGTGTACTTTATGAAAAGGTGAGGTTTCAAGAGAATCTCACGATGCTGCTCAATTGTAGCTGCTGTGATCTGAAGATGGATGGGGACCGTATTGAGTCTGTCCGGGGCTGGCAGCTTACCACCCAAACCTGGCATACTGTAGAGGCAAAACTTTTTGCAGATTGCTCCGGAGACAGCATCCTCGCGCCTCTGTCGGGTGCCCAATTTCGTGTTGGTCGAGAGGCAGCAGGGGAATTTGATGAGGATATTCAACCAAAACAGGCAGATAAAAAAACCATGGGCATGAGCTGTTTAATTCAAGCCCGAGAGGCTAATAGCCCTCAAACCTACATCCCACCCTCTTGGGCCTATAAATATCCAAGCGAGGATGATTTGCCCCATCGCGGCCATGATCACCGCAGCACTAACTTCTGGTGGATCGAGCTTGGAGGAGAGCAAGATTCAATCCATGATACAGAGGAGATCCGAGATGAACTGTTAAAAATAGCCTATGGCGTTTGGGATCATATAAAAAACTATGGCGATCACGGTGCCGAGAATTGGATTTTAGATTGGGTAGGATTTTTGCCAGGCAAACGGGAAAGCAGGCGCTATGTTGGTGATTATATCTTAACTCAAAACGATGTGCGCTCCAGTGGTAAGTTTGAGGATTTGGTAGCCTACGGTGGCTGGACTATGGATGATCATCATCCCGGAGGTTTTAACTATCCAGGTCAGCCTACAATCTTCCATCCTGCACCATCGCCTTTTGGCATTCCTTATCGCTGTCTTTATTCGAAAAATATTTCTAATCTATTCTTTGCTGGAAGAAACATCAGCGTCACCCATGCGGCACTCAGCGCTACGCGTGTGATGGCCACCTGCGCCACATTGGGGCAAGCTGTTGGTACTGCAGCTGCCATTGCTATTCGCGAGGGACTCGCCCCCCGTGGGGTCTATGAAGAAGGAATAGAGGAGCTGAAACAGACATTGATGGATGATGATTGTTTCATCCCTTGGAACCGGCGCTCTATTTCGAAATTGACCCGCGAGGCTACCTTGACTGCTAGTCACGGAGAGCCGGAGCCGCTGCGAAATGGCCTGGACAGGCCTATTGGAGATGAAGATAACGGCTGGAGAGGGGAGATTGGCTCCTGGGTAGAATATGCTTTTGATGCACCGAGGAAAATTCGCGAGCTGCGTTTAATCTTCGATAGCGATCTTAATCGCAAGGTGTTTAATATGCCTTGTAATTTTCCCCTTGATGCAGAGCCTTATCGTGTCCCTAATTCCTTAGTTCGGACTTTTCGGATCGAGGTAGAAACCTTGGGGCAGTGGCAGACGCTCTTGCGTGTGGAGAATAATTATCAGCGTTTGGTAAAGCTAGCTGTGGATCTGGAGGCTAAGGCTGTGAGGTTTGTGCCTGAGGCTACATGGGGTGCTGAGGATGTACATGTTTACTCTTGGGATTTACGCTAGCTCTATCTTGGAGCGGTATTGAGTGGTTTTTGAATGGGGAGACTGGTATGCTTGCCCTGGGCGTATTGGTCTCTTTTTATCAATTGATGTATCCTTGTTTTCCAGATTCGTTTTGAATAATGGAAGCGCACCAAGAAAGCCAAGAAGTACTAGTTTTCTATATAGTAGATGCACTTTTCAGCAAGGAATACTACTATCTCATCCGCTTGTTTCGTTTCGTAGAAGCCAATCCTTAAAGTGTTAAACTCCTGGATATCTTTGGCTTTGATGTTAAATACACCATAGCCGGCACTTATAGTAATCCCGTTTGCCATCAAACGAGCTGTACGTTTATTACCATCCCAATAGAATTGATTTAATGCTCCCCACAGAAAGAGCCTAATTGCTTGTTCTATAGCATTTCTACAATCTAAGATGATCTCTATTTCACGATCAAAGATAGCATCAAGCTCCTGCCAAGGGGGAGCTTGATATATTTCTGTCCCTGTTATACTCACCGAGCCGGTGCGGAATTCACCCCACTGTAGTGCCTCATCCCTTGCTATTTTGGTATGTATAGAATGAAACATATTTTTAGATATAGAGAAGGTACCGTCCCCAATGGAGCTTAAAAGCATCAGCCAACTGTCTTTAATATTGAGGACTTGCTGAACGTCACTTATTTTATGTCCGCCTATTGTAATGCCGTCCATTAGCGTTTTTACCTCTGGAAAGGTTAGAGGGTTATTTTCCAGCTTTGAGGTATCAAAGACGTAATCGGGGAGCATTCTTTTGGCGTGGAATAGGGCTCGTCTTTTATCAGGGATGATTTTGGGAAGTTCCACTTTATAATTGTAGTTGAATATCATTATATTATTCATCCTCCTCGTTTGGTTGGAAAGCAAACTATCGATATTTCAGGAGTTACCGGTTTGATTTAAGTCATTTCAGGCCAATAGGGTGTGTTCACAAACTTGTGGTTATGTCAGCTGTCTATCTTTGATTGTACCAAAAATACTTATATAAGGCTATCCCCAATAGGTTTTTTGAAATTGTAAGGAAAGAAATGTTTATAGGGTAGGAGTGCAAAATCACGTAATGATAATTGACTATGATTATCAGCCCTTTGTCCGTTGGCGCGAAAATAGATCTCAGGATAAACTACAAAATATAGGTGGGGAATTTGAAGTTTGACTGTAATTTTTTATTGGGATGAATGTATTCACTACTAGTTGTATTCTAGCCCCCGTTTCGGGGGCTTTATATTTGTTCACCTCCGCTGTCGTATGTATAAAAAGAAGCTTTTTTGGGAAAATACCACCACGGAAAACCTCTCTATTTTAATGGAGAAGTGAAAGTTGAGGCTACATTCGCTTTGCGATTTTTAAGATGGAGAGCGCTGATCCAAAAGACAATTGTTAGTGTAAAATTATAGTAGG
>DIQB01000107.1:0-6355 GCA_002427165.1 Firmicutes bacterium UBA5473
CTTTTCGCAGTGCCATCATCTATTTTACCTTGCTCTGCTAGGATTTGAGCAAGTAAATTTTCCATGCTTTCAATTGAGGATTGATCGTAGCGGGCAGCACACACAGAAAAGCCTCGGTTTTGGCACCTTTGTGCTTGCTCCTGATATTTAGGCAAAGATCTACCTGCAGTATAGACTGTGGCCCCAGCTTCGGCTAGGGCATCTACAATAAAGCTACCATAGAGGCCAGCACCTCCTGTTACCAACGCAACCTGACCATCCAGTCTGAAAGAATCCAAAATACCCACTCTCTCTTCCTCCCTATACTTCATAGATGCTGCCTGCAATATAGCGCACACCATTTTCATGGTCTAGATCGTGGAAATAGTAGGCTGTGAAAATCTTGCCCCCTTGGAGCTCCACAGAGCTGGGATAGCCTAAATCCCTATGGATGCCATTATTTCTGATGATGATCTCATTTTGCAAGTCCCAAGTTTTTCCTCCATCCTCACTGAGGCAAGCGCGAATACCATAAGGTGGCCGCCGATAACCGTAGCTACAAAGAAGACGGCCATCTTCTAAAACCAAAAGGTGAGGAGGGAAGCCCCAAATGGGGGTGCGTCTGGGTGCACTCCAAGTTTCACCCCCATCTGTTGAATAAGTTTGCCACAGATATTGCTCTATCTTTTCAACTCTGAGCATACAGAGAATTGTACCATCAGGAAGTAGTGCCAAGGCTGGTTCAACAAAATCCATATTTTGTAGTGGATCGAAGGCCATGGTTGATAGATGCCAGCTTATACCTTTATCATCTGAGATCGCGGCTAAAGAGCCACTTCCCTCGCCTGGTAAGTTGCCATACACAGGAACCAGCAATCTTCCAGTTGGAAGCTCAACAGTTGCATCTGAGGTTGCCAGTAATGAATATTCCTCGTTGGGGATTTGAATTAAATTATCCCAGCTTTTACCATTATCCTTTGAGCTTATTAAAAAGGTACCTTTAACCTGATGCCTAAATGGTTCTTCCTTCATAACCTGCCATTTAAAAAAATTCGCTATTAGCGTTCCATCTCGGAGTTTCGCGATAGAAGGATCCTGGATTCCATCTTCGTCGTTGTAGACTATTCCTTCCCGTTTCCAACTCAAGCCGCCATCCAAGGAACGGGCTAGAACCGCTCTGGAGCTGGAATCAAGGTGACAAGTGCCCTCCTGCCTACGTTCCGCTTCCCGATAGACCACAGCTAAGTTTCGATTAGAAAGTTTTATAATGTCTGGAAATGCACAGTAAAAATTATTATCCTTCTGAATAATAATCTCCTCCAAGTTTATTTCCTCCCTCAAATTTCAGATATTAATATTGGCTTACCACCTAGTTCCCGAGATTCAATGCCTGCGATGATCACCTTGCACATTTCCAGGGTCTCTTGGGGTGGATAGGGATAACAGCGGGCATGGATAAAGTTTACGAAGTCCGCAAGTTGGCTTTTGAACATATTAAAGCTATCTGCCGGTGAAATAGTGCGTGTGTTCTTGCCAATAAGCTGATAATTCGCCTGCTGGGCCCCACCGATTACATTTAACACTGCTTGTCTTCCGTCTTTATATTTTAGATGTACTACGTTCTCTTCCTTTGTCCCAAGGTTTGTTACCTGGTGCACACCTGTTCCCATTAGTTGATATAATCCCTCAACTGCATGAATCCCATACTTTTCCCAGCTTTTGTTCATCAGACCGCAGACAAATTGAGGTTCATCTTCTGCTTTGGCCCGCTGCAGTTCCTGGGCATAGCGATAGCAAGAAGAAGAGAGGATTGGCCTTCCCTCTTGAAAATAGTTGCTAAAAACCTCGAGATCTTCTTTATTATCGGTAAGGGGTTTATCAATAAAGATAGGTAATCCTGCTTGAATAAAAGATTCCGCGAGAGCCAAGTGACGGCTGCCTACATCCTCACCGATAATCACAGCATCTACTTGACCTAAAACATCCTCTGGCTGCGCCACCACATGTTCAATACATGAAGTTTGAGCAATGCGCCGGGCTTCTTCCATATCTTCAGCCCAAATATGCGTTACCCGAGCCCCTTCTATGCCAAGGTTCTCCTTGGGCTGGGCAGAAAGATACTGATAAATGACCGGAAAGGGTACCTGCTTCATTAGCTCCTCGTTATATTCGCCATTGATAATGGCGCTCCACGAATAAGGATGTCCATTGCCTTCGCTTCTCCCTAGCATGGCAATTTTCATCATATTGCAACACTTCCTCCCATGGCTTGAGTGATTTTTCGGCTTGTATCAAGTACAAGCTGGGTGAACTCAGAAAAACGCTGGGGTGTAAAATCCTGTGCAGGTCCCGAGACGCTTACAGCTGCAACTACTTTTCCGGAAAAATCAAAAATAGGTGCAGCGATGCACTTGCAACCAAAAGCTGCTTCTTCATCGTCTATGGCATAACCCTGCGTAAGTACCTTCGCCAAATGTTTTCTATATTCATTAGGATCCGTGATCGTTTTTGGGGTGTGAGGAATAAATTCAATTTTATTTAACACTTCTGCCTGCTGGGCTTGGGGAAGAAAAGCAAGAATCGCCTTTCCAAGGCCACGGCAAAAAGCCGATAACCGCAAACCAATTTGAGTAGGCATTTGGAAAACCGCTCCCCTGCTAAAATTTTCCAAATAAATAAGATCTGTTTCCTCTAATATTGCTAAAGAAACAGTTTGTCGAGTAGCGCTTGCTAGTTCCTCCAGATAAGGGGAAGCAAGCGTACGCAAATCTAACTGTTTTAGCATCACACCACCAAGCTCCAGAATCCTACTACCCAATGCATAGCTGCGGGTTGTGGGATCTTGCTTTACGAACCCTGCTTCCTCCATTGTGGTGACAAGTCTATGTATGGTACTTTTGGGTAACGATAGGGTTTCGCTTAGATTGGATATGCTTTGCTGGGGCTGACCTTGCCCCAAAGCGATTAAAATTTCTAGGGCACGCTTGACTGCTACTACTGTATCCTTACTCATTTTGCCTCCTGTTCCGCATAGCGGAATGCCGTTCCTACTTTGTATTAATATATTTCGCGATCAAAAAGGAAAATCCTGCCTTGTTTAAAAATAAAGGCAGGATTAGATGCTAGGACCATTTCTTTGTTGTCATCGATCAGTTTGAAATCTCCCCACTCCTTTTTCTCTGCTGATAATGAACCAAAGAACTCATTTCATAAAGGATAACCTCATATATTAGGAAGATTAAAATTCAAATTCTGTCAATAACCTCTTCAAATTTGAGTTGAGATAGTCTTGTTCTCCTTACAAATCTTCAAATGCGTTCCATGTTACAATATTTAGCAATCGTGCCCGACCGATGCACCTCGAACCATCAGATAAATACCCGAAATATTTATTTAATGCTGTTTTTTACCCTTAGCTTCTCTGCATAGCATATTAAAAGTGATATATTTTTCACACTTGCTATCATAGTTCTCTAGCGCTTCTTTTACAATATCCATCCCAATTTTGTTCTGATAAAAAATAGCATCACAAATAGTTTTTCAAGATCATATATTTTGATTGGTTCTCTATTTCACCCAACAAGTTGTATTCCCGTTAACTTTGAGGCGTTAAGCCCCACTTTTTTAATATCGCTAGCTGCCAAAATAGCTATTTATTACCTCCTCCTTTCAAAGTGTCGTATATGTTACAAACTACCGATGGTTTGTCAAATGCATCAAAGTTGATCCTCGCACATAGCTACTCCAAAGATACCCCTTTTAAGGAAGCTTCTTGTATCGTCTCCTGTTGCTTATTCCCCAATTTTATTCAATAGCTGCGGCATTTCCTCAATAATAGCCTTCCCGTAAACTTTGGCTCCCTCAGGATTGGGGTGCGTGTCATCTTCACTCCATTTCAGCGAAGTACATTTAATTTCGATACTGCTACCAGCTGAGGGAACATTTCTGACGGACACAAGCCGGTTAGGGGTGAATTTATACATCCTGGGAAACTGCCAATTGTCAAATTCAAGCCCACTCCCCCCCCAGCCGTTGGGGAATTCCCATTATATAGCCGCCATCCACATAACAATCTGTGCCGTATACTTCCTGTCCATTTACCTTTACGCTCCAATTGCGCAAAAGCAAGCAGTCAGTTGCCAGGTGAAGGTCTTTACCTGCCTGATCCACCAATTGGTATTCCTTCTTGCCACTGGCAATGTGGTCGCTATCGGGGCCAATGAAAGCTGTAATGTTACGTGGCTGGCTATATTGCCACCCCGTCATATGCATTAAAGTGGACAAATCCATTCTTCTGGCAAAACTCCTCGATTTTTTGAGGATATCCTAAAAGAGTACGGGTGTAATAGTTACAAAGACCTGTATCCACGATCCCGATGGCGACACTGGGATTAGATGTGCGCATAAAATCCACACAGTGCTGATGGTAACATAATTTGCCATTACAACTCCCTAATTCCTCATTTTACATTAAAAGATATTAGTATCGGCAATAACCCCTCAATTTACTTCTATACTTCGCCCTTTTACTGTGGCATCCTCTGCACTATTCTGCTGTGGACTGCACAATCTCACAAAGTCTGGGATTATGGTAAATCCCCCTTTTAATACTTAGATAGCCTTTCGGAATTAATGGGGGCTTCAAGAGGGGTTTTGCAAAAATATCAAAGAACTCCAATATAATGCTAAGCACATTTATGATCGGATCTTTACAAGCTTTTTTCATGGAAAATGCAAACAGCCCTGTAATAGCAAGAACTTCTCTTTTTTTGGGCCATATAATACACTATCCAAAATGAGGAGGTTTTGCTATGAGCGAATTTAATACGCAGCAATTTTTTGGTGCGTTTGTATCCCCTTTCATCTTTCGAGTTCCACCTATTGGCTTTTTCGTAGGCTTTGGTCCGGTGGGAGTCATTTTCACTCAGCCCCAACAAAGCAGTATGATGATCAGGCAAATCTGCGAGACTGAATATATGTTTCTCAGAAGAATTGGTATCTGCGAGATGCAAGTTATGATGGATGAGGGATATTATTAAGCTCTCGGGAGAGGATCTAAAAAGTCCTGCAGTTAGCAGGACTTTTTCAGTTCTATATAAAGTTCAAACTAATATCTATCGCTTTAACAGAGTGGGTTAGGCTCCCGACAGAGATGAAATCTACACCTGTCTTGGCCACGGAAATTAGAGTTTGGTCAGTGATGCCTCCTGATGCCTCCACTATGGCACGATTAGCTATCAGCTCCACCATCTTGGTCATTTGTTCAGGTGGCATATTATCTAGCATGATAATATCTGCACCTGCCTCCAGGGCTTGGGCAACTTCCTCGGGATTCTCTGCCTCAACCTCAATCTTCATAGTATGGGGGATCACAGCTCGGGCACGGGCGACAGCTGTCTTAATATCTACAAGAGCCAGGTGATTGTCTTTGATCAAAACTGCATCATCCAAACCAAAGCGATGGTTCTTTCCTCCCCCCACCCGCACTGCATACTTTTCCAAAAGACGCAAGAGAGGTGTTGTCTTTCTGGTATCTGTAAGTTTCGCCCTGTAGGGGGCAATTAAATCTGCCCAGCGGCGGGTCCTAGTGGCGATGCCACTGAGGTGCTGCATCAGATTGAGGGCTAAACGCTCACCTGCAAGCAGCCAACGGGCAGAGCCTGTGGCTTGAGCCACGATAGTGCCTGGAGGCACCAATTGCCCATCTTGGTGAAATACTTGAAAATCTTTCACTCCTAATAATGCAAATAGCTCCTGGGCTATAGGAATGCCACAGACAACCCCCTCTTCCTTGAAGAGAAAGTTGGCTGTGGCAATAAGATCTTCTGGGATTAAAGCCTCACTCGTCACATCGCCCCGTCCTAAGTCCTCGGCTAGGGCCTCTTTAAGAAACTCTCTGATTTGCCAGTTCATGTCATTCACCGCAATCTATGATTTATTTCAGATTTACAAGCAGATGCTGCTGCCAGTTCTCATCATCCCTGTTAGGAAAATCAAGTCGCTCGTGTCCTCCTCGGCTCTCCTGGCGAGCTGCTGCTGCCTTGGCTATTGCAATAGCCCCTGTAAGCATATTCTCGCATTCAACCCAATCTTGGCTACAAGAAATCTGGGTCCGCACCTGGGCGAGAAGCTCTGCTAAAAGCCTCTCCCCAACTGCAAGTTGCCCACCTGTTCGCTCCATTCCCACATAATCGTTCATAATCCTCTGAAGCTGAGGAACTTTAGCCTTGCAAGAAAGTTGAGGTCCAAATTCACCCCTACCCTCAAGTATTTGAACCTGCTTGGATAATGCAGCTAGTTCACTGGAAGTTATGCTTTCGGCCTGTGCTGCCAGGGCAGCTCTTCTGCCGAACACAGCCCCCTCCACCAGGGAATT
>DIQB01000107.1:6608-14100 GCA_002427165.1 Firmicutes bacterium UBA5473
GCACCCCAGTTCGGCCAGCAAGATCTGTGCAAATACCGCCCATCAAATAATGGGCTGCAGGAGCCACAGGAATCATTTCTTTTGTTATATCCAAGCCGTAGCGCAGGCAGCGCTGGTGGATTGTGGGAAAGCGCTCCCCTATAAGCTCCGGCGAGAGAGCTGCGAGATCTAGGTAGACGCATTTTGCATCTGTCTGCTTAATCTCCCTCATAATCGCCCTTGAGACCACATCCCGGGGAGCCAGCTCTGCTAGCTTATGGTAATTGGGCATAAACCTTTCCCCATGGATATTGCGAAGGATTGCTCCCTCGCCCCGCACAGCCTCTGAGATCAAAAAACGCGGCGCAGGCGGCAAGTAGAGGGCTGTGGGATGAAACTGGAAAAACTCAAGATCTGCCAATGTTGCACCAGCTCGGAGGGCAATAGCCAGGCCACTGCCGGTAGCTAGTTCCGGATTGGTCGTATACTCATAAAGCTGCCCTGCCCCACCTGTGGCCATGATAATCCCCCGGGCCCAGACAATCTCACTTTTGCCATCCTGATCTAATAATAAGGCCCCAATAGCCCGACGACGCCTCGCCAGCGGCGAGAGCTCACGGTTTCTTGCGAGCTGGATTTTTCCACCCTGTCCACCAGGTTGGGTGATGAGATCCACCAGCAGTTTCCCAGACCAAAGGGTAATGTTGGGCTGTTCCCACGCTCGGGCCAAAAGGGTAGTTACGATCGCTCTCCCTGTAGCATCGCCATTGGCATGCCAGATTCTTCTACGACTATGTGCCCCCTCTTTAGTTAAGGCAATGCTGCCTCGCTCCTTATCGAAGGGAACACCTACTCCCAGTAGTTCCCGTACCCTCTGGGGCCCTTCCTCCACTAGGATCCGCACAGGAGCGGGCTCAGACAAACCCGCTCCTGCTCGCATGGTATCTGTAAAATGAAGATCCGTAGCATCACGTTCATCCAAAACAGCTGCAATGCCGCCCTGGGCATGGTAGGTATTGCTTCCCTCAAGCTCTCCTTTGCTCACCACCAACACCCTGGCATCTGAATTGAAAGCCAGGGCTGCACAGAGTCCTGCAATTCCAGAACCAACCACAAGATAATCAACGGTATTGTGGGGAAGCTGGTCTAATTCTCGGGAGAACAGATAACGGGGAAACATGGGCTCTGCGCTCATAGGGCAAGCATCCGATCCAGAGCCCGTTTTGCCCGGATTCGGATCTCCTCTGGCACCTCAATTTGAGGCGAGAGGGTCTCAAGAGATTTGAGCAGCTTGTCCAAGGTGGTCATCTTCATATTAGGACAAATTAGCCCCGGATGAATCAGGAAAAACTTCTTCCCTGGCACTTCTCGCTCTAGCCTATGGATCATACCCATCTCAGTGCCAACTAGAATTTCTTGGGCTGAGGTCTCTTTGGCAAAGCGAATCATCCCCTCTGTGCTCTGAACACTATCTGCCACTTCCACAACCTCAGGCCTGCACTCGGGATGCACAATCACAGGAGCTCCTGGGTGGGCACTTCTGGCTGCTTCCACATCACGGGCACCAAGCCTGTGGTGTGTGAGGCAATAGCCTTCCCAAAGGATTAAGTCTCGCCCAAGCTGCTTGGCAACCCAGCTACCTAGGTTCTGGTCAGGAACAAAGATAATCTCACCGGGCCCCATGGCCTCCACCACTCGAGCAGCATTAGCAGAGGTGCAGCAAGAATCGCTCTCCGCCTTCACCTCAGCTGAGGAGTTCACATATGAGACCACTTTAGCCCCAGGGTGTTTGGCCTTGAGCTGACGCAACTGATTGGCATCAATCATATCTGCCATAGGGCAGCCAGCCATTCTTTCAGGCAGAATCACAGTTTTTTCCGGGGAGAGGATTTTGGCAGTCTCTGCCATAAAAGATACCCCGCAAAAAACAATTACCTCAGCATCGGTCTGGGCTGCTTGCCTACTGAGGCCCAAGGAGTCGCCACAAAAATCAGCAACATCCTGAATTTCAGGATTCTGATAGTTATGAGCAAGAATAACAGCGTTGCGTTCTTCTTTTAACTCTCGAATTCTAAGAGCAATATCCACTTACAATCCCACCTTTCCCAAAGCCGGGAATTTTGAACACTATTTTAGCATATCTGCGAACTATTAGCAATCTAAAGCTGACAAATCTACAGCTGCACTTTGGGTGATCCGATTCCGCTCGTCCACAAAAATAACCCGTGGCTTGAGCTTTTCCACTTCCTCATCACTATAAAGGCCGTAAGAGATGATAATTACAAGATCACCAGGTGCTGCCCAGCGGGCTGCTGCACCATTGAGACAAACTGTGCCCTCTCCCCTTTTGCCAGGGATCACATAGGTCTCAACTCTGGTGCCATTATTAATATTGACAATCTGCACCCGTTCATAGGGGAGAATTTGTGCCTCATCCATAATATCACTGTCAATTGTGATGCTACCTACATAATTAAGATCGGCTTCCGTGACAGTAGCCCGATGAATCTTGCTTTTGCACATGCTCCGCAACACTTCAATCCTCCTCCCAGGCAACAAGGCCGCGGCCCAGCATCACATTATCGATCAGCCTCACCTTACCAATCCTCACGGCCGCAGCAAGGAGGGCCTGGTTTTCGACGATCTGTACATCTTCCAAAGTGAGAGGATGGGCCAAGACAAGATAATCCACCACAACTGAGGGCTCGGTGGCAAGAACACCCAGGGCTGCCTCCCGAATTTTCTTACCATCCCTCTCACCCTTGGCGAATGCTGCTTTGGCTGCCAGCAAGCTCTGGTAGAGGACAGGTGCCACTTGCCGCTCTCCAGGCTCCAGGTAGGTGTTACGGGAGCTGAGGGCAAGGCCATCAGGCTCCCGGATTATTGGGGCGGTTCTAATTTCCAAGGGGAAATTAAGATCCCGCACCATTCTCTGAAGCACTAAGGCCTGCTGTGCATCTTTTTGCCCGAAATAGGCACGCTGGGGCCTGACAATATTAAATAACTTGCTCACAACTGTGGTTACACCCTGAAAGTGGGTAGGCCGAGAAATGCCACAGAGGCGTCCTGTAAGACCTTCCACCTGTACAGATGTGCAAAAACCTTCAGGATACATCTCCTCTGCTGTGGGCGCAAAAATGAGATCAGCGCCAGCTTCCCGGGCAAGCTCCTTGTCCCGCTCCAGGTCCCGAGGATAGACTGCATAGTCCTCACCTGGTCCAAATTGAGTTGGGTTCACAAAGATGCTCACTACCACAAGCTCGTTTTCTCCTCTGGCCTTTTTGATTAAACTCAAGTGACCACTGTGGAGATAGCCCATAGTTGGCACCAGACCAATTTTAGTCGTAGTGAGCTCCTCTCTCAGCTCTTTAATTGTCCCTAATACCTTCATTTATGTTCCCCTCCCAATAGCTCCAGCTGCTCCTGTTTCATGCTAAAGGAGTGCTCCTGAGCTGGAAAGGAACCTGAGAGAACATCTTCGCGATAAGCCGCGAGAGCTGTGCCAATTGTCTCCCTCAGGTTGGCATACTCCTTGACAAACTTGGGTGTAAAACGATCAAAGAGACCTAAAATGTCGTATGTTACCAAAACCTGACCTGAGCAGTGTGGACCTGCACCGATGCCGATAGTGGGGATGGTGAGCTTGTCTGTGACAAGCTGCGCCAGCTGCCAGGGAACGCCCTCTAGCACCAGAGAAAAAGCTCCTGCCTCCTGAATTGCTAGGGCTTCCTCTAAAATCCTCTGGGCACCTTGGGCCTCCCTACCCTGGATGGCAAAACCTCCCATTTGATTTACAGACTGAGGGGTTAACCCCAAATGGCCCATCACCGGAATCCCGCTTGCCACGAGCTTCTCGATGGCAGGCAACATGTGAAAACCACCTTCTAGCTTTACTGCCTGGGCTCCACCTTCCTGAAGCAGCCTACCGCTATTGCGCATTGCATCCTCTACACTTATCTGGTAGGAGAGGAAGGGCAGATCAGCTACAACCAACGCCCTTTTAGCTCCCCGTACCACAGCCTGGGTATGGCGTACCATATCATCCATGGTTACTGCCAAGGTATCTTCATAACCCAAGACCACCATTCCCAAGGAATCTCCCACCAAAATCATATCGATCCCGGCCTCATCCACAAGGGAGGCTAGGGGGTAATCATAGGCTGTGAGCATGGTGAGCTTGTGGCCTTGTCCAACCTTCTTTGCCAGTTGCGTAATTGTTAGCCGTCCGCTCATTCTTCATCCACCCCTCTCAGGAGCAAAGTAAGACTTTGCTTCTGCTTCTCATTAAGATCATCTGCAAGCTTCAAGGCTGCAAGACCTAGCTGCTTGTAAAGCTTCAGGTAGGCAGGTTTCGCTGCCAGCACCTCCAAATGGAGGGCCACTGTGTCCAAATCCCCTCTTTGAATGGGCCCGGTGAGACTCTGGGCTGTACCAAGTCTGTGGATATTAGCTAAAGTTCCACCAGCTAGCTCCCACAATCCCTCACTGGGCTCCAGCCCCAGCTGTTGCCACAGTTCCTCTGCCACCGAGAGGAGACTTACAAGATAGTTTGAAGCAAAGACTGCAGCTGTATGGTAGAGGGGCTTTTGC
This sequence comes from Firmicutes bacterium UBA5473, assembly GCA_002427165.1. Lineage (GTDB taxonomy): Bacteria > Bacillota > DTU084 > DTU084 > DTU084 > UBA5278. Next base: position 11,178 of record DIQB01000107.1, read on the forward strand.
TGAGGCTGAATCTGACGAAATTTAGCACCCAGTCTAGTTAAAAGTTCTGCAGCCAGCTCCCTGCCCCTAGGGTTCCCCTCTATGGTATACCAGCTATGAGGCAAAGATTTCCTTGCCTGCTGGATATTGGCAAAACTGCCGATGGGGTGCATAGAAGCCACACCAAGCCCTGCCTCCTTTGCAGGCACTAGGATCTGGGAGCTCAAAGCACCACTGAGGTGGAAGACAGCCTGGCAGCTGTCAAAACCAAATCCGGCTATCTGGTCACATACCTGAGCGATAGCCTGATCAGGGGTGGTGATAAACAGAAGTTGGCACCCTGTGGCCACATCTTCAATCTCCACGGCCCTTGAGCCCACCCTTGTAGCTAAGCGTTGGGCAGAGCTATGGCTACGGCTAGCTATAGCGGTGATTTCATAGCCGCTATCCTGAAGCCAACTTGCCAAGGCGCTACCCACAACACCTGCACCAATAAGCCCTATTTTTTTCAATAGCTTTCCCTCGCAAACAGACAAAAAACGCCTCTGGGCAGCAAGCCAGAAGGCGTTTTTGTCATCTTACTGCCACCGTCTCGGTCAATAGCTTGATCCGAGCAGTATTAGGCATCTCAGTTTTTAGTTCGCACCAGCTCTACCTCTAGGCTCTCCACAAGGCCTCCTACAGGCGGGTGAGGCTTCCGTACCCTTACGATCACCTCATCTACTGCAAAAGCATCCAAGATCTGGCTGGCAATAGCCTGAGCCAGAGCCTCTGGTAGGTGGAACTCCTCCTCTTCCACGATCTCCTTCACCACAGTGAACAGATCCACTGTGTTGAGGCTAAGCTCCAAATCGTCGGTGTTCGCACTTGGACCCAAATCCAAAGAAAGCTCCAGATCCACCTCGTAGCGCTGGCCTAGTTCCTCCTCTGCTGCAAAGGGTCCGTGATAGCCATATAAAACCATGTTCCGTAAAACAAATTTGTCACGTGCCAATTTTAGCCACCTCCTCAAGCAAGGCTTGGTTGCATATTTCCGGCCCCTCCAGAGGAATCATCCTTCTGGAACAGGGCATCGAATTCCTCTCGATTCAGCGTTTCCTTCTCCAAAAGCGCAGCCACGATTTTGTCTAATTTATGCCGTTCCCGCTTTAGGATCTCCTTGGCACGATTATAGGCACCTTCAACCAAACTTTTTACCTCTTGGTCGATGATCGCTGCCACCTCTTCGCTATAGTTTCGCTCCCGGGAAATATCTCTCCCTAAAAAGACCTGATTCTCATGTCCATGTCCAAAGGTGAGAGGGCCTAACCGCTCGCTCATCCCATATTCGGTGATCATCTTCCGAGCCAGTTTTGTTGCTCTGTCAAGGTCGTTTTGATCCCCTGTGCTCACCTCATTGAATGTTAGTTCCTCAGCTGCTCTGCCGCCCATAGCATAGGCCAGATATTCCGTAAGCTGAGAGCGGGTAGTTACATGTTTATCCTCCAGAGGCAAAACCATAGTGTAGCCTCCTGCCATGCCCCGGGAGACAATGCTCACCTTATGCACAGGATCCATATTGGGAAGTTCACGGGCCACCAAGGCATGCCCTGCTTCGTGGTAGGCGAAGATTTTTCGATCCTCTTCGCTGATGACTCTACTTTTACGCTCAGGTCCCATAATCACCCTATCGATTGCATCTTCACAGTGGATCATCTCTATAGTTTTTTTATTCTTCCGTGCAGCCAAGATTGCTGCCTCATTCATCAGGTTTTCCAAATCTGCGCCTGTAAAGCCTGGTGTGCGACGAGCAAGAACTTCTAGCTTTACATCATCGGCTAAGGGTTTGTTCCGAGAATGAATCTTGAGGATAGCCTCTCTGCCAGTAACATCTGGGTTATCAACAACCACCTGGCGATCGAATCTACCAGGTCTGAGCAATGCCGGATCTAAGACATCAGGCCTGTTGGTGGCTGCAATGATTATGATTCCCACATTGGGGTCAAAGCCATCCATTTCAACTAATAATTGATTCAGAGTCTGTTCCCGCTCATCATGCCCGCCACCTAGTCCAGCACCCCGCTGACGACCCACTGCATCGATCTCATCGATAAAGACGATACAGGGTGAGTTTTTCTTGGCAGTCTCGAACAGATCCCGCACCCTAGCAGCGCCAACGCCCACGAACATTTCTACGAAGTCCGAGCCGCTGATGCTGAAAAAAGGAACGCCTGCCTCACCTGCTACTGCTCGCCCCAAAAGGGTCTTTCCTGTTCCAGGCGGGCCCACGAGCAGCACGCCTTTAGGAATCTTCGCTCCTAGATCCACAAACTTTTTGGGCTGCTTTAAAAACTCCACGATCTCTTGAAGTTCTTGTTTTGCTTCATTTAGCCCCGCAACATCACCAAAATTGATCTTATGCCTGTCCTCGCTATGAAGCCGTGCCCGACTTTTACCAAAAGACATGGCACGGTTATTCCCTCCTTGCACCTGCTGCATGAAAAACACCCATAATCCCACAAACAGCAAAATTGTAATTAGCAAGTTAGGAATTACAGATAGCCACCACGGCGGTGGCGGCGTGGGTTCTGCCACCACAGCTACACCTTCAGCCAAAAGTCTTTCCACAAGCTGAGGATCCTCAGGTGCAAATGTGGAGAATTTAACCCCATTTTTCAATGCACCTTCAATGTTACGATCTCCTATGATCCTAACGCTTGAAACCTTTCCAGCTTCCAGCTGAGCGCGGAAGTCGCTATAGCTTAACTCAGTTCGTCCTTTGTCCTGTGGGTTGATGGAACTGACAATAGTGATCACTACAATGGCAATGACAATGTAGAATGCCAGCCCTTTTAAAAATCTGCCCAACAGCTGGTTCCCCCTTCCCTGGGCAAAGCCAATAAATTATCTCTGCTATTATACCATATGCTTCCATCAATTACAACAAAAGTGCACGATAATAAAA
>DIQB01000133.1:0-7828 GCA_002427165.1 Firmicutes bacterium UBA5473
CCCAAGCGTCACCCTACTTAATTTATGCAAGTAAGGGAAAAGTAAGATTTGCGCAAGGGTAATGTCAGCTATGCCTGATATAATAAGTGTGAGGAGGGCATCAGATGCAATATGTAATAAAAACAAACAAGCTGACCAAGCAGTTTGGTGAACAAATAGCTGTGGACTGTGTGAATATCCATGTCCCACAGGGTAAAATTTATGGTTTACTTGGCAGAAACGGTGCAGGTAAAACTACAACCATACGGATGCTATTAAACCTTGTCACTCCCACACGTGGGAAAATTTTATTGTTTGAGAAAGAACACCGGAAAAAGTCAAAGGAAATTTATCACCGTATTGGTTCGATGATTGAACTACCTGGTTTCTATGAAAATTTAACAGGAAGCGAGAATTTACAGATCTTTGCTCGCCTGAGAGGACAGCATAAAAAAGATAGTGTACAGAATGCACTCAAAATCGTTGGCCTAGATCAGGAAACAAAGAAGACTTTTGGTAATTATTCCCTTGGCATGAAGCAACGTCTTGGCATAGCAGCGGCAATTATGCACGAACCAGAGCTTCTTATCTTAGATGAACCAATCAATGGACTGGATCCGGTAGGTATACAACAAGTACGGAAATATCTTGAAATGCTCTGTCTCGAAAAAGGTATAACAATACTCATTTCGAGCCATATTTTAAGCGAAATTGAACAACTTGCAGATATTATCGGGGTTATGCATCAAGGCAGGCTTATTGAAGAAGTAGCTATGCAGGAGCTTCACCAGCGCAACAGGCAGTACGTTGAGTTTGAAGTATCAGATGAAAAGAAAGCTTGCCTTTTGCTTGAGGAAAAGTTTGGATTTAAAGATTATAGCGTACATGAAAATGGCAGTATTCGCCTTTATTCCAACTTAGAGATGCGAGCAAAGCTTAATGGGTGCTTTGTTGAAAACGGGATCTCTGTATCAAAAATCAATATCAGAGAAGAAAAACTTGAAGATTATTTTTCAAAGTTGATTGGAGGTGGGGAGCTTGTTCGCTCTGCTTTACTGTGAGTTTTTAAAGCTAAAGCGCTCAAAGATGTTTTTGATTAGTGTTCTAGGTGCAATGGTAGCGCCAATTATGGTTTTTGCCGGACTAATCAAAGCTAAAATTACAGAACCAGATAAGATAATTACTTATTTGGATATGTTGGCACAGACAAATTTGTATGTGCTTCTTTTATTCGGTGTTATTGTTTATGGTGTGATAGCTGCATTTCTTTTCAGCCGTGAATATACTGAAAACACCTTAAAACTTGTGCTTACCGTTCCTGTTTCAAAAGGAGCTTTTTTAATAACTAAACTTCTTATGCTTTTCTTATGGATGATGATTTTAACAGCGGTAGCATGGGTATCTACTTTGGTTTTAAGTATTGTCGGCAATGCCGCCGAGTTTAATGTTAATGTTATTATACAGTCCCTTGAAGAGTTTTTTCTAGGTGCTTTTTTATTGTATTTTACAATGTCGCCTTTCGTGTTTTTGACGCTTTGGCATAAAAACCTAGTTTCACCGATTATTGCTGCTGCAACAGTAGTTCTTGGCAATGTTGCACTTGCCAATCAAGATTTAGCGGTATTATTTCCCTGGACATCTCCTTATTTGATTGCAAGCGGAGATATAGCAAAATACCATTATTCAATTGAAACAGCTCTTGTTATTATCTTTGCTGTTTCTTTTATTGGTTTTTTTGCAAGTTTTATTTACTTTAAAAAACAGGACGTGAAATAGTGACATTATCATAGTCCCGTGAAAAATCTTTCCTCCTACCCTTGACAAAAGGAAAGTTTTATAGGAGAATATAAGGAAATAGAAGGCGTTGCGTAGAGGTGCAGCTGCCAAGAGTAAGCTAAGCAAGTCAGGGCCTGACAGTGCGCTTAGCTGAAAGGGGCGGTTGCCGAAGTTTCAGTACTAGGCACCGGTACTGGGGCTGGTTGGACGGTTAAGAGCCGGCCGACTGTCATGGGAATATCCCATGGAGCGCTACCTTGCCGCCAGTTTTGACTATAGAGGGTTGGCGAGGTATTGCCAACCCTTTTATTAATTTTGGATGGAGGCAGAGCTGTGGAACGGATTACAGTTGGGGTGGTAGGAGCATTAGGGAAAATGGGCCAGGAGGTAGTGCGGGCAGTCCTGGCAACTGAGGAAATGGAGTTAGTAGCGGCAGTAGATATCATGGGCGTAGGCGAGGAAATTTGCAAATACGTTGGGGGTGATTGCCAGCTGAAGGTGGAACAAGATCTGAACCAGATGCTGGAAGACAAAAACCCCCAGGTGGTAGTGGACTTCACCAGACCCCACGATGTCTTTGCAAACGCCAAGATCATTCTAGAGCACGGCACAAGACCTGTTGTGGGCACCACAGGCCTAGATCCAGATCAGATCGAGGAGCTGGACTCTTTGGCCAAAGCAAAAGGCGTGGGAGGCCTGATTGCACCTAACTTCGCAATCGGTGCTGTGCTGATGATGCAGTTTGCCAAAATTGCAGGCCGCCATTTTCCTTCAGTGGAGATCATCGAGCTCCATCACGATAAAAAGCTTGATGCACCATCTGGCACTGCCATCAAAACCGCAGAGATGATTGTGGAAGGCAGGCGGGGCCCGGCAACCTCAGCTATGGGGGAACTGGAGAAAATCCAGGGAGTCCGGGGAGGTCAATTCGAAGGCATCCACATCCACAGCATTAGAATGCCAGGCTTTGTAGCGCACCAGGAAGTGATCTTTGGCCTTCCAGGCCAGACTTTGACCATCAGACACGATTCCATTGATCGAGAATCATTTATGCCTGGGGTGCTTTTGGCAATTAGAAAAGTACTGACTGCCCAGGGAATTGTTTATGGATTAGAACATTTTCTCTAAGGGAACCTCCCATGGGCTAAAATCATATATTACAACAGGATCAGCCCAAAGGGGGAGTCACATGATGAAACTTGCAAAGCTAAAAATTGCAGTCCTAGGTGGCGACAAGCGGGAGGAAATCCTAGTGGGGTCCCTGCGAGCTGCAGGAGCTGAGGTGCTAACAGTTGGCTACCCGCCTGTGGAGGGTGCAACTGCCATGAGCCTTGAATCTGCCGTGACAATTGCCGATGCCATCATCGCACCTATGAGCAATACAGATGATGAGGGATTTATCCGGGCGGTGCCCACAGGGGAGAAGCTCCAGCTATCAGGGGAGCTCCTACAAAAGGCCCGGCCCGAAACCCCATTTCTCATCGGCCTGGCAAAGCCTAAGGTAGAGAGCTGGGCTAAAGCCGCGCAGCTGAGATTGGTGGAGCTAGGGGAGCTTGATGAGCTGGCAATTCCCAACGCAATCCCCACAGCCGAAGGCGCAGTGCAATTGGCTATGGAAAAGCTGCCCATCACCATCCACAATAGCCGGACACTGGTCTTGGGCTTTGGCAGATGCGGCAGCATTCTGGCAAAGCTTCTGGCAGCTATGGGAGCAAAAACAACAGTTGCCGCACGTAGACCTAGCCAGTTGGCCATGGCCCAGGCGTGGAATCTTAAAACCTGTAGCCTGGAGGACCTAGGTGCAAGAATCGGGAAATTTGATCTCATCTTCAACTCAATCCCAAGTAAGGTCTTAACCGCGGAGTTGTTGGCGAAAACTAAGGCAGAGGTTCTGATCATCGATCTGGCATCAGCACCAGGCGGCGTCGACTTTGCCGCAGCCGAAAGAATGCAGAGAGAAGCGCTCTTAGCTTTGGGATTACCGGGTAAAGTAGCCCCTGTATCAGCCGGAAAAATTCTTGCGGAAGTGATTCCTTCCTTGCTTTGCGAGCTGGTCCAATCCCGGGAATAGACCCGGCGGGAGGTGCCAGAATTGTTTACGGGCAAACGAATCGGCTTTGCCCTCACTGGCTCTTTTTGTACACTGGCGGCAGTAATCCCTCAGCTGGAGAAGCTAACAGAGGAGGGGGCAGAGGTCTTCCCCATAGTCTCGTCTGCAGTTGCCCAGACAGATACTCGCTTCGGCAAGGCAGCAGATTGGCTGGAGAAGCTTCACAGAATAACAGGCCAGGTGATATGGAAGAGCATAGTTGAGGTTGAGCCCATAGGACCCAAAGGCTTATTGGATTTACTCATCATCGCTCCTTGTACAGGGAACACATTGGCAAAACTTGCCCTGGGAATCACAGATTCCCCAGTGACCATGGCAGCGAAAGCACAATTACGAAACCAGAGGCCAGTCCTCCTTGGCATCTCAACCAACGATGCCTTAGGTGCAAATGCTAGTCAGCTGGGGAAGCTGCTCAATAAACCCCACATCTTCTTTATTCCATTTGCCCAAGATGACCCAGCAAAAAAGCCAAACTCCATGGTGGCAAAGATGGAACTGCTTTTAGAAAGCGCACAGATGGCCCTGGAGGGCAAACAACTACAGCCGGTCCTTCGCTAGAAATTGGGATCGCGCCAGAGAGGAGAAAGATAAATGAAAAAGTATAAGGTGGCAGTGTTAGGTGCAACTGGTGCGGTGGGCCAGGAGATACTGGGCTTGCTTGCAGAACGCAACTTTCCAGCTGCAGAAATCAAAGCCTTGGCTTCCGCCCGCTCTGCCGGCAAAAAGATAGAGGTCTCGGGTTTGGAATACACAATCCAAGAGGCTACAGCCGAGAGCTTTCGCGGCGTTGACATTGCATTTTTCTGCGCTGGAGGAGGCGTCAGCAAAAAGCTAGCTCCTATGGCAGTGGAGGCTGGCGCTGTTGTCATCGACAACACCAGCGCCTTTAGAATGGATCCAGATGTGCCTTTGGTGGTGCCAGAGGTGAACCCTGAGGCGATTTTCCAACACAAGGGGATCATCGCCAACCCCAACTGCTCTACAATCATCATGCTAGTGCCCCTGTGGCCTATTCACAAGGCAGCAGGAATCAAGCGGATTGTGGTTAGTACCTATCAGGCAGTCTCTGGCGCCGGTGTGGAGGGCATGAATGAGCTTACAGAGCAGGTGAAGGCGCATTATTTAGGGGAGGAAATAGAGGCCCGGGTACTGCCGGTATCCAGCCTTGACAAACACTACCCCATCGCCTTCAACCTGCTCCCCCAGATCGATGTTTTTGACCAAGATGACTACACCAAAGAGGAATGGAAGATGATTCGCGAGACCCACAAGATTATGGATCCGGATATTCGGGTCACGGCCACCACAGTGCGGGTGCCAATCTACCGCTGCCATAGCGAGTCTGTGAACCTAGAGCTGGAGCGGCCCTTGAGCCCAGATGAGGCCCGGGAGCTTCTCGCCCAGGCACCAGGGGTGGGTGTGCTGGATAATCCTCAGGAGATGATCTATCCCCAGCCTAATGCACTCTCGGGTCGTGATGAGGTATTCGTAGGCAGGATTCGCCGGGATCCTACAGTACCACAAGGCTTGAATCTGTGGATTGTGGGCGATCAGATACGTAAAGGAGCAGCTCTCAATGCGGTTCAGATTGGTGAGCAGCTAGTGGGAGAGAGGTAGAAGAAGTTGAAGATATTAGTACAGAAATTTGGCGGTACATCTGTTGCTACCCCTGAGGTGCGGGAGCAAGTTGTGAGCCAAATCGTAAAAGCAAAGGAACAGGGCTATGGCGTGGTGGTAGTTGTCTCAGCTATGGGGCGCACAGGAGATCCTTATGCCACCGACACCTTAATAGGGCTTTTGCGCAGCATTAGCCAAGATGTGCCAGCCCGGGAGCTGGATTTGATTATGTCCTGCGGTGAGCTCATCTCCTCTGCAGTTTTGGCCCAAACTCTAAATGCCAGCGGCCACAAGGCCACTGCCTTCACAGGGGCTGGCGCTGGCATTATCACCGATGATAATTTTGGCAGCGCCAGGATCCTCAAAATTGAGCCCAGTGGAGTACTGGAAGCCCTGCGGCAGGGCAACATTGTAGTGGTTGCAGGCTTCCAAGGCCGCACAGAAAGCGGAGAGATCACAACTCTCGGCCGTGGCGGCAGCGACACTACAGCCACTGCCCTAGGCGCGGCTTTACGTGCAGAGCTAGTTGAGATTTACACAGATGTGGATGGGATCATGACTGCAGATCCCCGCCTGGTGCCCCAGGCCAAGAGCCTACGGGTGATCACCTACCAGGAGGTGTGCGAGATGGCACACCTAGGAGCTAAGGTAATCCACCCCCGGGCTGTGGAGATCGCCATGGCTGAGCGGATTCCAGTGAAGATCAAATCAACTTTTTTAGACGGACCCGGGACGCTAATCAGCGCTGAGGGAGGACAAAGGGAGCTGGAGGTAACTGGCAGGCCAGTGACAGGCATCGCCTACGTCAACGATGTGGCCCAGATCAAGATTCGCTCCCAAGAGGACTTCAACTGCGGCCTGGGGCTGGAGGTTTTTCGCACCATGGCCAATCATCAGATTAGCGTTGATCTGATCAATGTCTCTCCGGACTTAATTTCTTTTATCATTCCTGAAAGCGTTTCAGATAAAGCTGGCACTGCTCTGGAAGAGCTGGCTCTAGACTTTGAACTGAACCCTGGCTTTGCCAAAGTTTCAGCTGTAGGCGCTGGTATGCGAGGCGTGCCTGGGGTCATGGCAAAGGTTGTGGAAGCATTAACTGGCGCTGGTGTGCATATTGTTCAGACCACAGATTCTCATACCAACATCTCCTGCCTTGTGCGGCAGGATGAGCTGGCCTGCGCCACGCAAGCACTCCATAGCAAATTTGGTTTGGACAAAAAATAAGGAGGGATTGGATATGGCGCGATTGAACTTTGGCCGTCTCCTCACTGCCATGGTTACTCCTATGACAGACCAGGGGGCCGTGGACTTTCAGGCTGCAGCAGCTCTGGCAGAGAAGCTCGTGGCAACTGGCTCAGACGGCATCGTTGTTTCAGGCACCACAGGCGAATCACCCACCCTCTCCACTGAAGAGAAAGAAGAGCTTTTTCATGTTGTGGTGGAGGCGGTAGGGGGGAAAGTTTCAGTTGTGGCAGGCACAGGCTCATATAATACACAAGCCAGTATCCAGCTTACTGATATCGCCCAGCGTGCAGGTGTAGATGGACTACTTTTGGTGACACCCTACTACAACAAGCCACCTCAGGAGGGACTCTATCAGCACTTTCGGGCTATTGCTCAAAGTACATCCCTACCTATCTTGCTGTATAACATTCCCGGACGCACCAACGTCAACATCGAGCTGAATACCATGGTACGGCTGGCAGAGATTGAAAATATTGTGGGCGTGAAGGAGGCTAGTGGCAACCTGAACCAGGTCGCTGCAATCAGGAGCCTCTGTCCTTCTAATTTTCTCATCTATAGTGGCGATGATAGCCTCACCTTGCCTACCATGTCTCTAGGTGGCGTGGGTGTGATCAGTGTTGCTGCCCACCTTGTAGGGCGGAGGCTGAAAGAGATGATCGAAGCTTTTGCCCAAGGCAAGGTTGAGCTGGCCGAGGAAATCAACAGCGAGCTGATGCCTTTATTTAAAGCTCTCTTCCTTACAACCAATCCCATCCCGGTGAAGGCGGCTCTGAATATGGTGGGCCAACAGGTGGGAGGCGTACGGCTACCACTTGTTGATGCCACTGAAGACGAGAAAAAGCAATTGCGAGGAACCCTAGAGCAACTAGGGCTGGCTTAAAACTAAAGGCTATTCTAACCGCTCCCTCTAGCCCATAGAGGGAGCGGTTTTTTAACTCCCTGTTCAAATCGCATCCCCGGTTGCGTTTTGGGAAGCTATAGCTATCGAGGTTAAAACTAATTTCGAGGCGCGTTAAAAGCAAAGTCGTTTGTATTCTCACATAAATCCCTAATATTTGACACAGGTTATACTCCGACGAAATCAAAGGGTACACAATAGCG
>DIQB01000133.1:8055-13531 GCA_002427165.1 Firmicutes bacterium UBA5473
TTTATCCATGACGCGAATACGGTACAAATACAAGATCGCTTGATTGTGCGGCATGCCCTTGACTGCCTGTGGTGGCCGTCAGAACTGGAGCAGCGGCTTGGCAGGATTGTATGGCAAGGAAACGGAAACGCCGAGGTTGAGATCCCGCTATGTCACCGGGAGACATTCGACAGCTACCTTTACAAAAAATCTAGCCGAAAGCCCACAGTTTTAATCGTGGGCTAAAGGCGGCTTTTTTAATAAGCTTTGCGATTATAACCAAAAAAACTGTTTTGATTTTCTGCTATTTGCGGTATAATATAGAATGTGGAGGTGGCAGCTATGATTAAAAGACCACTTTATACGGAAAAAATTATGTCTTATGTTGATACGCCGTTTGTAAAAATATTGACCGGCGTGCGCCGTTGCGGAAAGTCAACGATATTAAAAATGCTGATGGAGGATTTACAACAGCGCGGCATCGCCGAAAACCATATTTTGCATTATAACTTTGATTCTCTGGAGCATGAGGAAATCAAAACGGCGAAAGCGCTGTTTTCCGAAATCAAGCAGCATCTTTCGGATAGAGGAAAAACATATCTCTTCTTGGACGAAATACAGGAAGTGAAATCTTGGGAGAAGGTCGTCAATTCATTGATGACTGATTATGATGTGGATATCTATGTGACAGGCTCCAATTCAAGAATGATGTCGTCTGAAATATCCACTTACCTTACAGGAAGGTATGTATCGTTTCGGATTTATCCTCTTTCCTTCGCGGAATATTTAGTCTTCCGAAAAACCTATGCTGAGGTATCGGACCCCCGCTTTGAGCTTGCAAGTTATTTAAAGTTTGGTGGTTTTCCGGCAATCCATTTGAAAAGCTATTCTCTTGATGAAGCGTATACCATTATAAAAGACATATATAACTCCACAATTTTTACGGATATTGTAAAACGAAATCAAATTCGCAAGGTTGATCAGTTGGAACGGATTGTCCGATTTGTATTTGACAACGTAGGCAGAACGTTTTCCGCTTCCTCTATATCAAAGTATTTGAAGAGCGAAAACCGTAGTATTGATAACGAAACGGTTTATAGCTACCTTGCAAAGCTGGAAAGCGCCTATATCATTCATCGTTGTTCACGGTATGATATACAGGGTAAAGAGATTTTGAAAACACAAGAAAAATTCTATCTTGCAGACCCTGCGTTACGATACAGCGTATTGGGCTATTCCCCCGACAGTGTTGCGGCTATGTTGGAGAATATTGTGTATTTGGAACTGCGCCGCAGAGGATATGATGTTTATGTCGGTAAGCTGGATAATATGGAGATCGATTTTATCGCAACAAAGCAAGAGAACAAATTGTATATTCAAGTGACACAGCAGATCGGTTCTCCTGAAACAGAGCAGCGGGACTATGGAAGACTCTTAGACATTCGTGATAACTATCCGAAATATGTGCTTCGTGCCGATGCATTTGCCGGTGGGAATTATGAAGGGATAAAGACCATGCATGTTGCGGATTTTTTGCTCAGTGAAGAGTATTGATTGTGCAAATGATGTGAGGTTTGATTTTTGGAAGAAAAGGTTCTCAATTTAGTTTATTTTAAACAAGAAGGAAGCTCTTAGGGGGCCTAAGACGGGCACAAAGCCGCTTGGCTTTTAGGAGGGAAAGGGGCATTTCTATAATTGTAGTATAGGCAATTTGGAGGGGATGGTCTTGTTCGTGAAAATTAAACCCCAAAAAAGAACAGTAAGACCTATTATTATGCTGAATTGGTCGAAGCGTATTGTGAAAGTGGTAAAGTCAAGCATAGAAGAATTCGCTATTTTGGTAGTGTAGACAAAGATACTTCAGTAGGCGGCACGAACAGCGGCATTCCCGAACTGTGCAAAGTTAAGTCATAATTATGCTTGAATTACTACCTGCAATCGTGCTATACTATGGGTAATAAAGGAGTTGATTGTGATGCCGACAATTCGACCGATGGCTGACTTGCGCGACACCGGAAAGATTTCCAAGCTGTGCTACCAAAAAAACGAGCCGGTTTTTATCACAAAAAATGGCAGCGGCCATCTTGTTGTGATGAGCATGGATACCTACGATAAGCAGATGGGGCTTCTGGATCTCTACCGGAAGCTTGGCGCCGCTGAACGCCAGATTGAGGAGGGCGTCCCCTTTTTGGATGGAGATGATGTATTCAAGCGGCTGAGGAAGAAACATGGAGAGTGAAAACTACCGCATCCGGTATACGCCGCTGGCTTATAGGGACTTGGATGAAATTGATACCTATATCAGTACCGTCCTCTCGAATCCGCAGGCGGCCTTGAATTTACTGGGTGAAATGGAGGAGTCCATCAATCGCTTGAAACAATTTCCGCTCATCGGCTCTGAGCCGGAGGGCCCTTATCTGGCTTCCAAGGGCTATCGAAAGCTAGTGGTCCAGAACTATCTGGTGTTTCATTTGGTGGATCAGGCGCAAAAAGAAGTCATCATCATGCGTGTGATGTATGGCGCGCGGGAATACCGAAGTCTATTTTAAGCTGCAGGCGAAAGCCGTCACTTGATTGTGGCGGCTTCTTCGCCCGAAATACTAGTACCGTCGGACGGACGGGAATTAACGCTCGTGGAGATATGAGTACTAATTCAGGTTCAGCCCGAGAATCCACGGGGTTGCCTCGTATGAGCGTCAATTTGATTAACGAGTTAATTAAAAAGTAAGTAGCGCTCTTAAGAATTTTTTTCTCTACCCCCTTGACAGCGAGGATTTTGTTGGATATAATATAACTAACGAAGTAAGGAATTAATATTTCGGGGGTGAACTGGATGAAACGGAATATTATCGAAATCAATCAGGACCTATGCAATGGGTGTGGCCTCTGTATTAACGCTTGCCACGAGGGTGCTATTGAACTTGTTGAGGGAAAAGCACGTCTAATAGGTGAGGAATACTGCGATGGCCTGGGCGATTGCCTACCTGAGTGCCCCACAGGGGCCATCAGCATTGTCCAGCGGCAAGTGAAAGCCTATGACGAGGCTGCTGTGGAAAGAAGAAAGGTGCAGGCAAAACTTCCTTGCGGTTGCCCGGGAACAGCTGCCAGGAAGTTTACACCAGGGGGCAATAATGAAACAGGGGATGTGCCCTCTCAATTAGGTCAGTGGCCAGTGCAGTTGCACCTGTTGAATCCCCTCGCTGGGTATTTGGAGGGAGCTGATCTCCTTGTGGCGGCAGATTGTGCTGCTTTTGCCTATGGGAACTTTCATCGGGATTTCATCCGGGATCGGGTGGTGGCAATTGGCTGCCCCAAACTTGATGACATCCAAGCATACCTGGAGAAACTTACAACCATCTTCACAGCCAATAACTTGGCAAGTGTCACTGTAGTTCGAATGCAGGTACCATGCTGCGGCGGCATCGTTCGGGTTGTGGAGGCTGCTATGGCCAATTCTGGCAAGGAAATCCCATATAGACAGGTGATCATCGATACCCAGGGCCAGATTATTGAAGATATTAAACATTAGGAGGAGATAGAGATGGGAATGTTTTGTTTTCAGTGTGAACAGACAGCAGGGGGCAAAGGCTGCACCAAGGTTGGTGTCTGCGGGAAGGATGAACATGTCTCAGGGCTCCAGGATCTTTTGGTTTATCAACTGAAAGGACTTGGTTTTTGGGGAACGCAGCTTCTCTCCCAAGGCAAAGAGCTACCTGAGGCTGCAGGGGACTTTATGATGGAGGCTCTTTTTGCCACCCTCACTAATGTGAACTTCCACGATGAGAGGTTTGTGGAGCTGCTTTTGCAAGCTCAAAAACTGAAAGAGGAGCTGGCAGCCTCAGCAGGAAAGCTGGAGAATGTGCCAGCTGCGGCAAGCTCGACATTGCCCCAAACCAAAGCCCAAATGGAGCTTCATGCAATTGGAGTCGGGATCCAAAGTGATAACCTACCCGAAGATCTCCTAAGCTTGCGGGAGCTGCTGGTCTATGGCCTCAAGGGCCTGGCTGCCTATGCGCATCATGCAAAGGTTTTAGGCTATGAGGACAGCGCTATCTACAATTTTGCCTACAGGGCCATGGCAGCTGCAGGAGATAACAGTAAAACAGCTGAGGAACTGTTGGATCTGCTTATGGAGCTTGGCCAGGTTAACTTCAGATGTATGGAGCTTTTGGATCAGGCCAACACTGGTACTTATGGTAATTCTGAGCCTACAGAGGTGTTTTGTGGCAAGAAGCGGGGACCCTTTATTATCATCTCAGGCCACGATCTGAAGGATCTGAAACAGCTCCTGGAGCAGACAGAGGGCAAGGGGATCAACATCTTCACCCACGGTGAGATGCTCCCGGCCCATGGCTATCCAGAGCTGAAAAAATATAAGCACCTAGTTGGCAACTACGGTGGCGCCTGGCAGGATCAGCAAAAAGAATTCGATAACATCCCCGGCGCTATCCTGATGACCACAAACTGCATCCAGCGGCCCCGCCCCTCATACCAGGATCGGATCTTTACCACAGGTCTTGTAGGCTGGCCAGATGTAGTGCATATACCCCAGGAGAACGGCAAGAAAGATTTCACAGCTGTGATCCAAAAGGCACTGGAGCTTGGAGGCTGGAGCGAGGATGAAAAGGAGGCCACAACTACTGTGGGCTTTGGCCACGCTGCAACCCTGTCCCATGCAGGTGCCATCATCGATGCTGTGAAAGCAGGCCAGATCCGTCACTTCTTCCTAGTTGGCGGCTGCGATGGCGCCAAAAGTGGTCGCAACTACTATACACAGCTTGCAGAGAGCATTCCTCAAGATTGCGTGATCCTCACCTTGGCCTGTGGCAAATATCGGTTCAATAAGCTGGATCTGGGAACAGTAGCGGGATTGCCCCGGCTCTTGGATGTGGGCCAGTGCAATGATGCCTATTCTGCAATTAAAATTGCCCTGGCTCTGGCAGATGCCTTCCAGTGCGATGTAAACCAGCTGCCTCTTTCGCTGATTCTTTCATGGTATGAGCAAAAGGCAGTGGTGATTCTTCTCACCCTCCTCTCGTTGGGAATCAAAAACATCCATCTGGGGCCATCGCTACCGGCCTTTGTCTCAGAGAATGTTCTGGGGATCTTAGTGGAGAAGTTTGGACTCAAACCCATCTCCACGCCAGCTGCGGACTTGGCTGCGATTTTAGAAGCATAAAAAGTAGGGAGAACCTAAATGGGTTCTCCCTTTTCTTTAGTAATCCCGCCTGCCACAGGCACTTTTCGCATATAATAGATTTAATAGGGAAGCGTGTCCTAACTCATCATTGATGATCCCAAAGAGTAGATCGCGGATTGTAAAATCTTGGGTAGCCACATACAGCTCACTATAGAAGTCTGCTGCTTCCACCTCATCTTCCACTGCCTCAAAGAGGGCATCGAGATAGCTCTCGGGCATTTCAGTTTCGCCCCGTCCCATTTCGGGCCTCATCCCTGTGAGGCTCTGATAGAGGGAACAGAATGTGCGATGGTGACG
>DIQB01000133.1:13851-14623 GCA_002427165.1 Firmicutes bacterium UBA5473
CACTCTCCCTTCTGCAAGTATCTGTGGAATTATATTCGACCTTTTCCCAAAGTGTGCAAAAGGCTGCCCTAGACACAAAGGCAGGATCATGCTAAATTAAGAATAGTACTATATTCTTGGAGGGAGATAAATGGAATTTGCCCTGAACACTAGAATCGTTGTGGGAGCGGGTCAGCACAAAAAACTCGGTACATATTTACCCAGCTGGCGCACTGCCTTAGTTGTAGCCGGGGCTAATGTTAAGGCTGCAGGGATTGTGGGGGCTACCCTTGAAAGTTTGAAGCAAGCGGGGATCACCCCCTATATTTTTGATCAAAGTGCCTCGGACCCAGAGCTGGAGCTTGTGGAGCGGGGAGCTGAATTTTTGCGCGGACTCGGGGAGAAGATTGATGGTATCGTGGCTGTAGGAGGGGGCAGCGCCCTGGATCTGGGCAAGGCCATCGCTGTGATGGCAACAAACCCAGGACCCCTGGCCTCCTATGAGGGCCCAGAGCGTTTTCCCAATCCTCCCCTACCCATAGCTGCCCTTCCCACCACAGCAGGCACAGGCAGCGAGGTATCGCCCTCGAGCGTGCTTACAGACCCTGTAGCCCGCTACAAGTTTCTCCTCTGGAGCAGTCGCATTATTCCCCAAGTGGCAATTTTGGATCCCACATTAGCTCTGAGTGCACCTGTATCTGTGCGCCTGGCAGCAGGGCTAGATGCCCTGACCCACGCTGTGGAGTCTGTGCTCTCAATCCAATCTACAGTTTACACAGAGCCTTTGGCCTTG
>DIQB01000096.1:0-2553 GCA_002427165.1 Firmicutes bacterium UBA5473
GAAGCTCCATAGCATCCACAATGTCAGCTAGCTTGACCTTGACACCCATCTTGATCCCTCCCGGTTTTAAAAATATTCTTGATCATGTTTTCTACAGCAAATTCATTTCTCCTTCCTGGTTTGAATCAATTGCCACAGTGGGGAAATATTAGTTGCAGGATTTATCTATCTCAAGCGCGAACAATAACCTAGTACCTTTATAAGGAGGCCTTCTTTTGCAGCCTGAAATCCTGGCCCCGGCTGGAAATCCGGAAAAATTAGAATTAGCCCTAGCCTACGGCGCTGATGCAGTTTACGCTGGCGGACAAGCCTTCAGCCTCAGGGCCCTGGCAGATAACTTCGCCTCGGACGATCTGATAGCGGGAGTGGCCCTGACACATAGCTATGGCGCCCGCTTTTATGCCACGGTAAACATCTTCGCCCATGAAGAGGATCTAAAGCAGCTTCCCCCCTACCTAGAATCTCTTGCAGAAATTGGTGTGGATGCGCTGATTGTCTCAGATCCTGGTGTAATTCGGATGGCAAGGAGAATTGTGCCCGAGCTGCCATTGCATCTGAGCACCCAGGCAAACTGCCTCAATTCCGAGAGTGCCCTCTTGTGGGCGGAGCAAGGAGTAAGCAGAATTATCCTGGCCCGAGAGCTGAGCCTCGAGCAAATAGCAGCGCTGAGGCTTAAGCTACCGCCTGAGGTTGAGCTTGAAATGTTTGTCCACGGTGCCATGTGCCTGTCGTATTCTGGCCGCTGCTGGCTCAGCGCCTACCTTGCAGACCGAGATGCAAATCGAGGGCTGTGTGCACACCCCTGTCGCTGGCAATATGCCCTTGTAGAAGAGAAGCGGCCTGGAGAATATTTTTCAGTCTTTGAAGATGAAAGTGGCACCTATGTGATGAACTCCAAAGATCTGTGCTTGATCGAACAGTTGCCTAAATTGATGGAGCTTGGTATCGCAAGCTTCAAGATCGAGGGCAGAATGAAAGGGATCCACTACGTTGCTACCACCACAGGGGCTTATAGGCGTGTTCGAGATGCCTGGCTTTCCAAAAAAGGAGTAGCCGAGGCTATAGCCCAGGCAAAGGTGGAGCTAGAGCGGGTCCGCCACCGCCCCTATACAACAGGCTTCCTTTTAGGATCGCCCCAGCAGAACCCTGAACGCTCTTATGAAAAAATGGGCCATGGTTTTGTAGGGCTTGCCCTGGAGGGGGGCAAGCGGGCCCGGGTGGGAGTGCGCAACTATCTGGCAGCTGGCGCAACAATTGAGATCGCAAGCCCCCATGCTCCCTCGTTCCAACAGAGGAACCTGATGTTTGATGAAGAAGGAAACCCACTTCAGGTAGCCCATGCAAATCAAGTGGTTTATATAGAATTTGCGCAGCCTGTGGAAAAATATAGTCTCATTCGCCTGGTGGAGGAGGAGCAAATATGAGTTCTCCCAAACTACAACTCGATGTGGAGAGGACCAAACTATTAATTGTGCCGCTAGCTCTTTTGGGCCTGTGGTTTGTTGTAGTATATCTTTTTGCCCCTGTAGGGGGCAAAGAGGAGAAGCGAATTGTGATCTCAACTGGCACCTCAACGAGAGCAATTGCCCAGGAGTTGAAACGAGCCGGAGTAATCAGCTCCCCTTTGGGCTTTAGGATCGCAGCGAGGGTTGAGGGCATCAGTGGAAAATTGAAGGCAGGAAGCTATCTTATTTCAGGTAATTCTAGCACCTGGCAGATTGCCCGCCGTCTCGCTCAGGGAAATACAGATGAGCTTGCCATCACCATCCCAGAGGGCTATAACACAAGGCAGATCGCAGCTTTAGTTGAGGAAAATGGAGTGGGTACGAAGGGGAGATTTTTGGAGTTGGTTCGATCGCCTTCAGAGGAACTGCGTGCTTTAGTGCCAGAGCTTCCAGAGGGCAAGGACCTTGAGGGCTTTCTCTTTCCTGATACCTACCGACTTGGACCTGGGGATGGAGAGGAAGTATTAATTAAAATGATGCTCAAGCGTTTCACCCAGGTTGCGCCAAAGACTGTGGAGGGAAGCGCACTGGGTTTGTATGAGACAGTGATTTTGGGTTCCATCATTGAAAAAGAGGCCAAGCTCCAAAGGGAGCGGCCTCTCATCTCTGCTGTCTTTCATAACCGGCTGCAAAAGGGAATGCGCCTTCAGTCTTGCGCCACTGTAGCCTATGTGCTGGAGAAAAACCAGGCAAAGCTGAGCTATGAGGATCTGAAGGTAGAATCGCCCTATAACACTTACCTCAAAGGCGGCCTGCCTCCAGCGCCAATCGCAAATCCAGGCCTCGCTAGCCTCAGGGCTGCAGCACGTCCTGCGGCTGTGGATTACCTCTACTTCTTTGCCCTAGGAGATGGCAGCCATCATTTTAGCCGCAACTACCAAGAGCATATCCAATTGCAGCGTTAGTCCTCACTCTCAAGGCGTGCTTCGAAGATCTTGCGGACGCGCTCGAATTCGGTGTCATCGGCAATTCCCACAAACATCTCGCCATCTTGAGTCTCATCCATCCGCAGAAGGAGCATTTCGCTCTCTTCCATGAACTCTTCTTC
>DIQB01000096.1:2803-4173 GCA_002427165.1 Firmicutes bacterium UBA5473
GCTAGAGCAGCATACCGGTTTCCTTCGGACTCAAACACGTCCACTATGTAGAAAGAGCGGGGGATGCCAGTTTCCTCATCAATAAGGGTGATTACCTCTTCACTTTGAAGGTCGGCAAATTGATCTTTATTCATTCTCCTTCACCTCTCCTGTGGCATTTTTTTGGTAGCTCAGATAACCCTCCAAAATAACAGCTGCTGCCACCTGGTCAATTATATGTTTGCGCTTTTCCCGGCTAAAATCTGCTTGAATTAACCCCCTCTCCGCCGTCACTGTGGAAAGGCGCTCATCCCACATCACAAGCCCAACCTCTGGGGGAAGGACCTCTTTGAGGCCCTGGGCAAAGTCCTGCACTATCTTAGCCTGAGGGCCGATAGTGCCGTTCATATTTTTGGGCAAGCCCACAACCACCTGCCCAACTTCCCACCTGTCCACTTGCTCTCTTATTTTATGCCAAACTTCCTCCAAATTATGTCCCTGGCAGTCTATCGTCACCAGGCCTCTTGCTATTAGCCCCAATGGATCGCTGATTGCCAGGCCCACTCTTCTTTGGCCAACATCAATTCCCATGTATCTCATTTTTTCTGCTCCAACTCTAAAAATACTGCTTTGATTTTCTCCACGCTCAATCCGCACTCCTCCCGCAACAGTAGGGTGGGTCCATGTTCTACAAACCTGTCAGGCAAGGCTATAGAACGGACGGGAAGCTGGAGATCGTTTTGGGCAAAAAGCTCCAAAACAGCGCTGCCAAAGCCGCCAGCTGCAACGTTTTCCTCAACTGTCACCACAAAGCCTGCTTGCCGGGCCCAAGAAAGTAGCCTTGAGTCTAATGGCTTTACAAAGCGTGCATCTACAACAAGGGGACTTAGCCCGGCTGCTTCCAGCTGCCTTGCAGCCTCCAGGGCTAGGGAGACTCCCGAGCCGATGGCAAAGATGGCCCCGTGAGAGCCTGTGCGGAGGCTTCTAGCTTTCCCCCACTCTATGATGGGGATGCTTTCCAGATCAAGATCTGCTTCTCCCTCGGCTGTCCCTCTGGGGTAGCGGATAGCCACAGGGCCTCTGTTCCAAACCAAAGCACTTTTTAGCATCATTCTCAGCTCGCTTTGGTTTGCTGGACTCATCACGGTGATGTTTGGCAGATGACGCAGGTAGCTGATATCGAAGGCGCCATGGTGAGTCTCGCCATCCTCTCCCACGAGCCCTGCCCGGTCTATGGCCAAAACAACGGGTAGTTTGGGCAAACATAGATCATGGACTATCTGATCGTAGGCTCGCTGCAGGAATGTGGAGTAGATGGCAACAACAGGTCTTTGTCCTCCGTGGGCGAGACCTGCAGCGAAGGTAACAGCGTGCTGCTCTGCGATGCCCAC
>DIQB01000096.1:4359-20926 GCA_002427165.1 Firmicutes bacterium UBA5473
TCTCGAAAACTTGTGAGCCCAGTGCCCCCTGGCATGGCTGCGGTGATAGCACAAATTTTAGGGTTCTTTTGGGCTAAAGCCACTAAAGTCTGGCTGAAGACGTCTGTATATGAGGGTGTGACAGAAGTATGTTTAGAGATTCCGGTTTTGATCTCAAAGGGGCCTACCCCATGGAAGCGATCTGGCTCCTGCTGGGCAGGTAAATAGCCTTTGCCTTTTTTTGTCACCACGTGCAGAAGCACAGGTCCCTTTCTTTTCCGGGCATCAGCCAAGGCCCTGCGCAACGTGGGAATGTTATGTCCATCCACAGGACCCAGATAGGTAAATCCCATCTCCTCGAAGAGCATCCCCGCCATCACTAGATACTTAATGCTTCCTTTGAGGCGGTCTGCTAAGCGTGCCATGGTAGGGCCTCCTGGGAGTCTTTTCAGCAGTAGATCCAAATCCTCACGGGCTCGGGTAAGGGTTGGGTCTGTACGCAGTCTTGTCAGATACTGGGAGAGTGCGCCTACATTGTGGGAGATAGACATTTCATTGTCGTTGAGTACAACTAAAAGGTCTGTTTTCAGTTGGCCTGCATGGTTTAGGGCCTCAAATGCCATGCCTCCTGTCAGCGATCCATCGCCGATGATGGCCGCTACACTCCAGTCTCCCTGGCAAAGATCCCGGGCTTGGGCCAGGCCTAGAGAAACTGAAATGGAGGTGCTGCTGTGTCCTGCATCCACAATATCGTGGGGGCTTTCAAAGCAGCGGGGGAAGCCCGCGATCCCTCCATACTGGCGCAGGGTGCGAAACTTTTCAGCTCTGCCTGTGAGTAGTTTGTGGGGGTAGGCTTGGTGGCCTACGTCCCAAATTAGCTTATCGTGGGGGCTTTCAAAGGTCAGATGCAGTGCGATAGCAAGCTCCACTGTGCCCAGACTTGCAGCTAAGTGTCCTCCTGTTTTGGAGACAGTTTCAATAATTTCAGCTCTCATCTCTGCGGCTAGTTCTTCTAGCTCGGAGCTTTTCAGTTTATGTAAGTCTTGTGGCGTGTGTATTTGTGCAAGCAGTTTTCCCAAACTTCCCCTAACTCCTTTGGCGTTTCTTTCCTCTATGGAAAATTTTATCCCACCAGGCTAGGATGCATGCTACCTGGTAGATGATCTTATCTGCATATTTAATGGCAGGACCTTTTCCCAGTGCCTTTCCTGCCACAGTTAAGGTGGAGACAGCAGGGGCCATGATCACTATTAAAACGGGTTTGCCCAATGTGGTGGCAACTACGGCTCCCATAGCACCGCTGAGGGTGCCGGCAATGTCTCCAACTAGATCATTGCAAAAGTTGGCAACTTCTCCTGCTCTTTTTACAAGGCTGATAGCGGAACTTGCGCCGAAAATTTGTTTTGCTGCCATAGCGTGAAATGTTGATTCGTGGGCTGTGATCACTGCAGTACCTATGATATCGAAGAGAATGCCGATGAGGATGACGGTGACTAGGATCAGAACCGAGAAGAAAGGCGAAAGTGAGGCCAACAGTTCTCTGGTTGTCCCGCTGATGAGGAGAGTTACCATAAAGGTTGAGGCGGCAATGAGCCAAATCCTTCGGTACTCTTTTTTCATATGTTCCTCCATAAACGAAAATGAGAGATAGTGGTAATTAGGCGGGTAAATATTGTGGCTTAAGGTCCAGTAGGTTTTCCCAGCAAAACACTGGAGCGTCGCCGCCTCCAGCGGTTCCCCTTTCAGCTTTGCTCTGGCCTAGGGCCAGGACTGGATTACCACTTAGTCCACACTGCAATCCCCGACTAATCTGCCCTGTGGGCAACAGCCTAGGAGTTTTCCTCGCACCTCAATCCATACCCTAGCCTCTTTTGCAAGGCGGCTTTCAAGCGGCAAAGGGTCTTTCTTCCTAGGGCCCCTGGAAGCTGACCTGATCCCCGCTATCCCGTTTGCCCCGCTCAAGGCAGGCTACTCTGCACCCCACACAACGTCATGTACTTGCGCACAAAACCCCGCTGTATCGCGTGCAGGTTCTTCTCCCATGCCGTAAAACGCGCAATTCCACGCACATGGGTCTCCACGGAGTAGGGTCAACGCCTACATGCCATTGTAGATCGCCCTAGCTCCTTAACCCCCAGCACTACCCCCGACTGGGCGTCGAAGGCCAGCACCAAGGACTTCATCGATGTGCCCTTGACGGATTTTTAGGCCCGCCTTCAGATATGGAAGCGGTGACTAGGATACTGCACCACTATCTCTCAAAGTAAGCTCATTATAACATAATTAAAATCTCGATGCAATCGGATTAACACTCTCTGGAAATAACATAATCTGCAATTTCAAAGAGGGCCTCGCCCCTCCTCTCATCAAGTGCAGCTTTGCCCCCACCTATGGCCTCTACTGCCATAGCTCGAGCCTTCTCTTCCCCCAACAGTACAGGGTATGTGGCCTTCCCCAGTCTCGCATCGGAGCCTGTGGCTTTGCCCAGTTTTTCTGGGTCTCCTTTCAAATCAAGAAGATCATCGATGATCTGAAAGGCGAGGCCAAATTTCAGGCCATAGGTTGTCAAAGCATCAAGGTCATCGCTATTGGCTCCTGCAAGATGAGCGCCACACCTGAGCGCCGAGCACAGTAGAGCTGCGGTTTTTCGCAAATGAAGCTTTTGGAGCTGTTCTAAAGAGATGTCTTGCCCTGTCCACTCCAAATCTAAGGCTTGTCCTTCCACCATGCCAGAAGGTCCTGTGGCTTTAGCCAAGTCCCCGATTGCGGCCAGCTTATTTGCCGCTGGTAGCTTGAGGCTAGAGAGTAGTTCAAAGGCAAAGGTGAGGAGGCCATCTCCAGCGAGTAGTGCCATGGCCTCGCCAAAGACCAGGTGGTTTGTGGGTTTTCCCCGTCTCATTTTATCGTCATCCATGCAGGGAAGATCGTCATGGACGAGGGAATAGGCCTGGATGCACTCCAGGCTCGCTGCGGCAGGCAAAATTGGCTCTATGGCATCTATTCCTGCGTATTCGGCTGCAGCTAAAAGCAAGACACCTCGGAGGCGTTTGCCGCCGCCCAAAGTTGTATAGCGCATGGCCTCTGCCAGCTTCCCCTCCCGAGGCAAAAGTGTATCCAATGTTTCTTCGATCAGGGCGGCCCGCTCCTTGAGATATGTAGCTAGGTTAAACATCGTCTGCCTCCTCAAACAGCTTTGAAAAAACTTTTCCATCCTCGTCTTGGAGGAGTATTTCCACTTTCCCTTCTGCCTCTTCCAGTTCCACTGCACATTTGCGCAGTAGGCTCACGCCTTCTTCGAAAGCGGCTAAAGAGTCGGCTAAGGGGAGTTTGCCCTCTTCGAGTAAACGCACAAGTTCCTCAAGTTTAGCTAGGGCTTCTTCAAAGGTGAGTTCTTTTTCCATCTTTCCACCCCCAGATATAGGAAAAACCTGGGAGATCCCAGGTTTATGCATTGACTTTTTCTTTGGCAAGGGCGACTAGGCTACTGAAAGCAGCTGTGTCGTTTACTGCGAGATCCGCTAGCATTTTACGGTTTACAACTACACCAGCTTGGCGCAGTCCATTGATGAAACGACTGTAGCTCATGCCTTCCTGTCTTGATGCAGCGTTGATCCGTGCGATCCAGAGTTTCCTGAATTCGCGTTTTTTCTGCCTACGGTGGACGTAAGCATAATGAAGGGATTTCATTACTGCTGCATTAGCTGGCCGGAAGGTCTTGCTTCTGGAGCCGTAGTATCCTTTTGCTTGTTTTAGTATTTTTTTATGGCGACGTCTAGTTACTACTCCGCCTTTTACGCGTGGCATTGCTTTTCTCCTCCTTTAGCCTAGGGCCAGCATTTTGCGAATTCTCTTAGCCTCAGCCGGGCTTACTACTGCCGACTGGCGGAGTTTGCGCTTACGTTTGCTGCTCTTTTTCTCTAGGATATGGCTTTTGTATGCCTTGTTCTTGATAAACTTGCCACTGCCCGTGACTTTAAACCTTTTGGCTGCGCCACGGTGTGTTTTCATCTTAGGCAATGTTGTTTCCTCCTTGTCCTATAGCTTCGGGGCTAGGATCATGATCATGTTTCTGCCTTCCACCCTGGGAACCCGTTCTACAACTGCAATTTCGCTCAAGGTTTCCGCCAAGCGTTCCAGAAGCTTCTTGCCAAGATCTGAGTGGACTATTTCTCGTCCCCTAAAACGGATTGTGCATTTAACTTTGTCTCCGCCTTTGAGAAACTTTTCTGCATTGCGAACTTTGACTTGAAAATCGTGTTCTTCGATCTTGGGGGTCATACGTACTTCTTTGACGTCTGTTACTTTTTGCTTCTTGCGTGCCTCACGTGTTCGCTTGCTTTGCTCATAGCGAAATTTCCCGTAGTCCATAATTCGACATACAGGTGGCCTCGCAGTGGGGGCAATTTCCACCAGATCAAGATCCCGCTCTCGGGCGATCCTTAGCGCTTCCCGAGGAGACATGACACCAAGTTGGTTGTTCTCGTCGTCTACCACTCGAACTTCTGCGATTCTGATCTCCTCGTTTACCCTTACGTCCCGCTCTCGTATAATAACATCGCACCTCCTCATCCCGAATAGAAAAAGGGTGGCTGCGCCTCACAGGCACACCACCCCTATAGAATAGTCTATAAGTAATTTTGGTGTACCCTGCTCGCATAGCTGCAAGGTGAGAAGCGCTGCTTCTTCTTTTTCAATTCAATTTCAATTATACATATCTTTTTGGGGGCTGTCAAGTTGAAATTTTTCACTATCTTTTTTCAACTTTGCTTATTTTTTGGTATCCTGAAATCTTGGCCATTTTATTCTTTCATTAAAGGGTAGATAGATATTGGTCTCACAATTATAATTTGAGACTTTAAACCGAAAAGGCTCCTTAGTAGCATTCATAAAAATTCTTTTAGGGCTGCCTGCGAATACTGTCTTGCTAGATACTGTAGCTAAGTGGCACATAATAATATTATTCTAAGGCAATAACATCCAACAAATAACCCTTCTGGTAAAGTTTTATATGCGAAGGCTTTGCTTCAAAAATAGTACTAGGAATCTTGTTTTCCGTGTTACAGCTTGTTGATTGATATATTACATTGTGGTCTTTGTCATAGACTTTGAGCTCCAAACTTTCATCATATCCAATAACATCGGACTTAATCTTTACAAAATAATCATTGCCTTTTTTATCTAGTGTCAATAAGCACGGCAATTTAGCAATACAACCAGCTTTTTCTGGAAATAAATGTGTTTTAATCAATAACACATTCTCTTCTTCGCAAGTAGCTACTTCTTTCAAATTTATTAAATCGAAATAATGATATCCCTTTTCGTATGGAACATCAATTACAATTCCTTTAAATTCTTTCCCACTATCATTATAGAAATGAATTAAAGTTTTATTATCTGTTGCAAATGTATTAGCATAAATATATTCGACTTGAGTTGGCACAAATACTCTTAAATCTTTTCCTCCGTATGCATCCCCATTTTCTTTAAGGATATTATAATAAGCGCTGGAATATGTGGCTCTATACACCGAAGTTGGCTCGGCTAGAGCCTTTGCTTGCCAGAAAGCTTGTTCATAATACTTATTATCCGCGCCAGATTGAATATAATCGATGGCCTTGCACTCTGGAAAATAAAAGCGGGCTATATTAAAAACTACAGGATTAATTCTCTCAAGGGTAAGAGCCCAACGTGTATCATAAAACAAGGTACCTTCCATATTACTCATTACAAGATCATTACCTGGAGCCTCGGCCATTAGAACCAGTGTGGGGTCAACCTCATCCATTGCCTCCCTGACCTTTCGAACCAATTCAGCTTGGGCTTTAAATGTAGCCTCATCACCTGGTTCTCTTGCAAAAATATGATCATGTTTATCAGAATAACAAGCTGGTCGAGAAAAGCCAACTTCATCCAAACGAATTCCGGTTCCTAAGTCCCGGCAAACATTTTTTATTTTTTCGGCAAAGTAATCTTGGTAAAATTGATTGTCTACACACATTTGCCACGATGAACCAGTATAATATCCTTCGGGTTGAAGCGGTATATATGTAGGTTTTGTTAGCTGATTCTTGTACCATATAGGATTCATAACTCCTAATTCTGCACCATATTCCTGCCCAAAACTAGTTGGGTCTAAAACTAAAAAAGGATCCGTATATAGGGTTACCATAACACCCTCTTGTTTTAAACCATCAATATAATTTCTTAAAGCTTCCTTTCCTCCCCATGCTTCGTTATAGCCCCACTCACCTCTATTGTTAATAAAACACATTTTTCCAGTTATGGGATCCTTTTGATATTGATATAATCCCTGATCCACAACTAAATCTCCAAGCATTTCACGAGCGGTTTTTAAATCATTATCAAGTGGTACGCTCCAAGGACCTAATTCTGACCATTTCCACCAATGTTGAAGCTCTAGTAAGTCTTTTTCCTTGCCCACACTGCGTTTAATATCTCGCCATTGTCCATTTACGATCAGTGGATCTTCTGGAAGGCCCGGACCGAATTTCATATGAAAAACATCGGTTAAACTTGAAGGATATGGTCGCCATTCCCAGGTCTCATGGGCCCAAGCAGAATATCTTTTCATTGCCACTTGCCAATCTCCTGGATGTACCCCTAATACCGTTTCTGGATAGGCAAAGTTTTCACCTGTTTTGATTTTGTATGTTTGATAACCAAAAGCTATCGCTGTTCCAGTTGACGATTCCACCATTCGTTGGTCTACCCAGCTTATATTTGAATTTGACGATCTATAGTCGGCATTAGCCAGTATTACATCCGGACTTTCTCCTTTAGCTAATTGAATAGCCTTATATATACCGGTAGTATCATCAATTCTTATATACAAACCGGATCCCTTGGGTGGAGAATAAACATCAACCATCTGCCACAGTGCCGTGGTCTGACCATATGCCGAATGAATATAAGAGGCTTTATTTGAAATTATACCCCCATACATGGGAAACATATAGTAATCATCTACTTCTAAATCTGAAATTATTATTCCGCCCAAATGCGGAAAAACCGTTTTTATTTCTAACTCGTCGGCCCCATTATTACGAAGGGTTAGTCCCATTCTTATCTCATTTGTTGAGTCAACCTTTAATGTTATTGTTCCACAAAGCGATAATTCATCATATACAAGATCAAAAGAAGTTCCTTGTTCTTGCTGAGTCAATATTTGCATGTTATCTACGCGAAACTCACAAGAAGATATCCTCCGATTATCAACTTTAATCCAAAATAACTCAGTCGCGTCGCTGTTGCTCAACATATTCTCCCAATTAGTATAAGCAGACTTTATTTCTGTTAAAACTAAATTCGAAGCATAAGATAACTTTAATGAATAATACCCATTGCTTATGATACATTCATTGTTGGCTGCTGACACCCTTGGTTGGATAACTTCAACTTTTCCTATGGGTTGATTAACCTTGGGGGCTAAGTTAACTTTTTTATTTTCAGCAATTTGCAATAAGCCAACCTGCTTAGTACCTTGTTGAGAACTTTTATCTTTATATAAAACAAGCCTTATCATATATTCGCCTTTCGCATTTACAGCATTGAGTTTTTCATAGATCCAAGTTTTTCCATCATCCATACTACAAGCGCTTTTACCATATGATATGCTGTTATCAATTGCTACATAAACATAATCATCCTCGGTGGTGCCTTTGGCCTTTTTAACAATAACTTTATTTTCGCCAGCTTTCAGATACTTATAAGGTATTGTTATGTCACACCATTCATATACAGGAAATTGACCACGCCGCTTTCCATGATTAAATTGATCAAGCGGAACCGTAACGATATTTCCATTAACAACTAATTGCATATCTTCGAGGAAACCATTTCGTGCAAGGGAAAAATCGATCAAACCCATATAAAGCCTAACCTTGGCCTCCACGACTCCATCCAAATCTTCCTGGGATATATCAAATATCTTCATAATCTGGTATTTCGGTTCTACCTGATGTGTGGTTGAATTTGCAGAGTAACCATCAAAATTTCCATTATCGCTTTTTAAAACTATTGGGTTTGAAGAACCATTTGCTAACGAGGAAACAAGAACTAAGAAAGAAAAGAAGATTGAAATAAACAGCTTAGTTTTCAATTAAAACCCTCCCCATTAATTATCATCGTTCTGAAAGCCTGAAACCCCACATATTATAATTTTTTTACCTCCTACCTATATATAACAAGCTTTTTTATTACCCTTTCGGAACTAGCATTTGTTGGCTGGACTTTTAGATGAATAATATAAAGACCGTTTGGTAATTCCTTGCATTGTTTATTTTTACCTTCCCAACGACATTCATAATAACCGGCCCCCTGCTGACCAACAATTATCGTATCAACCAATTTTCCTCCTATATTAAATACATTTAACATAACTGTCGCTTCGTCAGTTAGCAAATAATTAATGTTTACAAATTCATTGCTTAATATCGAAGGTACAACATTAATATACGGTACCAGTGCTGTTTTAGGTTCCAATTTAACCAATACAAACTCTTCCGGTTTTGACCAACTACTTAATACCCCTGTATTAAAACACGACCTTATACGCCAGAACCATATGCCTTGTTCCAATTCTTCGGGCCAAGTATAGTTCGTAACATTATCACAGGAATCTTCCAACGTTTTTCCTATGGGAAAGTTTATGTTTGTACTAAGTTGAATTATAAATCCAGCAAGATCTTGATCACTTATTTCCCCCCAATAAAATTTAGGATCTTCTTCATAAAACAACATTCTCTCTCTCGGTGAATCTAAAACCGGAATAGGTGGAGTCCTAACAGTTGCCCAAGCTGTATTAGACGTTTCCTCCGAAACATTACCCGCCCCATCTACGGCTTCGATAACGTAATACAAAGTTTTTCCATAAATGCTTCCGTCCATAATATCTCGCCAAGAAGTATCCTCAGTATTAGCAATCCAAAAATCTTGTATGCGAAGAACATTTTCACTAGTAGATCTATAAATATTATAACTAGATGCAATCTCTTCATCCTCTGCCTTTTCTGGCTCGCTCCATACCAAATCAATTAATCCAACATGAGACCTACCATCTGCTCGTAAACCGCCAGGTTCTTTTGGGGGAATATCATCCCAACTAAGTTCAATGTCCCCTAAGTCTTTTAATTCTCCTATTGTTAGTTCGAAACTGATACCTTTTTTCTGATAGTATTTGGTTATTATACTAAGGGTATAATAACCAGCAAGAAGCATATCAATTTCAAAATTCCCTTCCGAACCGCTTAATACTCCGGTATCTATTCCATCTAAAAATAGTTTCACACCTTCCAACGGCTCAGAATCCATTTCTGAAATTATTCTTCCCTTCAAAACTCCCATTTTACTGACAAAGGTTTCGACAGGATAGCTCTCATTGCCTGCCTTGTCTTCTGCTATTATGACATAGCAGAAATCAGAATTAGGTGGAGCATTCGTATCGATCCATGAAGTAGCACTAGCCGGTAAGGTAGTTACTAATGTCAAGGATTCTGGCTTCTCCCCACTAAAAATAAGATACCTAGTAGGAAGATCGCCATCGGGGGCTTCATTTGAGGGGTTCCAAGTAAGTTCTACTTTATTGGTTCTATTTATACGACTAGCTTTGAACATTGTAGGAGCCTCTGGTGGGGAACCATCTATAGCTTCACATAAAGCTATGCCATCAAACCAGACAGTTCCTTTTGAAAAATGAAGGTAAGGACTAATCTCAAGTGTGGTTCTGCTTCCAGAATTAAATTTTATCTTTATCTGTTTCCAATCAAAGGTACCGTAATACTTCGCAGCACCTAGTGGCATGAAAAGTTTTGCACCTTCTCCCCCTTCCGGACGAATTTCAATATTTTCGCCCTTAATCCATCCTAGGAGAGTATAGTCAGTATTTGGCTTTATTGAGCATATCTGTAATGCAGAATTGTACTCTGTGTTTGCTAAGTTTGTTATCTTTAATGAATAGTTTCCCTCTTTCTTTACCAAATTATCGCGAGTAATAGACCCCTCCCTACCTTCGATTGTCCAATACTTCGGCTTGGTAGCACTTTCCCATTCCTCGAAACCGCCATTTTCAATGGCATCTCCGATATATCCAGGCCTTTCGCTTGCCGATACCACTTTTGAAAAAGAAAATTTTCCTGCCTTATCCATAGCAGCAATCATATAGTAATACCTAGTTCCCTCTTCTACATTATAATCTAACCATGAGTATCTATCTCTAAACAACTCACCAACCAAATTATCTTCAGTGGGTAAAATATCTCCATTTTTGCTTCGAAAAATTTTATACATCACTGGTAAATCGCCATCTGACGCTGCAGCAGAGATATTCCAATTTAGTATGATCTGATCTTGCGCTTGTCTAGATGCTACTACACCATCTGGAGCCTTAGGTGGTATTAAATCCTCTTCAGCATCAACGACGCACATCCATATATCATCTATATAGAGCGTCCCAGCACCATTGGTAATACTAATATTTAAGTCAACACTAACAGTTTCTCCCAAAGTCTTTGGAAGTGATGTGAAACTGATCCAATTATTGTCATTATCACAATCCACAGTATAAAAGTCTTCCCAATAAACACTTCCTCCTCCATCATAACGTCTTAAAATAACCCTAAATTTCCCATCCTCATTCTGCAATCCAATAGTTTTGTAATGAAGACCAAATTGTACCTTAGTACTTGTTTTAAGATAAATCTTTTCTGATATCCAAGAAGCCCTATCTGTTGGTTGATTGTTTTTCATCATTAGAGAGCTACTTCCTGTATATGATTGAGTTTGATCAACTCCATATGATGAATTTCCCACTGATCGTGAAAACCTCCAACCATCCGGTAATAATCCACGTTCACTGTTGAATTCAAAGCTACTATTTGCAACAATATTTGGGCCATTTGCAGCTAATGCCACATTTACTTGCAAAATGAACAGAATCGTTAAAGCTATCGTCCTTTTCAAAGCACTACCCCCCTTTAGAAGTTGACATTAGACTTCAAACTTAAATAATTGTCCCTGTAATGTATCCTATTGAAATCGTCGATCCAATAATCCTTTGAATCCATACTCCAAGGGTACTGATAAGAAAACTCCAATCCAATATTGTTTAATAAAAACCATCTACCGTTAAAATACCGATAATTATTTCGTGCTTGCTTGATACCAGCCCCAAGTGTAAGGCCAGCGAAAAAGCCACGCCTAAAAGTAACCTCAACGCCATAATCAATTCGTGAGCCTTTTAATTTTAGATCATTGTTATTACCTACGCGATCGTATATGTACTTTAATTCCCCATATACATTCATCCTTGAATTCCTTAGTACATTCTGCTTAAATTGTGATTCAAAATACTTAAAGGACTGTTCTGTGTAATCGTAGGTACCTATTAAATCAATAGCTACATTACCATCAAGCCCACATTCAAAATTAATTCTGGGTTCTTTATAATCTGGATTTAAAGCATAATGATCTAATGAAAAGTGGGCTCTCTT
Source organism: Firmicutes bacterium UBA5473 (assembly GCA_002427165.1). Classification (GTDB taxonomy): domain Bacteria; phylum Bacillota; class DTU084; order DTU084; family DTU084; genus UBA5278. Next base: position 15,846 of record DIQB01000096.1, read on the forward strand.
GCCAAACATGCTCCCATTTACTTTCATGGAAATACCTTGTTGATTCTTATATCGATCTACGGGGTTCCAAGCCGAAAGCACTCCACTAGATAAAAGGTATAGAGGAGTTCTATCCCGGTACCGGGGCGCAAAACCATAATCAAAATTTCGATAAGAAAACAACCAATTATCCCTTTGCATAGGTAGATTTATATCCAATTTCTTCGCTGTTGCCAAGGGGTTTAGGCTGTAGGGTTGTTTTTGTTCAATTAGTAAATAGTTTATTTTCGCACCATTAGGTAACTCGTGCTCAATCTGAACTTGAAGATCTCTTTCCATAAGTTGATAAACCCCAAGTGATTCGACTTTACCATCTTTAATAATCGGATCCCCATTTAGATGACGCACTGAAATTGCATCAAACTTCCATGGGCCACTAGAAAATTTTGCCCTAAACCCGTCACCGATATCTCGATAAGGTTTGGCCTTTTCCCAAATTAAAAACCCACTAAAATCAACCTTACCCCAACTAAGATCCTTAAACATAATCCCTTGTCCTTGCTTGGCGAAATCAATGTTTAAAGATGCTATATAAGGAGAATACATTATTAAACCTTGCCCCATTGTTACTGAAATAGGGGTTCCAGAAGGTAAAATTGGGCCTGCTAGATTTATCCTTAGGTAGTCGATCCAGGGGTTGATCCATCTCTCATCTGATAGCTCAAATCCCCCCCCAGAAGACTCGAAAATTCCATATAAATAAAAGGATAATGAAACCTTGCTGCCTGTATTTATATTCGTAAAAATACGTAAGTAGTTAGATGTTCTAAACCCTGTTTCCGGAGCATAATAAAAATTAGAAATTATTGTAGCAGGCAACCTAAGAGGAACACCTTCATTAGCTAAACAATGGGATCCCATTAATATAATGATAACACTTAAGAGTATGTGTGTTTTTTTCACCTTACCCCCCCCCTTCATTAAAAAGTCGTATTAACACTTAACTTAAAAATAGAACCTTCTTCATGCAATCTATAATCCGGATCGTAACACAGTTTACCTTCGCTAACTATTGTTGGATAAGTATTTCTGTATTGTAACTCAAGGCCATTTGGTGCCTTATATTTTAAACCCCAGAAACTTCCCCCAGTGACGCCTTTAGAAAAGGCCTGAACAACTCCAGCATCTACTGTTAAATAGTCGCTCTTTTTATAACGAACGAAAAGGGTCCCTGAATTATGAATTCCCGCAACATCGCTTTGCCTTCTGATTTCTAATCCTGTTAGCATTGGTGTTCTGCCAAATGCTAAAGGCCTCATTAAAATAAATCTTGTAAACCCTTTCGTTGAGGTGTTACGAATTCCAGTATTGAACCAACTAATCTTTTGCTCAAGTTGCGAAAAAACATCTACTTGATACGCAAAAACTTGCCCAATTAAAGCAAACCCAGTTGTCTTATAGTTAGCAGGCCATACTTGGTGATCCCTATAATCTTCTATCCTTATTCCAAGCTTAAAGCTATCCTTTTGTGTGCTGATTTCTGAATAATAACCAACCCTATCTTGGTACATATCTATTGGGTTATATCCTAGGTAATAACCTTTATGAGAATCAAATTCAGAGGTTCGATCCCGAAAGATTGGGTCAAAATCTGAAGGAAAGTCCCTATAACCAATTACAAAGTTTGTTTCATCTGTTATTGGCAATTCCCATTGGTATTTTTGCAAAATGCTATCATGTTGTATTGATTCCACGTTGTTATTATCAACACGGTTATAGACTTTTCGATTCTGGTTAGCTATCAAAATATGGAATGAGCCTAAAACACCAACTTGGCGTTCTAATTCTAAGCTTTTTATTTGTTCCCAACCTAGTTCAGAAACTAACTGCTGATTGTTAGCAAAACTCTCTAGAATTTTTCGTTCTGAATCAGGAGCGCGATGTCTATAGTCTACAATAATTCCAGAAAATTTTGTTGGACCAACTGTTCTAGAAAGCTTCCCACCGACGGCATTTTTTGAAGGATCTCCAAAACCCCAGAGTGCAAACCCTGACCCTTCCAGCCCTCCCACTTTTAATTCTCTAAGAGTAACTCCTCGGCGGTTTAAATACGATGTGTGATAACAATTTAACAAATCGTCTTTTAAAGAAATAACATATGGTGAATAGTCAACTTCAACATTACCTATTGAGACTAAAACTGGAGGCCCCTGTGGAAACAAGTTGCCCCTTAATTGAACTTCAACCCAATTGATCAAATTATCTAACAGGAAATAACTTCCGCTATCAAAGGTGTTTAGATCTCCTACCTTTTGGTTTAGTCCTATTAATCTGACCTTCCCTGCAGTAAAACCAGAAGATGCCAACTCAGAATACAGTTGAATCCTTGTGCCTGCTCTCAATACATCACCTGGCTCAGATGCAATTTCGGCATATATCGAGCCTTGCATTCTTACATCGACTGCGGCCTGCATAGGCAAAGCTATTAGGAACAGGACTAATGCAAGTAAGATTCTTTTTTTCACTTTCTTTCCTCCCCCCACGTTAGAAATAAATACTACTTCCTACACGGTGAGTTGCTCCTACTTCTGAAAGCCAATAGGCATAATCAATCTGCAATGGACTACGCAAAACTCCAATTCCCAAAGTAGGCTGCCCGTTTACTAACCCCGCTCGCAAAGTTAATGAGTTAATTACTTGATATTCTATTCCGAAGCGCAATTCATCTTGTGTAATATCTACTGCACATGATATATCGCCAATATCTATGTTGCCTCCAAAAGTAATAATTAGTTCAGGGGTCTCCACTCTATTAGTCTTGTACTTCCTACTTGCTAATAAGTTTTCAGCCTTCAATCCTAAATTTGTATATGATTGATTAATTTTAAAAGGGCCTAAAAGAATTCCAAAGTCATAGGAATAACCTTCACCAATATTTTCCTTAAAAAGTCCAATTCGGTTATGATTCATATTTATACCTAATTTTAACCGTTCATTTGCTTTGTACGCCAAACCCAGAGCAAATAATTGTTGACTGTAACCGCTATAATCAATCTTATCTTGATCCTGCACAGATTCATAAATTAAACCTATTCTTAAATTAGGTAGTAGGTGAAAAGCTCCTTCATAATAACTATAAATAACCCCGATATCGTAGAGTTCCGAACGGGACAATGAAAGTTTAACTTTTACATGCTCAAAACTAGCGGGATTAGCCAGGATTCCCAAATTATCTGCAACTTGCGAAAATCCCTTTCCGGCGAGCTTAGCACTACCTCCAATGTTATTTTCAACTGCCAAACATAATCCTACTAAAAAAAACAATATTAGCCCACAAATAATCAATACATAGCGTGGCTTCAACATCAAAACCTCCTTAATGAATAATTATCCTTAAATTTGGTTTTAATTTTCACTCCCATATCTAAATAGGCACACTATTTTTTCTCTGCTGCCAACGCTTTCATGTATTGCATATTTATCTCATTTGCAACCTGTTTAGCATTCTTACGACCACTTATTATGCTAACATAACCATCTTCTCTTGTTTTTGATAGCTTCGCCATATCTGAGTTACTGATAACACGAACACGCCGATCTGGACTTACAAATTTTATATTTGAGTTGTTTGTAATTTCTAAAGCTATTTTCACAGTCGGCGAAATATTTTTAGAAAATTCTAAGTCAGAAAGGAAATCTGTCCGAATAGGAACTCCACCGTATTCAGCTACTTTCTTTTGGATATCTAAATTTAGTCGCCAAAGATTAAATTCTTTAACCCATTGCTTTATTAATGCTGGTTTATTTTTCCAAACATAACCCGAACCACCAGTATTCATAATAACATATTGTTTTTGTCCAGGGTTATTCCCCGGAAATGGCATAAAGCCCCATTCAAAATCAGGGGGAGTGACATCTTTCATCTCATTGGCGAGCCAAGTCCCATTAGTAATCATTGCAGCCTTTCCTTGTAAAAATTCCATTTGAGATTGGGTATGATCAAAGCTAATTGTTCCCGGGTGCAAATAGCCTAGTTTTGAAAAATCTTCTAAGCGTTCTAACATAGCTAGATATGCCTTGGAGCAATAAACATTAGGTTCATAATTATAAAGGTCATTCCTATATTTCTCTCCTCCAACCGAATAAGGAATGATTGACCAGCCGAAATCAAAATAGGCTAATGCATGCTTGCCATCCATTACTAGAGGAAAAATACCTTTAGATTTAATCTTTGCACAAAGGTTCATAAATTCAACCCAATCTTTAGGTTCTTCCCAACCATACTTCTTAAACAATTTCTTGTTATAATATAAACCAACAATAGTAATACCGCTAGGTAATGCGTATAAATGGCCGTCAGGACTGGATACCTCACGTTTATCGAGTTTAACGATATCTTTTAATTTAAGAGAAGGTTTGTCAAAAAGTGAACGCTCCCACATTTCGTCTTGAGGCTCTAGCTTGCCTTGTTCTATCAACTTATCTTTAGCAGACTCAAAACTATAAACCCAATCATACATTTCATCATCGCTACCGCTTTGAAGAGAAGCATTAATAAGTTCTTGATATGCAACTCTTCCAGCTTCGATATATCTAACATCGATCTTTACGTTTGGGAACCTCTCTTCAAAAGTCTTCACAGCATAAGCAAATTGACCCTTTCCGGTCCCCTGAACAGGATAAATAGCACGAATTGTTATCCTTTTGTCTTTCGGAAGCCCATTCTCTGGATACACCTCTCCACTATATGTACCTTCCTCAGCTATATCTGTTTTCTTACCACAACCAACAAAAACCAAAACCATTGAAACTAAGAGCAAAATTACTATCACACCAAGTCTCTTCCTCCACAACACCTGGATCACCCCTTCCAAAAATGTTTTGTTCTAACCTTTTAAAGCACCAATGTTCAGGTTTTGAGTAATATAATTCTGAAAAACGCTGTACACAACGATCGTCGGAATCATCATGATCACAAACCCAGCAAACAGCGTCACCCAGTCCGCTTTATATGTCATAGACTGCGCCATAGAATAAATTGCAACTGACAGCGGATACTTTTCCGGATCCCGAATAAACAATAACGGGTGGATAAAATCATT
>DIQB01000096.1:21166-24038 GCA_002427165.1 Firmicutes bacterium UBA5473
GGCAATCCCACATGCCAAAAAGTTTGCCAATAAGATGCACCATCAATATATGCAGCCTCATCAAGTTCCTTTGGCTGTCCTTTCATAAATGCAGTCAGGATCAAAGTATTAAAAACAATAGGCCCTGCTCCATAGTAAATAATCAAACCAAAGAGGCTATTCAGTAAGCCCAATTGCCGCATCAAGATATAGCCTGTAACCATGGTATTCATCCCTGTAATAAAATAACTACCGATGATATACCAATAAACAGTATCCCTGCCTTTGAAATCAAACCTAGCCAAAGTATAACAACCTAGCCCCACTATAAAGGTATTGAGTAGCATCGCACCTGTAAGCAAAATGATGGTATTAAAAAAGCTCTTCCCGATTCCAAGCTCAGCCCAAGCTCGGTAGTAGTTTCTCCACTGCAATACTTTCGGCATTTTCCAAGCACCAAAGAAAAACTCCTGGTTGGTTTTCAAAGATGTGTACAGCACCCAAATCAGCGGCAAAATAATAACCAAGGCCCACAGACCCATCAGCACCCTGATTACTATATCTCCTACCTCCAGACGCTTAACCATCCCAGTTTCATTTTTTACACTTGCAGCTTTAGCCATTTGAATTCCTCCAGTTCATGTTCGACCTAGCGTTAGCCCGCCATCTCGATTGCCTCGCCCCGATCCATGAACCGGAAGGCAACAATACTGATCACACCTAAAATTGCAAAAAGGATAAGTCCAATTGCAGCTGCATAACCAAATGCCGCTACACCTTCAGCTCCAAAGGCGATCTTATACATATATGTACCCACAACCTCTGTTGCTCCTGCAGGACCTCCATTGGTCATAACCAAAATCAGCTCAAAAGCTCCAAAAAGCCCTATTATACTGAAGAAAATCATGGTCTTCATGGTCTCCCAAATCACAGGCACCGTAATTAAAAATAGCTTCTGTGCATCTGAGGCACCATCGAGCTCTGCAGATTCATACAAACTCGTGGGCACAGACTGAATAGCACCCATAAAAATTAACATATTTCCAGCCCAGCCGCCCCACACCATAGGGATAATCATCGCCCATTTCGCAGCTGTGGCATGGGTAAGCCAATAAAACTCCCCTACATTCGCACCCACCGCATTTAGCAGTGCGTTGAAAATCCCATAGCGGCCATGGAAAGCGAATTGCCACATGAGAGCCGTAATTACACTGGGCAAAATTGCCGGGAAGTAATAGAGAATGCGATAAAAGTTTCCTTCCCGATAGGGCTTTTTCACTAGCAAAAATGCAACAATCAGCGCTGCAAAGAAATTGATGGGGGTCGCAATAACCCAATAGAAAAGGTTATTCTTCATGGCACCCCAAAGATCTGCATCCTTTGCTATAGTCATAAAATTCCTGAGGCCAATCCACACCGGCTCGCTAATCCCATCGTACTCTGTAAAAGGATAATAGAACGACGTGATCTTGGGAACCACCAAAAAGAGCGTATAAAAAAACAGGATCGGCGTGAGACTGGCAATAATAAAAAATGTTTTGCTCTTGAAGAATTCTTTCCTTTGCATCCTGGTATTCACAAAAATGCCCCCCACCCAAAAGTCTTGGCCCCCGCCAGTGGAAATGTCAAACTAAAAATGTTATTCTCGTCAAGAAGAGGTAAGCGTTAGTGTCTGCCGATACTTCGGTATTTCCTCCTCTAAAACTCTTTCAACTTGCTTGATCTTCCACAGAAGATGCTCTTTATCTGTTATATACTCCATACTAGGCTCCCAGCCAATCCTGGAATCCGCCTCTACAAGAGGAATAGTTGCTTTTGCATTCTCAATCTCAGCTTTTGCGATAGAGGCCATTTCATCCAAGAGCTTTCCTGCTTCATTAGCATCAGGCTCAACTTGAAGTTGCCACCTCCGGCTCCACCATTCCTTCACATGGATGGCTGTCTTCGCAGAGTTCAAGATAAATTTGCCTAACCCCAGCATCCGCTGGGCATCTACCGTTTTCTTTTGTGGCACTTCGTCAAGTGCATTCTCCAAAGCCTCTATTCCCCTCTTCCATAAATCTATAAATTCATGTAAAGAGCTTATCTCTACAGGAAGCCTCGATGCCCCCGGAGACTGCAGCACATGTTCATGGAAAAAGTAGTCGGGCAGCACAATCCCATTTCCAAAGTGGGCATGCTTTGAAGCCTGTAAATTAACACTGGGGACAAATGGTTCTTGCCAAAATAAGAGCGGATACGAGGGACCCACCCTAAAGGGCCCATACTGATCTTCTTCTGTAGGAATGTAATGAGTGATGGCCTCGCTCCAAGCGTGCCAGGCCTCCAGGGCCGCAGATGCTCCTTCACCAAAATCCCGCTTGGCAATTCTCTCCAGTATCTTCCCAGGCTCAGGGCCAGGCGACCAATAGTTCCACTTGGCTAGCTCACTTACAACTGATGGCCACCAGCCATAATGATGTCCTTCCATCAAGCCTGAAAGACCCCACGCCTCTTGTGCATCCTTTAGAGCCTCGTGCCGCTTCATCCACTGAAACGGAACCGGAATGTAGGGAACCACACCAAAATCCCAGGTCATCCCTGCTGTATTGCTCATAGTATAGAGTTTGATATTGCGCTTTTTAGCCTCCTCTGCTTCACTTGCGAAATACTTGCCCGGGCCTGCAAAGGAAATGGTGTAATCCGCGCAATAGTTGGTCACGCCACTGTGCCGGATTTGCTCGAACATCTCAAAGGTAACTTGTAAGGTGATCCCTTCGGGCAAATTCCGAATCAGCTCCAGCCTTGCCTCCTGGGGCGCCCAGCCCCAGTTATAAGTCCAAAATACAATCTCAGCATCAGGACTGTGCTTGTGGATTGTCTTTTTAAGCAGATTCAGAAACTGGGGGTAATC
>DIQB01000009.1:0-181 GCA_002427165.1 Firmicutes bacterium UBA5473
ATTCCAATTTAGAGTATTATAATTCCCAGTTAGATCAGGTGAAAAGGAATCTTTTAGCTAAAGCAACGCTAGATGCTAAGCGCAGAGCAGCTGAGATCGCAAAGGGTACAGGCGATAAAATTGGCAAGATCCAATCGGCAAGAGTGGGGGTATTTCAGATCACAGAGCCCTACTCCACAGA
>DIQB01000009.1:349-949 GCA_002427165.1 Firmicutes bacterium UBA5473
ATCACAGAGCCCTACTCCACAGAGGTCTCGGACTATGGTGTTCACAATACCTCCACAAAGGACAAAGAAATAACTGTTACAGTCCACGTAGTGTTTGGCATGAAATAAATTCATGTATGGGGAGGCAAAAAAGGCCTCCCCACACACGGATGAGGAAATGTTCATCTGATAGGGGACATGGCATGTGTTGCGTTTCCCTGTAAATGTGAGTGGCTCGGGGAATCTTTGGTCTGGGAGGCAAGAGCATGGATACCCTAATAGAAATCATAGCTAACCAAACAATACCGTCCTTACAAGAGGCCCAAGCTATCCTCTACCCAAAGGGAGGGGAAGCTTCGGGTGCGGATGGGGAAAAACATAACTATTGGGAACTATGTTTTCTCAGCGAGGGAAAATGTAGTTTTTATTTAGAGGGCAAAAAATTTGAGCTTGAGCCGAATTCTCTAGTCTTGCTCCCGCCGGGCACACCCCATAGCGAAGCATGGCAGGAGAGCGATCCATATCGGCTATTATGGCTAGGCTTGAGACCAGATAGCCCTCCGAATGCATTTCTCAGCCGAAGATATCAGATCACAGATGGCGCTCGGGTGCAAGGGGAGG
>DIQB01000009.1:1138-1633 GCA_002427165.1 Firmicutes bacterium UBA5473
CAAGGGGAGGCGAAATATCTTTCATTGTTGGAGCAAGCCTTCTCAGAGCTCGAGGGAAAGGATTTTTGCTACCTTCAGGCTGCAGCTTCACAGTTGACTTTATTCTTTGTGGCTATATTGCGAGGCCTCAAGGCGGGACCTGCCTCCGCCCTCTCTTGGCAAAAACAGGTTGTAGAGGCCGTGCAGAAGTATTTGGCTGCAAATTTTAAAGAGCAAATCACTTTGGATGAGATCTCAAACCAGGTTGGGCTCAGTCCTAACTATTTGTGTGCCCTCTTTAGGGAGCAAACAGAAGAGACTATCTTTGAACATTTAGCTGAGCTGCGCCTCAAAAGGGCGCGGTTTCTTTTGCGAAATACTCAATTACCGATTTATGCTATTGCAGACCAGGTGGGCTATAGTAGCCAGTTTGCTTTCAGCAGATTTTTTCATAAGGCTATGGGCCTTTCGCCTACAGGCTACCGAGAGAAAGAAGGAGGCATTATTTGTGCCAGC
>DIQB01000009.1:1781-4352 GCA_002427165.1 Firmicutes bacterium UBA5473
AAGGAGGCATTATTTGTGCCAGCAGAAATTGAAGGACAAAAGGTTATGATGAGATTTGCAGAAGATCTGCCTATGAACTTTCAAATTCAGATTATTAATCTTCTGCAGCTCGAGTGGGTTAGCCCAATTGTAGGTGACCTCCATAGCCATGATTATTGGCAGTTGTTCTATGTTTTAGATGGACGCACCTCTATCCGCTTTCCAGATGGAGTCTATCATCTGAAGGCAAAAGATATCGTGCTAGTTGAGCCTGGACAGCTACACTCTATGGAGCAAAAAGAGGGGAAAAGCAGGTCTTTTGATGTTAAGTTTGCCTTTACAGCTCCTCGTGATGTACTACCGCCTGGGATGAGTGGCGTACTTACAGACAGGATGGGGCTTCTTCCCACTGTGGAGAATATTTTATTTGAGGTGGAGCAGCAAAAAGAAGGCTGGCGTGGAGAGGTGGCATTCACCCTCTTTAGCATCCTTGTGCGGATTTTACGGGCCATGCAAGAACAGTCTCATGGGAAGCATCATCAGATGGTGCGTTTTTTTGATCCTCTGATCGAGAAGCAGGCTCTGCGCGCCAAAGCCTATATTGAGGAAAACTATGCCGAAGATCTCAGTTGCGAGCAAATTGCACAAGATGTTGCTTTGAGCCCGAGTTACTTGACACGGGTTTTCCAGTTCACCATAGGTTTTTCACCCATGGAATATGTAACCCATGTGCGGCTGGAGAGGGCCAAAGAGCTGCTAAAACAAGAAGAAATGCCTATTTATCTTGTATCCGAGAAGGTGGGTTATAATAGCCCCAACTATTTTACTAGAGTCTTTAAGCGTCAGGAGGGAGTCTCCCCTAGCGAATATAGACAACAAAAGTCATTGTAGGATAGTGCATCCCAGTTCAGGATAGTGCAGAGGATGACGCAGCCCGAGGGAGAAGTATAAAAGTAACGCAAAGGGCGATTGCCATTTGGAAGGTGGGGAAGAGACAAAATTGGGGAAACGAAAGTTGATCTTGTAGGCTGTAGCAGGGCCACTAATCAGTTGGGAAATAGGGTGAACATTCGAAGGATCAATTTATAACTCGAGAATTAGTACAGCTTCTGTTTGCATGGTGGTGCTACCTTGGCTGTTGAGAAACTAGCCCCCACATATTTAAAAAGAATCCACTCTAAATTGAGCTTTATGGAGATAGAGGAGCCTGATTTGGAAACAGTTTCTACTTTAAAGGCGGGTAGCTTTTGCCATAATCCTAAGGATGGTCTAGAGCGGATACGAAAAAGGGGATGCTATTCGTCAAAGAGAACAAAGACATCTTTGCTAGGAGGAGTGAAATGGCAAATTATATTACCATCAGCACTATTGGAGCCAGGCCCTATGAACTAGATCAAGTCTTGCCTCTAGAGGATGCTGTAGAGAAAATGATTCAACACTGGCAGGAGGAGTTGGCTCAAGTGTTGCCAGATCGGCCTGATCTAATAGTCCTCCCTGAGGCCTGCGACAGGCCACCTAACTTTTCTTTGGAGAGGCGCCATGAATATTATCGAGTTCGAGGGAGCCGCATAGAGGACTTTTTCGCTGATGTGGCCAAAGAGCATAATTGCTATATCGCCTACAGTGCAGCACGAGATCTTCCTGATGGCACCAGACGCAATACCACGAGTCTACTGGACCGGCAGGGAGAGGTTCTAGGTAGATATAATAAAAATCATTTGGTGATAAGTGAAACAACAGAAGCAAACATCCTTTGCGGAAAAGATGCACCTCTCATCGAGACGGATTTTGGCACTGTGGCCTGTGCCATCTGCTTTGATCTTAACTTCGATGAGTTGCGACTGAAGTACGTGGAAGCACAGCCAGATTTAATCATCTTTTCTTCCATGTATCATGGGGGCTTGATGCAGAACCATTGGGCCTACTCATGTCGAGCCCACTTTGCCTCTGCAATCGCAGGTCTTCCCAGTGGTATTATCTCACCTGTGGGCGAGAGCTTAGTCTCCAGCACCAACTACTTCAATTATGTCACGGGACGCGTGAATCTGGACTGTGATGTTGTACATCTGGATGAGAACTGGTCAAAACTGGATGCTATGAAGGCTAAATATGGGGCAGGGGTTAAGATCACAGATCCGGGCTATCTTGGTGCCGTGCTTATCTCCTCGGAAACGAAAGAGGTAACGATTTCGGAGCTAATTGCTGAATTCGAAATAGAGCGCTTAGATGAATACTTTAATCGTTCCCTAGCGCACCGCCATCGGAACCTGGAGCCCTAGGAGGGCCCTTTGAAGGCGAGAGTGGAAAGGAAGGTATGCAAAAGATAGATTTTCATACACATCTATGGTGGATATTTCCTATGCTTTCAAAAACGTCTATTGGATTTCAGCTGTCCTGTGGGTTACGAAGGGATTAATCTTCTCGACAAAACAAGGCCTGCAAGACTTGAGTTTTCTAGAATGCTCTTCAGTACAGATACTGCAGGCGGTCTTAAGGTGGGTGAGAATTGTCAAAGGTGGGAAAAGCTTATCCAAGGTGAGCTTTTTGAGCAGCATCAGGAACAATTTATGTATGATGGCACTGCGGAAAGTA
>DIQB01000061.1:0-2278 GCA_002427165.1 Firmicutes bacterium UBA5473
AAAATAGAGGCTTTAGGCGGGAAGGTTTCCGGCTCTGTAAGCCGAAAAACCAACTACGTTGTTGTGGGTGAAGATCCAGGCGCGAAGCTCCAGCAGGCTACAAAACTTGGAATTAAGATCCTCACCGAAGAAGAGTTCTCCCGCCTTCTGCGAGACGCCTCAGAGGATTCTTAAAGAATCTAACCTATTCTAAAACACAAGCCATGCTACGTACACGTAGCATGGCTTGCTTTTATTCCACCAGCATAAACCGGGCACCACCTATGCCTCTACTGCGTATTCTAGAATAAAAGCAGCGGAGGGATTCCTATGTGGACAAGAGGAAAAAGGCTCTGGCAACGCTTCAAAATGTGGAGAGCTCAAAAATGTCAGAGCCACGATTCTGTGGACCTCTGTCTGCCTTTCTGCCGAATCACTCTGGAGCGTAAAAGTAAGCTACCAATCGCCCACGAACTGCAAGTCGTTGTGCCGCGGCTAGAGGTCCGGGAGATTATCACACAAAACGGGACCAGTATCCGCCTGGAGCGAGAGATAATTATGAGCAGCGTCACTGTTGTGAGCTCCCCAAGACGGGAACAATCGCCCATACGTTTGGCAACGGAAACAAAGGTAAAATCAGGTAAATAGGCACCTAGCTATCTACGGAAAACATCGATTTTACAAGTCTAATTTAGGCTTGCCTTCTTTTACACACCCAGCAGCCTGGCTCGAGAGAGTGTCAGTCTGCCAATACATATTTTGTTGCCCGTGCCGAGCCTACTTTTACTATTTTCTGCTGCGCTAGCAAATTGTTCAATGCACCGATTGCAGGATACTGGGAACAAGACAATAGCGCTTCAACATCTCTTCTTGTAATCTCACCTTTTTCTTGAAGCATCCTTAAGACATTATCCTCATGCGAGAGTTTTGAATCAAACTGAACGCCACCAGTTTTATTTCTATTAGGGAGTACAGCAACGAAAGATGTGGGGCCAGGAATAAATGTAGGTTTTTCATTACAATCTTCATAGCTCTCGATAATTCTTTGGATTCCGGTACCATAGCTTTCAATCAATTCTAAACGGTAGAAGATATTTGCAATTATTGTATTTCTGCTTTGAGAGACTCCGCGCATAATATCAGTCATGGTAATACCACCTACAAGGCCGCCTATGGAGACAAATTCTATTCTGTCGCTGAAGATATTAACAAGGGTGCTGCCCGAATAATCATAATCTCTATGCACAATTGTATTTAACAATGCTTCACGAATGGCATAATCAGGATAGTCTGGATAGTCAACCCGCCTGAGGCCCTCTAAAGTCGAATTTAAATTATTATTAAGGCTGATGTATTGGTAGGCGTCGTTCATCTGCTTGAGTATTGAACCGAAAAACTCTTGTCTTGCCTTAAATTTAGTTTTTCCCGTTCCTTCGTATACCGCGCATTTAATGCTATGCTCACATTGATCAGACAATAGTAACGCCGCATTCGTATAATACCCTTCTTTGTTTATGAGTTTTAAAGTCCTTTTATTGCTTTCCTCATACTTCAAATTGCTTTCCGCAAAATAATGGTTTGCATATTCAAAAGTTAAATCCTGATTGAGGGAACGAGACTTGTCGAAGGCTGTACCATCACTTTCTTTTATCATCTCTCTGATGGATTCTTCTGTAGCAGGCGCGCTCGTGACACCTAATCTGACGTAAACGCCAGAAGGCTTCATCCCCTTATCAGATAAGTGGTATGGCCTCCTCGGCCCCCTCAAAACAGCAACCTTGATCAGAAGGAAGCCCTCCTTCTCAACTAATTCAACAGAGATATAACTGGACAAATCCGGCTTGATTCCATCCCGGATCATATTGCTTATTCTTTCCATTTCTTTTGTTACATTCTCAACACCGATTAGAGTACCGTCATCTGTAATTCCAATGTAAATATTGCCGCCTTCTGAATTTGCAAAAGCAATAACTTCTTTCTTAAGATCTGAAGTTACCTCAGATTTCAATCCCAAAGTATAACCTTCTTCCAATTTCGCACCTCCAAAACCATGATTATCTTTATTTTATCACCATTTTATTGAAATATCAAAATACCATGTCGAAATAAATTATGGGCAAACTGAAACATGAAGCTTTCCTTTTTTTGATCATTCCTTTGTTTATGTGCGGCATTTTAGACAATAAGAAAAGCACCCGACGGTTTATCAACGGGTGCTTCACAATAGTTAGAGTTCAGGGAGAACATCACATAAAGCCATTATTCGGCAAAAACTGATCATCGCCCGGGCCCCCAGGCT